>CAZIOV010000038.1:0-2451 GCA_964541045.1 uncultured Oscillospiraceae bacterium | reverse complement strand
AAAAAACGCGAGCTTACTCGAAAAGAGTGGCTCGCTCTTTTTTGCGCTTCAGGAGTGTATATGTCTCCTTTAAAGAATAAAAAAATAGGGCTGTAAGATTGTTTTTTCTCACAGCCCCATTCGTGCATCGGCACGCATACTTGTATAGCAGCCAGTCTTCATCAATTTTAGTAAATTTTTAGTAAATCAACGACTTGATTTCAATAAATACACTATATATTGTGATTATACGTGCCAAACCATACTATATATTGTGTTTCAGTCGCTCGTCGGCTTCATGGTCGGGAACAGCAAAACATCTCTAATTGAAGCGCTGTCGGTCAGCAGCATAACAAGCCTGTCCACGCCGAAGCCCAGTCCGCCCGTCGGGGGCAGACCGTATTCAAGGGCCGTGACATAGTCGTAATCGACCTGAGCCTTGCTTTCGGGGTCAAGCTCCTTGCGCTGGGCTACCTGACATTCAAAGCGCTCTTTCTGGTCGATGGGGTCATTCAGCTCGCTGAAGGCGTTGCCGAACTCGGTGGCGTTTATAAAGAATTCAAACCGCTCGGTAAATGCAGGGTCGCTCGGCTTGCGCTTTGCAAGCGGACTTATCTCGACGGGATAGTCATATATAAACGTCGGCTGGATCAAATTTTCCTCAACATATGCGTCGAAGAATTCTGCAAGTATCGCACCCTTTGTGGGAACCTCGGGCAGGTTTACGTGGTGCTCCTTTGCACAGGCAATAGCGTCCTCGTCGGTCTTCCAGTCGTTAAAGTCAACGCCGGAATACTTCTTAACGGCCTCTATCATTGTCAGTCTTTCCCAGTGGGAAAGGTCGATTTTCTTGCCCTGATACTCTATTTCAAGAGTTCCGCAGACGTTTTCCGCAACCGTCTTCATCATCTCTTCCACCAAATCCATCATGCCGCGGAAGTCGGTGTAGGCCTGATAAAGCTCAATAGTTGTGAACTCCGGGTTGTGCTTGGTGTCCATACCCTCGTTTCTGAAGATGCGTCCGACCTCGTAAACCCTGTCAATTCCGCCGACTACAAGGCGCTTCAAATACAGCTCCGTCTCGATCCTAAGAACCATATCCATGTTAAGGGTGTTGTGATGGGTCAAAAACGGCCTTGCGGACGCGCCTATCTCAAACGGAGTCAAAATCGGAGTGTCAACCTCCAGAAAGCCCTTTGAATCAAGGTAAGCCCTAAGCTCGCGCAGGATCTGACTGCGCTTTTTAAAGGTGTCCTTGACCTCGGGATTTACAATCAGGTCAACATAACGCTGGCGGTATCTTGCGTCCCTGTCCTTTAAACCGTGCCACTTTTCGGGAAGCGGAAGAAGCGACTTTGAAAGCAGGGTAATCTTTTTAGCGTGAAGCGATACCTCACCTCTGCGCGTACGGAAAACAAATCCCTCCACACCAACAATGTCGCCGATATCCCACTTCTTGAATTCGGCAAAATTATCCTCGCCGATGTCGTTAATTCTCACATAGCACTGGATTCTTCCGCTTACGTCCTGAATATTGATGAAGTTGGCCTTGCCCATATCGCGCCAGCTTAAAATTCTTCCGGCGATTCGCCAGCTGTCAAGCTTTATGGCCTCCAAGCCCTCATTCAGCTTGGCTTCATCCTCGCCCGCTTCCTGCTTTGCCTTTGCCTCTGCGGCTTCATAGTGCGCTTTCAGGTCAGCGGCGGTGATGTTGAAGTCGAACTTGGTTATTTCAAAAGGGTTTTTGCCTGCCGCTTTCATAGCGTCAAGCTTATCCATTCTTATCTTTTTTAAAGAATTAAGCTCCTCCTGCGAAAGCTCTTCTTCGGGAGCTGCGGCGGTGTTTATTTCTTCTGTCATACAATTATTACCTTTCTTACTGTCTTCTGATATTAAGAACCTCAAATTTCAGGGTTCCCATAGGCGCCTCGACCTCAAATACATCTCCGACCTTTTTCTTAAGGCAGCCCTTTCCGACCGGCGATTCATCTGAAATCTTGTTATCGTCCGGGTCGGATTCGGTGGAGCCTACTATCTGATATTCAACGATCTCGTCAAGGTCAAAGTCCTTAAGCTTGACATATGAACCTATGCCAACCTCGTCTAATGACATGCTTCCGTCGTCAACGATTACGGCGTTTGCTATTACTGCCTCCAGGTCGGCGATCTGAGCTTCGAGCATTCCCTGCTCATTCTTGGCTTCGTCGTACTCGGCATTTTCGGAAAGGTCGCCGTAGGAGCGGGCTTCTTTGAGCTTTTCCGCCACTTCCTTACGTCTTACAGTTACCAGATATTCCAGTTCGTTTTGAAGCTTCTGAAATCCCTCGCGGGACATTGTTGTTGCTTTTATTGCCATAACAAATTCCTCCGAAAAAAGTATTTACGGCAAAAGGATATACTGCCGCATTGTTAACAATTTATTATATACCTGATTTTGCAGGATGTCAAGTATTTGCGGGACAATAGTTTGCT
>CAZIOV010000037.1:0-4945 GCA_964541045.1 uncultured Oscillospiraceae bacterium | reverse complement strand
TATTCCTCACCGGTAAACGTTCCCATGAACAGCGGAACATTAGTATCGCCGTCATATACGCACCAGAAGAAGCCGGAATCAAGCTTAATTTCCTTAATCTCCGCGATTGCGCAGCTGCCAACGGCAACCTCCACCGTCGCGGCGGCGGCGCGTGTACCGTCCTCGTCAACATCAACCTTTGCCTTCTGGAAGATTTTCGAAACGAACACGTTTCCGCTATCGCTCTCTCCGAAGCCGCTTAAATCCGCATTGTCCTGGTCGAAAATAAGCTTTGCGCCAAGCTCCTTAACACATTCGTTGAGGTCGGTTTCTGACTCTATTGAGAACTTCGGCATGCTAAAAATACAGCTGCCCTCCTCAGCACTTTCAATCATCGAAACAAACTTGGAGTAATCAAGACTTTCTATAAGCCCGCTGATGTCGCCGTCCTTGGGCTTAACCGCCATGAATTTCAGCCTGTTGTCGGAGTAATCCAATGTGGCGCCGGTCAGTTCGTCGGTGTCGATATAGCTTATATAGCGGATGTCGGATAAGCAGGGAAGCTCCGCCGTCCCACCGTTTGCACAGGTAAACTCCATTTTTTGCTCATATCCGTAGTTGATAAACGGATTTGCCCACTTGGCGTCTAAAAGGATAGTGTTAATCAGCACCAGTACCGCGCTATCGTCGAGATTTTCGTCGAGGACCGCCGGTATTTCGCCCTCGGTCTTATCGCTAACCCATCCGTTTATGAACTCTCTGGCGGAATCGGTGGAAAGCTCGCCGCAGAACATCTTAGCCATATAAGCGTCTCGCAAGCACATAATAGCGTCGTCTTTGGGATTTTTAAGACTTGGCGAGAAGAATGCGGCGTTAGCAAGATTCAAGGCAGTATCGGTCAGCAAGCTGATGTCTGCGTATTCGCACATTAGTGACCCAAACATCATCGAAGAGGTGGTTTTGTTCCAGCCGATGAGGGATTCAAGTTCGTTTGCTGTTTCGCCGTTGGCTCCTGCCGAAAGCATTCCCAATGCGATTGCGGCCGATATAGGCGAGAATACGCTGTTTTTGAGACTTTTTGCGCTTTCGGTCTGCCCGAAGAGTTTAAACGAAAGCTCACCCAGCTCGTCATAGCCGCCAAGCTCATCCCTCTCGGGAATAACCATCGCTATGTCCTGCTCAAGAACAAGCTCATGAATTTCGCTCAGGGGAGAGATCTGCGGTTCATTCTCCGCAGTGGACGGAGAAGGCTCGCCGTCTTCCGAAACTCCGGCAGGGGTATCCTGCTCGCCAATCGGTGAAAAACCGCAGGCGGAAAGCGATGTCAGTGCAAATGCGCATGCTAAAAGCACACTTATAATTCTTGTCATAGTAATATCACGCCTTTCGGGTATGTAATAGTAGAAATATATTTCTAATTTCTATACAACTTTTCCCCGCCAAATATTGCACTTGGGGCTGATAAATTTCCAAAGCTGCGAAACTATTTGTTCAGTCGCTCAAAAGCCCCCGGGCTATAGAAATTACTTCGGCAGGGCTTTGAGCTTCCGGCACCGCTAAGTTCTCTATCTTGCCATACCCATATGCGCAGTGGATGAATTCGCAGCCGGCGGACATTGCGGATTTGCAGTCTCCCATGGTGTCTCCGGCGTAAACAGCCCTTACTATGCCGTTTCTTTTTATGACAATGCGGATGTTATCATCCTTGAAATTGCCGGTGTTGCCCCAGCACTCAATATCGTCAAACAGCCCTTCAAGCCCGTGAAAGCTAATAAACGCCTCGATATATCCGGATTGGCAGTTTGAAACGCAGGCGCAGAACCAGCCGCTTTTGCGGACGTCCTCCAGCATCTTTCTTACACCGGGGTATAGCGTCCCTCCGTGAGTTTTGATATATTCGTTTTCAAAATCGGTGCAGGCGCGCATTATCTCAACCGCTCTTTCGCGCTCATAGCCGGAGAAAAACACAACGGCTATTTCCTCCAATGTCCTGCCCATCTGCGAGCGCATCATTTCACCGGTTATCCTTTTCGGCAGCCCGAGCTGTGACAGCTTGACGTTGAAGCTCTGAGCGACAACCTCAGACGCATCCCAAAGTGTTCCGTCAAGGTCAAAAATCAAAGCGCGTTTAGACTGATTGTTCATATATATCCTGCCTTTCAAAGAATCAGTTTTTATACTTATATTCGTCTAGAAATGTACAGACCGTGATGGTCAGACCATGACGGTCAGACCGTGCACGGTCATAAAAGCGGGTGCAAAATCCTATTGTATATCGGTTTTGCGCCCGCTTTTAGCTTTCATTTCAGACGTAGTATTATTGCCCGGTCATGTTGTTATAAGAGTTTTGTTGATTGCCCGCCGCCCGCAGCCGTGGGCGCGTTTCGCTTTGCCGAGCAGGGCCCGGGGCGTCCTCGCAAAGCCCTGCCGAAAGCTAATAATAGAAAACAGAAAGCCAGGTTGTTTTGCCTGACTTTCTGAAAAATATAAGCTTATCAGTCGATATTCTCAACGACTTCTGCCTCTGGAGCGTTCTTAACAACCGATTCGATGCCGTTTTTGCAGCTTGCCATAGCCTTATAGCCCTCGCTTACGGCGATTACCTGGCCGTTGGTTGCCTTAAGACGGAAGCGGAATTCGCCGGCCTTGTCCTCATAGATCTCAAATTTGGGATTCTTTGCGGTTTCAAATCCTTCAACCGTCTGATCCTCGATATTTGCGACTGGTGCGTTCTTCTTAACGCTTTCAACGCCGTTGCGGCAGGCGTCCAAAGAAGTGTAAACTTCAGAGGTGGCGATAACTTCGCCGTTGGAAGCCTTAAGGTCGAACTTAATGCCGGTGTTGGTGCTGCGGATAACAAATTTGCCCATTTTCCATCGTCCTTTCCTATCTGCCTTCAGCATATGCTGTCAGTCTGTTATTAATAATTATATCATACCATATAGCCGCGCGAATTTCAATAGCAATGCGTGAAAAAATTGCACTATCCGGGGGATTTTTGCACATTTCCGGCACTAAAGCTCATCCGGTTTTACTAAGCGGGCAAGTTTTCTGAGCTTGAAAATGCCGTTTTGGTTCCACTTAAAAGTCAATTGCATGGAAATTCCGGGCACAGCCCGCAAAGCTTAACTTCATGCTCCGCACAGCAGGAAAATATTTTGCAGCCGTTCTGTCACATGCCGGCGCATCCGCATTACCCCAAACGCTCTCCAAGCTTATAGCATCTGCATCGGCGGCAGTCAGAGCCGCAGGGGGATCAGATGGAGAAGTCGGTATTTATGCATATTATCAGTTGCCTGAGCTGTTCAAGGTCGGCAACAGTATAATCCTGACCGAAATCGTTTTCCTCACTGCTTCGGTCTATAAGCGCGCTTCTGCATTCGAAGCGCTTTGCCACTTCTATATCCTTTTGCTCGTCGCCGATCATAAGCATCTCGGCGGGCAATACTCCGAGCTTGCACGAAATCATTTCAAGCCCGTGCGGGTTTGGCTTTCTGAAGCCGCAGGAGACCGACGAAACGTACATATCAAGATAAGGCAGAAGCTCCGAAAAGTAGCTTTTATGAAGTTCGTCCGGCATGCCGGTGGCAACGTCGGTAAGAGCGGCGGTTTTTACTCCGCGGCGGCGCAAATCATCCAGCACCTTTTTGCTTTCGGGATAAATGTAAGCCTTAAGCTTCATTGAACCGAAAAACGCAGATATTACCTTTGATAGCTCAGGCTTGCACCGCCAGCCGCTTATAACGTCGGCAAAAATGCGCTCCGGTGTGTAATCTACCTCGCGGTAGTTTACCCTTGGACTGTAGGATGTGAATATGTCCAGAGAACGGGAAAGCTCCTCATCGCTGACGTCCAGCCCCAGCGAATCGCGTATGTTTTGTATTGCTGCGGGGTAGTAGTCTTTCCAGCTGTTGGGCATATCAACATATTCCATAAGGGTTCTGCCAACATCGAAAACTGCGGCCTTTATCATATCGGATTCATCCTTTCATAAAGCTTTGCTGCCATTGGCGCGCCAGCCGGCTTTTTCGGAATTGTTTTGTGCTATGCGTTCTGTCAGCGACAGCTTTTTTTCCCTCGGCTTCAGCTGCTCGGTAAACCGCGCCGTAATCGCCACGAAAATTAGATAAACATAGGGCATGCCAAGATTTGTTTCCAAAAGCGAGTTCACAACAAGGGTGAGGATTTTCTGCTCGCCGCTTTCAATAAGCGCGCTTCGGATTCCCCCCAGAAGCAGCCCGGCCTCCCAGCCAAACTGCACAAGAACACCTATGGCAAGAATCCAGGCAAGGTTAATCCGCGCCCGAGCATTATTTTGCATAAGATTGTATACAACCGCGCAGGAGTATCCCGCAAATAGTATCAGCGCCATATATCCGTGATATTCCCCGGTTGTGCGCGAGATGGTTATAACCTCCTGCCCGAACGGCACAGCACGTGAAAGCATGGGGCAAGAGAACCACCACGAAAGTATCAGAACCGACCATTCAAATAACCGGTCATCCTTTGAAAGCCACAGCCATATCCAGGCAAAATTAGTAAAGCCGTAGCTCACAGACATCCACAAAAGCGTCCAGAACAGGCTTCCGCCCTCTATCGAGCGGGAATGGCAGATAAGGTGGAATATGCAATAGTCAACTATCATGTAAACGATTCCCATAACGGCGCCCACCGCAAGGGTCATATATTTTCTTTTGATTGTCAGCAGGCAGGCAAGTGCGAACAAAAAAGCCATATCAAGCCAGATGTATGAATATGTAAACTGCCGCTGGGCGATTATTTCACTCATGAATGCAGCACCCCCGAACCGCCGGTGATTTTAGCGGTTATTGTCAATTCAGTATACCATTCTGCGCGAGCCTTGTCAACTTTTAGCCGGCGGCTGTTTAATATAGTTATATTATTATATTATTATCGCTTGACACATTCTTCAGCATCAATTATACTTATAGAAAGCTAATGCGAG
>CAZIOV010000036.1:0-5110 GCA_964541045.1 uncultured Oscillospiraceae bacterium | reverse complement strand
AGCTGATTTGTAATCAGCAGGTCGGGGGTTCGAGTCCGTCCACCAGCTCCACCCGGCAACCCAATTGAATATGGGAGAGTTCCCGAGTGGCCAAAGGGGGCAGACTGTAAATCTGTTGCTTTTCAGCTTCGATGGTCCGAATCCATCCTCTCCCACCAAAATAAAAAGTCAGCGTTAAGTTGACTTTTTTTATTTTCGTTGAAGCGGATAGTAAGCGGAAAACACGGTAAAATTGTTTTAATTACAACATAAAGGCGCTTTTTGTATTTGGTGCGTCCGGCTGTCGGGCGCTAACGCCCGGAGGGAAGCTTACAGGCATGAGAAAATCACAGCCTTTCCTCATGCAGACTTAAGAGTATGATTATATACAAGGAATTGACCGAAAGCGATATAAACAGGGAGCTGTTCAGTCGCTTAATCTGATTGCGGGCTATTTCAATGTCAGCATAGACTATTTATTCTATTGAAACGACGCCGTGCATGACGGTATATATGATAAGGTCTGCCGAAAAGCCCTCCCACCGGCAGATGAGCAAAGAATCCTACGAAGAAGCGCTAAAGCCGTTCGCCTGCGCCCATTACGGAATCGGCCGGGGCAATCTTCGCGGCAGTGAGCTTATGTACACATTTCCGATTTCAACGGTCTTTCGCTGCTTCCCGAAAAGGGCTATGGCGCGATTGTTACAAGGGATTTCTTTGCAAGCATTACCGCGGAAGCTCTGAATTTCTCCCGTTCGGTATCCGATATTCTTGCCAAGCCGAATGTACTTCGGCTGTTTCCGCAATCATTTCAATGAGCGATATCGGCATATCCGAAATTATGGAAAAGCTTAGTATCGGAAAAGCAGAGATACTTGCCGCTCTTGATGATGGAGTGCGGGCTATTCTGCCGTATGGGCAGCGGAGATTATCCTATAAAGCTTGATAAAGAAGCCGCAGAATAACAGACGAATAGCAAAAAAATGCGCGCGAAGTATATCCGCTTCGCACGCATTTTTGTTTTTGGGATTCTCTCCGCCCATCAGTTAAAGCTTCCGTCCCACAAGGGCATATTTGAAATGTATTTCTCTTCAACAGCCGGGACATAGTATGCACCGTAGGTCTTCATGCCGCCCTCCCTTTCAGCCTCGGGAAGCTCGACAAAGAAGCGGTAATAGGGGATGTAATACTCGTATCTGGCGTCAACCCTGTATATAAGATCAACCTTTTTGACATACTCTCCGCCGGGAAAGTCATAAGGCACCGTTGTTACAAAGCTTCCGTTCAGCAGCAGGCTTTCGGCTCCCTCTGCCGTGATAATCGGGTAATCCCCTACCTTGTCTGACAGGTCGCAGTTGTGAACGCACACATGGAAGAGCTCTTCACTATCGTTGCAGGAAAATGATGTATAGCGGAAATTATAGTTGATTATCCTTTCCGTCAAATCCTCCGCTCCGTTGTAGAAGCAAAGGTCGAAGCCCTGCTCGCCGTAGATGTTATAATCTCCGCCTTTGATGTCTGTTACGGGGTTATCCATATTCAAAAGCTCTTTATATTCCTTTTTTATATACTCTGCCGTTGCCTCGACGTCCTCGTATGACGAACGGTGGCTGAAGCCAAGGCCGTTCGGGAAGGCACGTGCCGGGTCAAAGGTTATTATTGCGTTCATTGCGGAAACCACCTCAATGCGTATTCCGTTCTGTTCGGCAATAAGGCTTGTAGGGTCGAAATATCCATCCGGTACCTCTTCACCTGTGCTTGCAAGCTTCTCGGTAACAGCCGCCCGCATCTCCTCACTTGGAGCATCGTCGGTAATCACAAGATTGTCGGTATCCATTCCAAGCCGCTCGGCGGTGTCAAGTAACAAAGCTTCCATAGCCTTAAAGTCCTGCCCATGCAGCAAAATCATATTCTCATCATAAGTAAGCTTGTTTCGGAATACCGGCAGAGCGGATATTTTCGCGTCCTCATTCCATGGATTGGCATTAATCAGTTCGGATATATCATAAGCCATATATCCCTCAAAGCCCATTGCCCCCGATGTTTCCGAGATGGTCAGCATAGGCAGCTCGGCAGAGCTTTCGCCCGGTGTAAACCATCCCGCCACAGCGCAGACGGCAAAGACCAATGCAAGGCAAGCCGCCATAGCTCCGCACCTTAGCCATATCTTCATTCTGCTTTTGTCCCCGACTTCGCCCGCGTTTGCAATAAACTCATCATCAATTTCCCCAATAGCATCCAAAAATATTTCGCTTTTCATATTACTATGCCCTCCTTTTCAAGCTTTGCCTTCAGTTCGTTCCTCATTCTGAAAAGCAAGGATGCAGTTTTGCTCTCGCTCATTCCAAAGGTTTCGGCAATATGCCTTATTGGGTGCATATACCAGTATCGGTGGACGAAGATGTTCCTCTTTTGCTCCGGCTGTTCGCGCAGGAAACGGTTGATGGCTTCAACTAAGACCGTTTCATCAAATGCCTGCTCAACACACTGCACGGAAGGTATGCATTCCTCCAGCTCGGAAAGAACAAGCTCGGTCTGCCCGAATCCGCGCTTTTCGGCGGCGTATCGCCTGAATCTGTTCAGCGAGAGGTTCCGCGTGATTTTTCCCAGATATGCCGAAAGCTTTTCAGGACGCCGGGGCGGCATTGATTTCCACGCATGCAAATATGTATCGTTGACGCACTCCGCACTGTCCTCACTGTTGTGAAGGATGTTGTAGGAAATGGTGCGGCAGTATTTGCCGTACTTTTTGTCGGTTGCCGATATAGCAGTCTCACTTCTCTGCCAATACAGCTCGATTATTTCATTGTCGTTCATTGATTTCTCCTTTTCCCGGCGCCTCTATCCCGAAGATTTTTTTGGGATGGGTGCCTCTGACAATATACACACCAAAACCGGGCATTCATTGCATGAAGAGTGAAATTTTTTGAAAAATTATTGCCGCCCACGAATAGACGGCAACAATTCAAAACATTATTATACTGTAAGCTGGCTTTCGTCCGTTTCCAGAAGTATTAGAATATCCTCTTCATCCCCGGTTTTGGAGTTGATATATACAAGCACTGTATCGTCATTTGATGTCTTGCACTTGAATTCCCAGCAGAGCTTTTCATCCACAGAATCTGTCGGAATCACCGCCAGTGAGGACTTAACAACGCTCAGCATCGGCGAAAGCTTTTCCTGGCACTCCTGCTCGCTTAAAACCGGTTCACCCAAATTTCTTTCGTGATGGTTGACTAAAAAGCCGCGCGCGTCAAACCCGAGTATCTCGCCGTTGTCCATCGCGACTGAAACCTTTACAAGGTCGGTGTAGCAGGTAACGCCGTCATCCTCGTAGGCGTAGTTTATGGTGCATACGTTGTTGTAGGTTTCATAATAGGTCTTCTGCATTCCGGCGATTGCAAGCGAATCGAGATATGCCCTTGCATAAACGGCAGCCTCGGCAGGCGTAATCTTGGAACTACTTGGTTCGCGGCTCTTTATAAGATAGCTTATAAAGCCTCCGTTCTTGGTTACGGCACAGTAAACACCGTCACCTTGGAAGCAAAATGATGGCATTCTTCCCTGCTCTCCGCCCTCAACGGCCTTTAGCTGCCAGTCCTCAACGCCGCAGTACTGTGCTGCGCGCCGCTGAGCAGTCTCCTCGTTTATTGCGGAAGCCCCCTGAATCATAAGCGGAGTGCGCTCCAGAATGTGGTCAGAGAACGGACCGTCGTAGATAAGCTTGGGAGTTGAAGAAAAGCTGTCCTCAAGCTTGGAAAAGCCGTCTGAAACAAAAGACTCCCCGCCCGCCTCCATATCGGAGAACAGGTCTGTGATGGTTTTGTCGTCTGAAAGAAATTTCGACTGCATTTCCCAAAGCTGCTTTGAAAGCTCTTTGGCGTTGCGGCAGAGCGTGTTCAGACGGCTGTAATCCTCATAAGATATTTCTTCGCCGCGCGCAGCAGCCGCAGAAAGCGAAGACGCATAGTTGCCTATCTGGGTAAGGAACTTCTCAGTCTGCTCAAGGTCAGTGCTGTAAATCGGAAGTTTGGTAAGCGCATTTTTTGCGGTGCTTGCCTGGCTTAAAAGCTCGTTTGAAAGCCGGGTCATCATTGCGGGAGATCCGGAATACAGCTCTTTTGTTAAGGTAGAAGATATCTTGTCGGCGCTCGATGCAAGATCCTCCACCGCCTGGCGGTAGCCGTATTCGATAAAGCTTTCGGCACGCGTAAGCCTGCGCATATAAATAAGGTCAGCCGCTCCGAGAACAGCGATTATCGCCAAAGAAAATGACACTATCCGGGCGATTGTTCTTCTTGAAATAACCGTTTTCATGTTATATTAAAGGTCCTTTCGTGATTATTTGCTAATAGCTTTTCACATTTATTTGCAAATACACGTTGTAAATTTTTACAAAGGGCCTGAGCCGGCTTGAATTAACCCCCTGACTTGCTTTGGCATAAACTGAAATAAGCTCCCGGCAATTCCGGCTGGTTGTAGAAAGCTGCTTTAAGGCTGAAACGGTTCAACCGAATCCGGCACAAGCCCGCCGGCCGGATGGACTTTGCGCCGGATTTTTGTTGCACTTTTAGCCCTGAATAAGTATAAACCCGAAAGTATTGTCAAGAATAATACTGTAAACAGCAAAAAATGCTTATAAGAGTTTGTACATAGCTGCAGGCTTAGCACTGCGTCTATTACACGGCTCTTGTTCAGAAACAAATAACGGGAGTGTAAGCAATGTCAGTATATAGGGGAGAAATATATTACGCCGATTTAAGCCCGGTGGTAGGCTCGGAGCAGGGAGGAGTAAGGCCTGTACTTATCGTTCAGAACGACGTTGGAAACCGCCATTCGCCGACGGTTATCGCGGCGGCCATTACCAGTCAGCGCGAAAAGACCCGTCTGCCCACCCATATAGAAATAGACTCCGGAACCTGCGGCCTTGCCAAGGACAGCGTTGTACTGTTAGAGCAGATCCGCACCATCGACAAGCAACGGCTGAAGGAACGAATGGGCGTTCTTGACGCCGGCTCGATGGACAAAATAAACAGCGCACTGCAAATAAGCTTTGGGCTTAAAAACACAGAGGGCGGTTTAACCCTTCGATAATAGGACAATTTGTCCGCCGCCCTCATTGCATTTCCTC
>CAZIOV010000035.1:0-6475 GCA_964541045.1 uncultured Oscillospiraceae bacterium | reverse complement strand
CTTTCACTGCTGTCTCACAGGACGGAAATGCTCAACCTTGTAATCAGGCACCGGGGTTAACCCTTCGATAATAGGGCAATTTGTCCGCCGCCCTCATTGCATTTCCTCGGCTCTTCGCCGGGGTTTTGTTTTTCTCGGAATCGGTTCCTTTGCCGTCTTTCACTGCTGTCTCACAGGACGGAAATGCTCAACCTTGTAATCAGGCACCGGGGTTAACCCTTCGATAATAGGGCAATTTGTCTGCCGCCCTCATTGCATTTCCTCGGCTCATTGCCGGGGTTTTGTTTACGTTGCCTTATATTAATGCTATTTTTGTAGAAATATTTATGAGTCGCCCGAACAGACCGCCGGTCACAGCCGAGCTTGGTCGGACACTTTATAATAATGCGGAATAAGTATAAGCCCGCCCTGAAAGAGTATCATTCCCTTTTTCAGAGCGGGTTGTTGCATTATATAGATTTTACTTTTCCAGGGTTCCGTTGGAAAGTGCTTTTAAATAAGCGTTTATAAATCCATCCAGATCACCGTCCATAACCGCCTGAACGTTGCCGTTTTCAAAACCGGTTCTATGATCCTTAACAAGCGTATAAGGCATGAACACATACGACCTTATCTGCGAGCCCCACGCAATCTCCTTCTGAACGCCCTTTATATCCTCTATCTTTGCAAGATGTTCCCTTTCCTTTATTTCAACCAGCTTTGCAACGAGCATCTTCATAGCGTAGTCGCGGTTCTGAACCTGGCTGCGCTGAGTCTGGCAGGAGGTTACAATCCCCGTAGGAATATGCGTAAGTCTTACCGCTGAGGACGTCTTGTTTATGTGCTGGCCGCCGGCGCCGCTGGAACGGAACACATCCATTTTAATATCTTCGGGCCTTATCTCAACGCTCATATCATCGTCGATTTCCGGCATCACCTCAAGAGCCGAGAAGGAGGTGTGGCGCGAACCGGAAGCGTCAAACGGTGAAATTCTTACAAGCCGGTGAACCCCCGCCTCGCTTTTAAGATAGCCATAGGCATTCTCACCTTCAATGATTACGGAAGCACTCTTCAAGCCTGCATCTCCGCCGTCGAGCGAGTCTAAAATCGAAACCTTATAGCCGTGCTGTTCGCCCCAGTGGACATACATTCTCACAAGCATCTCAGTCCAGTCCTGAGCCTCTGTTCCGCCCGCTCCGGCGTGGAAATTCAGAATTGCATTGGAGTGGTCATATTCGCCTGTGAGGAGGGTTGATAGGGTAAGCTTGTCTATCTTTTCGCAGAATCCGTCTACCTCAGACTTTATCTCTTCTATCAGTTCCTCATCGTTTTCCTCTTTATACATTTCTATCATGGTGGCGATATCATCAGCCTGAGCATTCAGCCTGCGATCGTTTTCCACTGCGCTTTCAAGCGATTTTGTTCTCTGCAAAACCTTCTGAGATTTATCCATATCATCCCAGAAGCCCGGCTCTGCCGCTTTATTATGGAGCTGTTCTATTTCTTCCTTGGCGGCTTCGATATTCAAAACCGAGTGAAGTTCGCGGAGCTTCGGTAGATATTCGTTGAGTCTGCCTGCAAGCTCGTCAATCAAAAGCATATTAATCCTCCGTTATGTTTTGTTATATTGTCACATTATTAGTATTATAACATAGAAACAGCTGAAAATCAAGGACTATAATATAAAACTTCTCCCCGAAGCAAAAAAGCCGCAGAGAGAAGCGTTTTTTCTCGTTAATTTGCGCGCAGAGCTATATGCTGAACGGTATAGGAGGCTCGTAGTCAATTCTTATCTTCGGCAGCTTTTCTATTACTGTATAGCTGTCCACCTCTCCGGGTACGTTTTCACCGCTTGCAGGCGGTGCAAATATCTTCAGATCAAGAGAGGCATTCGGCTCGAGTCTCTTGTCAAAGAACGCCGGCATAAGGTCAATATATCTGCACTTTGGGGACTTATAGAACCATCTGCCGTTGATTTCCAGCATAAGGTTGGAATTATCCTCCTCATCGAAGGTCAGTTCGCAGAAAACGGGGTCCTTCTCGAATTTCAAGGGGACGGAAATACCTTCGGCGTCCTCCGAGCCGCCCCAGCGGAGCTTTACGGGGAGGGTGAGCTTTTCGCCGACTTTCATTTCCGGCTTGAACCAGTCGGTGTGAATAATATCGCGGTACTCTCGAAGCAGCGGAAGCTCGATTCCGACATTCGGATTGTTGGGGTCCTCCCACTCAAGGCCCAGCCTTCCCCTGTCGCGAAACTGATACATTGTGAAGCCGGACAGCCAGCTGCCCTTGTTCTCAACAAGCATATCGCAGAAGCGGCGGAAGATTTTGCACTGGTCGTATGGACCGGTGACGTCGCCGTCGGCGTTGTGCTCGCTCATAACCATTGGCTTGTCCATACCGGTTATTTCCTTGTAACGCTCATAGGTTGCCTTGCAGCAGTCGTAAACAGGCCTTGCCCCGGTGTAGCCGTGCGAATGTCCGCCTTTAAGCGCAACGTCGTTTGGCCAGCCCCAGTGCAGGGACATATATTTGTCTATCGACCAGATATCGGTTTCCTTGGCAGCCTCCGAGAAAAGCTCCTCCATGCCGATTTTTTCCGGGAACTCCCTTTCCTCGCCCGCTGCGCCTGCGCAAAGAATCGTTTTAACGTTTGGGGCATACTTATGTATTATCTTCGCAAAGCGGGTGAAGAAATCCGCGACTTCCTTATAAGTAGCCCTTTTGTTGAAGGAGAACCAGCTTCCGGTAGCTTCGTGGTTGATTCTTATCATTATTCTGCCAAAGGGAAGCAGGTCCTTCGCGATGGCAATAAGATGCTCATCCGAAACCGCAGGGTCAACCGTCAGGGTAAGTATAACATCCTGCCCGTGGCGGCGGATATCGCGCATCTGCTCAAAAACAGGATCGTCCTTTTTCCCTTCAAGGCCTCCACGGTAGGGAAAGTAATCATCATATGGGTATCCCCATGCGTCAGACTTGTTTGTAGGCTTATATGCAATGCTCGCGCGCACCGGCCAGCCCTTATCAAACGGATAATAGCAGTACATAAGATTGACAGCGCGGTGAGGTCTTCCAAGCTTGTTAAGAATGTAGTCCTGATCGACGTATTCTCCTCTTTCGCTGCCGTCGCCCAAATCGACCGCGCACATAGCCTTGCCCATGTGCAGAGCAAATAACTCGGGGTTTATAACATCCATTCGTCATCGTCCTTTCAAAGCTTATACTTATTTTCCTTTAAAAGTGTTCAACCGCACTCGGCGTGACCATACATGGTCATAAAAGCAGGTGCGAAACCCATCATACTGCGGTTTTGAACCCGTTTTTCGGTTTCACTTTAGACGAAAAACAGTATATGTAATTTGTATGCTATATAACAATGAAAGTATAATGCAAAATCAATCATAAGTCAATCGTTTTGAATTATTTTACATAATAATTTATCTGCCCGGGCAGATTTTTTAACAGGCCGCCGGAATATCAACCTCCCAGACGTAAAAATATTCAAAAAGGGTTGAAATTGAAAAAGGAAAGTAGTAAAATATCTAACGTATGCTTTTAACAGATAAAAGCCCGGCGCTTTATTGATTTTTATTACAAAGAAATCCGAGGTATCAGACGTGTTAGAAAAATCTCTTAAATCGCGGGACATGAGCATGGATATGACTACCGGCTCAATATTCCCGAAAATAGTCAGATTCACCATGCCGCTTCTATTGATGGGAACGCTCCAGCTCCTTTACAATGCGGCTGATATAGTCGTAGTCGGCCACTGGGGCAGCGACGCTTCGCTTGCGGCGGTAAGCTCAACCGGCGCGCTCATCAACCTTATCGTAAACGTTTTCATGGGCCTTTCGGTCGGAACAAGCGTAGTGGTTGCCCGCCACTTCGGCGCGGGGCGGATGCGCGACGTCAGCGAGACTGTTCACACCTCTATAGCTGTAGCTCTTATATGCGGAGTGGCGGTGGGAATATTCGGCTTCTTTGCGGCAAAGGGCATGCTCGAGCTGATGGATTCGCCGGAAAACGTTATAGGTCTTTCGGCGCTTTATGTTAAGATATATTTTATAGGTATGCCGGCAAATATGATTTATAACTTCGGCGCAGCGGTTCTGCGTGCCGTCGGTGACACTAAGCGTCCGCTGTACTATCTATCGATAGCCGGAGTTATAAATGTTGTGCTGAATCTTTTGTTTGTAATCGTCTTTAAAATGGACGTTGCCGGCGTTGCCCTTGCAACTATCATTTCACAGGTTGTTTCCGCAGTGCTGGTAATCCTCTGCCTTATCCACTCCGACGGCGCAATCAAGCTGTACATAAAAAAGCTTCGCATTCACAAGGATAAGCTGTTAAACATCATGTCAGTGGGGCTTCCGGCGGGAATCCAAGGCTCTATATTCTCTATCTCCAATGTTATAATCCAATCCTCAATCAACTTCTTTGGTGACGCCGCTATGGCCGGAAGCGGTGCGGGTGCCAACATCGAGGGCTTTATTTACATGGCCATGAACTCGGTATATCAGGCGGCTATAACCTTTACCAGCCAGAACTTCGGTGCGGAGAAGTACCGCAGAATAAAAACCGTGGCATTTGAATGCATGGCGCTTGTAACGGCGGTCGGATTCGGGCTTGGCGCTATCGTCAAGCTGTTCGACACTCAGCTTCTTTCAATCTACACCGATTCGCAGGCGGAAATAGAATTTGGTGTTGTTAGGATGTCGGTAATCCTTCTGACCTATTTCTTAGACGGCACTATGGACGTTATGGTGGGACTTCTGCGTGGAATAGGACACTCGGTTCTTCCCACAATAGGAACCATTGCATTTGTCTGCGGCTTCAGAATGATATGGATATTCACCTATTTTGCACAGTATAAAATATCGGTTGACAATGATCCGGTAAAGTCGCTGACGGTGCTGTTCCTTTCATATCCGATATCATGGATTATGGCAACACTCGCGCACACCGTGTGCTTCCTTATTATTTTCGGGAAGATAGTCAAGAAGGCTAAAGCTGAAGGAAAATGGTGACATCGGCTTTTTCCTGTGCATATATTCAATGATTTATACTCATAAGAGGAGATGGCGGCGGTGCGGCGCAGATTGTTTGAAATAATAGAGCTTTCCAAAGACGGAGATAAATTGAGCAGTATTTATGATGGAGTTATGCTTTTGACGATTGTGATTAGCCTTATTCCGCTTGCGTTTAAAAATGAAAACCGTTTTTTCAACGTGGTTGAAGCTGTTTGCGTGAGTATTTTCATTTTTGACTATCTGTTAAGATTTATTACGGCAGATTTTAAGTATGGCAAAAAAACATTATCTTCGTTTGTAAGATACCCATTCTCCTTTATGGCAATTGTAGATTTAATTTCAATCTTGCCGGTATTTACTTCTCTGAATGGCGGTTTCCGGGTTTTACGTGTTTTGAGGATGGCAAGAACGCTTCGGATTTTTAAGGCTTTTCGCTACTCAAAAAGCGTAAAAGTCATTGCAAGCGTTTTTAGAAAATCAAAAGAGCCTCTAACGGCAGTCGGAACATTGGCTATTGCATATATTTTAATATCCGCATTAGTGATTTTCAATGTCGAGCCTACATCGTTTAATACTTTTTTTGATGCTGTATATTGGGCAACAGTGTCATTAACAACTGTCGGATATGGCGATATTTACCCTGTGACAACCGTGGGCAGAATTATCACAATGCTGTCTTCCGTATTTGGAATAGCCATAGTTGCATTACCGTCGGGAATTGTTACAGCCGGATATATGCATGAAATTGAAAACGAAGGAAAAGAAGCATAAGCAAAAAGTACATTGGAGGCGTGAACGATGAACTGGGATTATATCTTTGCCTTTATTATATTAGCGGTTTTTGTTGCACTTATGTTATTTGTTGGCTATAAGGGATATAAGAAATCAAAAAGCGCAAAAAACAGGAAAGAGATTATTTCGTCACGGCTCGGTGCTGCTTTGAGTGGAACATTGATACATAAAAGTGGTCTGCCGATTGCCAAAGGGCTTGCCGTAGAAGTGTTTTACTGCCCTGATAAGTTTGTGTTTAAGAAAGACGGGCAGGAGGTAACAGTTTCAAGAGAAAAGGTTACTTCCGTTGATGTTATAGTGGCAAGCGGAACCGCACGAAAAGCTCTGTCGGGAGCGGCAACAGGCAAATATGTACTTGGAGGCAAGACCGGTGCAGTTGTTGGTGCGGCAACGGCTATTAAAACACAGATGGTTATTTCATATGTGAGTGATGGAAAGAATAAAAGCATTGTGCTTGATACGGCTAATAGCGGTTTATTCGCTTCAAAAGTCAAAAAGGACTTTGACAAGACAAAAGTAGCAAAACGCACAACAATTGAGCTTTAATGATGCTGCGGAAATGAAGCGAAAATTTCTTTGCGGCATATTAACGATAATGGGCAATGATGCAGGTTGATGCCAATATCTTTGTTTACGAAATATGAAAGAGGAAAAATCATGTCAGAACAATA
>CAZIOV010000034.1:0-7096 GCA_964541045.1 uncultured Oscillospiraceae bacterium | reverse complement strand
TTACTTTGAAGAAGAGACCGCGGACAAGCGCGTCCATATAATGAATATGCTCACGACGGAAAATTATGTTTGCAGCGTCTTTTCCTTTAAGACAGACGGTGCGACCATGGAATAATACCATTCCGCAAATTCCGCAAACGTCCTGTTTTAGTCAAGGGCGACATAGCCCCTGATTTTTTCTACCAATACCGCTGCAAACTGCTTTGCCAGCTTTTGGCCTTGCCCGCTGTAACGTTATCCGGCTTGCGGTATGTAGTTGTTTTCTTGCGCTGCTTTCCCTTTTTAATCACAACTCATATAGGCGGTTACGGTAAAGGTATCGCTGCGCTTCCTGATACTCGCCATACAATCATCCCTTTCATTTTCTAAAATTCAGATGCTTATATCATCGTATATCTTGTTTAGGGGATTTTTCGACTGTACGTTTCTTGATAAGCTCAAAGCATTATTGTAAAGCACTTCACTGCCTGTATTATCACAAATTCAATAACTTCGTTTTAGGATAAAAACAACCTGTGGGCTTATATAGTTGAGGTATAACGCAAACAAAAACCCGCCGCAAAATCTTTGAAAGCGATTTTACGGCGGGATTTTACACAATTATTTTACTTGATACTGAATTATTCGGCAGTTTTAACACCAGTGATGTGCGGGTTAACGCCTTCGTACCAGTAAAGGAAGCCTTCCATATCGATCTTGTCGCCAATATTAAGGTTCTTAACTGCAGCGTAAACATCGGTAGTGTTGTCGCACAGATCAGACTCAACTGTGAAGTTGTAGGTAGCGCCGTTTACGGAAACGTTGAAGTAGAGATCGTCGCCGTCCTGGCCGGAGCCGTCCCACTTGTAGAGGTAAGCAACGTCGTTGCCGTCGGCATCCTTGGATGCCTCAACGGTCATACCCTTGAAGGATACGAACTCGTTCTGATGGTCGATAAGCTCGTCGGTTCCTAAAAGTGCGGTAACGTCTAAAGCTTCGGGAACAAAGACCTCGTCACTCTCGATGATTTCGTAGGTAGCGTCGGTAATCTCAACCTCGCCGGACCATTCGGACTTGTAGCCGGTAATCTTGATCTTGGTTCCGGGAACAAGCTTTGCATACTCTTCTTCAGTACAGGAAAGCCCATAGACGAAGTAAGCGCCGTCCTGAGCCTGGGTGTAAAGGGTTGCCTTGTTGTCCCACCAGTACTGCTTGGCCTGAACATAGGTTTCAACAACTACCTGAGTGTCGATGGCAGCTGCAACATATTCGGCATGGGTCATAACGTTGATGCTCTCGTTGTCGTCAGTAACATCTTCATTGCCCTGTACAGAATCGTTAGCATTATTTGCGCCGGCGTCGTCATTATCGCCGCAAGCAGCGAACATTGTCAGTGCAAGGCATAAAGCCAGCATTAATGCAAGTATCTTTTTCATTTTTGATTATCTCCTTTTTAATTTTTGGCAACTTTCTGTCCACCAAATTGCAATTATTATAACACAAACAATTTGATACATCAAGCATTTTTCCGATTTTTAGTCAATATCATTAAATTTTGCGCTTTTTGTGCCTTTCTATTATGACATATGCAAGAATAATTACCCATGTAGCGCCAAGACACACAAGCAGCCATACTGACATCGACGGCATTGCTCCTAAATCGTTCTTACCGGTGCCGAGCGTTCCGCCCTGATTAAGATGGTAGAGCGATGTAACGTCAGCGAAAAGCTTATCCATGTATTCATCATCAACAGTTTCGCCGCGCCTTATCGATTTGGTTACGTTTTCTATGAGCTGCCCGGCAGCATCGCGCAGGGAAGCCGAACCGTTGAATACAGGGGTTACAAATGTGTTTTCGATGTTGTCAAGCAAAAGCTGTGATGCCTGTATCTTTATGTCATAATGAAGCGAATTGTCCGAGCCGGCGGCTTCAAGATATTGCTTATATTCGGGCGACTCCTGGGCTTTTGAGGTTACGGGGACATATCCTTCGGTCTGGGAGTAGGCGATCTGAACCTCGTTGGTAAGAAGGTACTGGCAGAACAGCCACGATGCCAGAACCTCCTGCGAATCAGGCTTGTTGAATATGCATATAGACGGTCCCTGAGATATCATAGTGGGGTTCTGCGGGTCAACCTGTGGGATCATTCGAACAGCTGTTTCAAACTCGACGAACTTATCCTCCGCAATGTCCGAAAGGGGAGCGTCAGAACCCATCCATGTTGCTCCGGCGGTAGAATCTACGGCAAAAACACACTGCCCGGCGTTCAGAAAGTTTGCAGGATAGCTTGAAATCTTGAAAGTGGAAAATGCACCCTTCTCAACGTGGAAGGCTATAGTGTACAAAAAGCTCCTCGTGGTGTCATTGAATATGCCAATTTCACCGAAGCTGCTCGAATACTTTGCGCCGCTCTGCTTAAGATACTGTATCATCATGTTGTCGGTGGACTTATATATGAACGGTATCATAACCTTCTGACCGTTCAGAAGATATGTGCCGTCCGAATCCTTTTTAGCGGCGGCGTCGGCCACCTCCCATATAAAGTCCCACGTAACAACGTCCGGGACTTCATATCCCAGCTTTTCAACATATGTTTTGTTGATATAAAGCGCCTCAGTCGAACGCATAAACGGAACCGCATAGTGCGCTCCACCGAGAATGCATTCGTCAAGGAAGCTCTGAATTATTTCGGACTGACTCGGCGAATCGAATTTTACCTCGGAGCCGCCCAGGCCGTATTTCTCATCCTCAAACAGCGAATCAAGCGGAACGACCGTATTTTCACCGGTGAGGTATGTTGCAATGTGGTCCGGATATGTAATGCAGACGTTCGGGGTGGTTCCTGTTGCTATATTGGTTATAACGTCGTTGTAAATCTTGCTGTAGTCGGTGTAAAGCCGTAGATTTATAGTTATGTTTGGGTAGAGCTTTTCAAAATCCTCTATTGCTTTCTCGTAAATAGCTGTCTGTGCCTTATTGGTGTCATTTTTCGCCCAGAAGGTAAGCTCGTAATCGCGCGATTCGTCAAATTCCGCCGGAATACTGAAGGCCTCGGTCTTTTGCGAGCCGTGACATCCTGTAAAGGCTAAACAGCTTACAGCCATAGCAGCCGCGCAGAGGATGAAAAAAGTTTTTTTCATCCCTTTGTTCCTCCCCTCGAAACACCCTCCATTATCTTGTTGCGAAAAATCAGAAAAATGATTATCAGCGGGACGGATATAACCACAACCGCCGCCATCATGGCGGGGATATTCTCTCTTCCAAATCCGTTTTCGCGAATCTCCTGAATACCGTTTGAGACAAGATAGTAATTCGGGTCGTCAGTGATAAGCCTCGGCCACACATATGAGTTCCAGCACTCAATAACCTTAAGAATGGTTACAGTTATAACCGTAGGCCGGCATATCGGAATCATGATTCGTAAGAGATACTTAAAATCAGATGTGCCGTCAACCTTTGCGGCGTAATAAAGCTCGTCCGGAACCTGCGCAAAATTTTCTTTTAGAAGGTAGATATAGAATACCGAGGTTACAGAGGGAAGAATCAGCCCTGCAAAGGTGTTGCGCATATCAAGATTGGTGATGGTTGTGAAGTTTGTTATAACAACCAGCTCGCTGGGTATCATCATCAAAGCCAGAAACAGCGAGAACAAAAGATTCTTTCCCGGGAAATTCATTCGAGCAAACGCGTATGCTGCAAGAATCGTTACAACAAGCATGATTGCGGTGGTTATAACAGTGAAAATCAGCGTATTCAAAAAATATTTTGCAAGCGGAACGGCAGTAAAAGCGTCGATGTAGTTTTGAATGGTTGGGGAAAGGGTGAAGAATTTCGGGATGTATTCCGAGTTATATGAGCTGTAGCTCTTGAAGGAGGTGAGTATCATCCAATAAAATGGGAACAGCACCATAACAGCCCATATTATCAGCATGATGTATATAAAGGTATTCAGCGCTGCTCGCCTGCGCTTTGCGGTTTTTTCCGCAGCATCTAAGTTATTTGCCATATTTCAGCCTCCCAATCAATAATAAACGTGCTTTTTGCTTACGAGCAGGTTTATAACGGTAATTGTAAAAACGATTGCAAACAGTATTATAGCTGCCGCTGAAGCATAAGAGGGATATCCGCCGCTGTTGCCGTATAGCATATCGTAGATGTAGCCGACTATAGTGTTCATTTCTGAAGCATTGAGGTCGGTTCCGAAAAGTGCGACAGCATCGCTGTAAGCCTTAAAAGCTCCTATAAATCCGGTTATAACCAAATAGAATATCATAGGTGATATCATCGGCAGGGTGATGCGTGTGAAAATGCGAAAGCGAGGCGTACCATCCACCTTTGCGGCATTGTAGTAGTCCTGCTTGACGGATGCTAAAGCACTCGTTAAAATAAGTATCTTAAACGGCATTACCACCCAGATTATATAGAAGCATAGGACGAACATCTTTGCGGGATACGGCCCGGAGATAAAGTCTATTGCTTCTCCGCCGAATAGCTTTATTATAAGGTTCACAAGCCCATCGGTGTAGGCGGTCTTTTTAAACAGAATCATGAACACAAGTCCGACCGCCAGGGTGTTGGTTACATAGGGCAGAAAGTAAACAGTCTGAAACAGCTTTCGAAGCGGCTTTATCGAGCTTAATCCGAGTGAAATCAAAAGGGCAAGCCCTGTTGAAACGGGAACCGTAACGGCGACCATTATAAGAGTGTTCTTAACCGCCTGCAAAAAGTAAGGGTCATGAAGCACATACTCAAAGTTGTAAAGCCCGATTCCGAAATAGCTCTGCGAGGCTGAATTGTATCCTTCCTCAAATGAATATATAAAAACGTCAATAAGCGGGTATACCATGAAAAAGCCAAGAAAGATTATGGCCGGAGCGAGGTACAGCCAGGCTTTGTAGTTGTTCTTTTCCATCTGATTAACAAGACCTTTCTTTAAAAGGATTTATTAAGCTAATTATATCACGGGAACAGCGTTTGTCAATAAAATGCCGTACCAAAAATTAAAACTGCCGCCGAAAAAAACTCAGCGGGTACAAAATCACTAGACATGGATTTTGAACCCGCTTTTTGGACGTTTTTCAGACGAATATAAAGTAAAATTGCTCTATAGCCTGTAATTTATAATAGAATTTATTCCGTCACTTCCGATTAACAGAAATTCGGCAAGCTCGATTCCTTCGTATGCCAGCAATGAGATGATTGAATGTGCAAGCTGAAAGTCTTCCTGAGAAGGCTTTGAAGGCAAGCCGGGCATTATATGCGCCAACAGGCAGTATTTCTCGATGCCGCTATAAAACCTATCAAGCGTGTTTAAGACGTCGAACTGCTGCCCATTACCGCAGGGATATCGGTAGCTGCTGACGACCTCCATTTTACAGTTTAGGAAAACTATATCCATATACTCGTTGGCTGCCTTGTAAGAGCGAGCATATAAGAAGTCGTAGATGCGCTGCGGGCTGTCAAGAACTATTGCATTTTCGCTGTTTGTTGACAGCGTGTCGTGTACCTGCCCAACCGTTTTCAACAGGAGCCATACGTTTTCGCCGACTCCGTTAATGCTTAAAATGTCCTCCCGGTCAGCTTCCAAGACCCCCGCGATATTTTTGAACTTATTCAAAAGTCTATGCGCAATAACGTTTGTATCGATCCTTGGAATAGCATAAAACAAGAGCATTTCGAGCATATGAAGGTCGGAACAGCTGTTGAAGCCTACATTCATGTAATGATCCTTTATTCGCTTCCTGTGCCCCTTATGAAGATTGTCCGTGTCGCTCAGTCCTTTCAAGGGTTTTACGAAATATCGGTTTGTACGAAGTGCAACATTTATAAGAAGTATAAATTATACAGACGAATTTGTCAAGCTCTTCCTGCCGCAGCAGAGTCGATAATAGCGTCAATTCCGCAGCTTGTACAGTTAGAGCATCGCATGCATTTTCCGCTTGACCTTTCGCCGAAGTAACCCAGTATATATCTGCGAAGGCATCCGTTCGTCTCACAGTAAGCCTGCATATAAGCAAGCCGCTTGAGCTCAAGCCTTTTCAGCTTTTTCCGCTCTTGCCCGGTATAGCTGCTGTCAAAGCCGGTATTCTTTATCATCCAGCGGACAAGCTCGGAATCGCCCTTCGAATAAAGAAGCAAGCAGACCGCCTTTTGCCCGTTTCTGCCGGCTCTGCCTGCCTCCTGATAATATGACTCAATGTCTTTCGGCATAGACATATGTATAATAAAAGATATATCCGGCTTGTTTATTCCCATTCCGAATGCGCTTGTGCAGATCATTATGTCCGCCTCGCCGCTTATAAAACGCTCCTGATCGGCTCGTCTTGCTTCCGGGGAAAGGCCGGCATGGTAAATGCAAACGCTATAGCCCTGTTTTTTCAGCCGATCATAGGCGTCCTCTGCCGAGTTCCTTGTCTGGCAGTATACTATTCCGCAGTGCCCGCCAAGTCTTGCGATGAGTGAATCGAGCGTTGCAAGCTTATATCTGCATGGAATAACGCCGAAATACAGATTGGGTCTGTCAAATCCGGTTGAAACCACTTTTACCGATTCAAGCCCTATAAGGCGAACTATGTCTTTTTTTACACGCTTGGTTGCTGTGGCGGTAAAGGCACCCACTATCGGACGGCAGGGAAGTGCGGATATGAATTTTGCTATTCCAAGATATGCCGGCCTGAAGCTTTGCCCCCACTGCGAAACGCAGTGCGCTTCGTCCACAGCAATCAGCGAAATCTTTGTGCTGTGAATAAGCTTCAGAAATCCCGGGTTGGAAAGCCTCTCGGGCGAAACGTACAAAATTTTATATTTTCTGAGCGCGATGCCGTTAAAAACATTTTGCTTTTCTTCGGGGCTGAGCGAGCTGTTTAAATAAGCCGCAGGTATTCCCTTTGCTCCAAGCGCCTCCGCCTGATCTTTCATCAGTGCAATAAGAGGGGAGATAACAAGCGTCAGACCATCAAGCGCCATTGCCGGAAGCTGGTAGCAAAGCGATTTGCCGGAGCCGGTGGGCATAATAGCAAGAACATCTCTGCCGGCAAGTATCCCGTCAATTGCCTCCGCCTGCCCCGGCCTTAGCTCGTATTGACTGAAATATTTATTTAGAAGATGCTTTATTTC
>CAZIOV010000033.1:0-7788 GCA_964541045.1 uncultured Oscillospiraceae bacterium | reverse complement strand
GTCAGAGTGACCCGTCTAGAGGTGCTCATCTCTCCCAATCGTCCCGGCGTTTCGGCTTTCGTGTCGGCGTGGGCTGCTCCTGTTCCTCGGCTCGTTCCTTCTGCGGAAGGAGCTTTCCGAAAAACTCCTTGACCTTTTCCGGGAAGTGCTGCATGACAATGCCCTTGAAACCATGCATCACATTGAGGCGCATGATTTTGTTCCGCAGGTTATATTCTGCGCAGACCGTGACCACTGGGCATTGCACAAGCTGTTCATGAAAGAGGTATTTCAAGGCCGTTGTCAAGTGGGAATAAGAGATTTCCCCGCATTCCCAACTCAGAACCCGGCTTATATTTTTGATAGTTAATCTTTTCAAAATACACCGCGTTTTTCTAGAGCTTTACAACGCAGTTCCGGATAAAAGCAAAAGCGCACTTCCGACAAGAAAGACTTTTTACGGTGACATCCCACGCACTGCGCTTGAGATGTATGAGCATACCAAGAACATAAACAATTACTACTTCGCAGAAATAGGCGTCCCCGCCGACAACAATGGGGTCTTGAAAAAATCCACGGCATGGTGTATAATACATAATGATATATTGTGCGGTGAGCGATACTGCGTTTAAAGATTCCGCAAAAGAGTGCATCCCACAAAATCACAAAAAGGAGAAAACCATGCAAATTATAGAGAACAAGACATTTGACGCCGAGCGAGCGCTTTACGGCAGCAATGGAGTAACGGCAATAGAATGCTCCTTCGACGGCCCGGCGGACGGAGAAAGCGCATTTAAGGAAAGCACTGATATAACAGTGCAAAGCTGCTATTTCAACCTGCGCTATCCGTTCTGGCACGACCACGGCTTGAAAATATACGATTCCGAAATGACTTCCAACTGCCGCGCCGCCCTTTGGTATTCCGACGGTATTGAGATAACTAATACCAAAATGCACGGCATAAAGGCTCTGCGCGAGTGCAGGGATATTTCTATAAATAGCTGCGACATCATCTCGCCGGAGTTCGGATGGTCGTCTACAAATATTAAGATGGAGAATACCTCGGCTGTCAGCGAATACTTTATGTTGCGCTCCGAGAATATCATCTTCAAAAACGTACATTTCACCGGAAAGTACTCCTTCCAGTACGTCAACAACGCCGTATTTGAGAATTGCTTCTTCGACACTAAGGATGCTTTTTGGCACGGTGTGAATATGACGGTTAAAAACAGTGTGGTGAAGGGTGAATATCTGGCGTGGTATTCAAACAGCCTGACCCTGGAAAATTGCAAAATAATGGGCACTCAGCCGTTCTGCTACTGCAAGAATCTCAGGCTCATCAACTGCGAGATGGTTGACTGCGACCTGGCGTTTGAAAAGTCGGAGGTTGAAGCAGCTGTAACTACTCCGGTTATAAGCATTAAGAATCCCAAGTCGGGAAGGATAACCGTGCCCTCCGTCGTCGAGATTATCCGGGATGACCCGGAGTCTAAGGGCGAGATTGTTATTTCGCAGGATGCAGCTGTTGTGCAGACAATATAGAGGACGGTTTGAATCAGCTGTTATGCGAATTGAAAGAGAGCGAAGCTTTTGACAACGCTCTCTTTATTTATGTGGATTTTTTCTGCTCCGCCTGCTCAGCCATATGTCCCCGAGAATTGAGATTAATCTGTCATTTTGCGTACCATTCAATAGCTCCTTTCTATCGATATCCGTTCGGCTTCGAGCAGACTTTCAAAATCGCTCTCGCCCGTCTCATCGTCCCCTCTTTCCGGCATGAAGCCTGTTTCGGACTGAAATTAGTCTTTTATATAGACGGATTTTATGGCAACACCTTTACGCGGAATTAGTATTACTGCATAAAAGCCCATCGTAATATGCGTCTATTCTTCAAGAATGTATGCTACACCATACTTCTCATAGCCAATAGATTCTGCCAAAGCAATTGATGCAGTATTTTCTGCATTGCACTCCCATTGTGGGCAGATTCCGTTTTCTATTAAATGGTGAGTTGCTAATGCTGCGGTGAGTTTAGCATATCCTTTTCTCCGCTCGCTTTTTAATGTTACAATTCCGGTATGCTGAATTACATCTTCCATATATGGCATATCCGGTGCATCACAAACAGATACCAATTTACCGTTCATAAAATACCCGGTAAAATATTCCTTTGCGACTTTCTCCTCAAAATACTCCTGTAACCATACTGCCGGGTCGGCAGTCGGAGATGTCAATCGGAAAAATTCTTCATACAGAGGGTAATCGGCATTACTCAGTATTCTCGCATTACCATATTCCTGCACGCATTCCTGTTTGAATTTCATTAACTGCATTTTCTTGATTTTGAAAGAAGTGTCTATAATCTTTAAAATATCGGCAACGCTTGCGTTATGTAATTTCTTTAAAAAGTCGGAATATTGCGGCGCATAAGAAACAATACACACATCTTCTTTGACCAATATATAAATTGAAAATTTACAGCCAAAGCCCTTAAGCACATCATTTCGGGAATTAGAGCATACGAATGATATGCCGCTTGCTGTTTCAGATATATTAATTCCGCAAAAGCAAGAGTAGTAAGCATTAGTAATCGAACTAATTTCCTTTTCAGTAAGTCTTGACATTTTACGCCTCCTTTTTTTAAAATACATTCATAATTTCAAATATATATTCATATTTGCACATACAGCAGACCTTCATTGAGAATTGGCAGCTCTTTTATTATATTTTACCGCCGAGAAAGTGAGCTGCGCCGCCGAATGCATCCCCATCACAGATGGAATTGATATAAAGAGCATTCTCGCAGCACATTTTGGCTTGCACTGCGTATTCGAGCTTGCCACAATTTTCCCATTCTTCTTTTGTCCAGCACACGTATACGAGCCACAAAAGAATATCTTCACCAAGAGCAAATTTTTCAGGGTAATCCCAAATGTCACCGCACAGACCTATCACGCATTTTTTGCCCTTATAGTCAAAAGCGTTGACGTTCAGGCCCTCTTTGTAATGTCCATCCGTTTTAGAGCATTCTTTCCACCCACATGAGATACGACGATAATTATTTATAATCTTACCATCCGCAATCAGAGCGCAGGATGAATAGATAGCATCTTCTTCAAGCTCGTTATATCCAAATAAACGTCAATGCCGATGTTTTCAGTCAATACCTTTATTTGCATAAATTCCCTTGAAAAAGTAGGCAATGCTATTTTTCGATCTTCATCATAATTCCACGAGAGCGCGTTGAAGCCCTGAAGAAAGGCTTCACCAAAGCACACAAGGTCAACACCGTTGGCTTTTGCTTCTTTCATATAGCGTTCCATCTGTGACAGGTTATTGTTTATATCTCGGTCAACAATTCGTACCGAGGCAAGTGCAATTTTCATACGGTTCACCAAATTACAAAATTAACTTATAATTATTTTTGTCTAAATGCGTTCTGACCATCAAGGTCTGCACATTTCTAACGGATATAAGTATAAGATGGAAATAGAGTAGCGTGGTTGATTTCAGTGCATACTCGCTATTAATCGGAGCGAAATTTGCCCTGATGAAATGAATATGTGATCGAAACCGGCTTCACTTATATAGACGGATTTGGGAGGCAAAAGGTTCGTTTTCATTTAGAAAATTATGAAAAACAGCGGCACAGCCATTTCGGTTGTGCCGCTGAAATAATTTTTAAGCGAAATTCAGCTAAGAATTAAAGAACCTTAGTAACAACGCCGGAACCAACGGTTCTGCCGCCTTCACGTATAGCGAAACGAAGTCCCTCTTCGATAGCGATAGGAGTGATAAGCTCTACGCTGATCTCAACATTATCACCGGGCATGCACATTTCCTTTCCTTCGGGAAGGGTGATAACGCCGGTAACGTCGGTAGTTCTGAAGTAGAACTGAGGTCTGTAGTTGGTGAAGAAGGGAGTATGACGTCCGCCCTCTTCCTTCTTAAGAACGTAAACCTGGCCGACGAACTTAGTAAGAGGATGGATGGATCCGGGCTTGCAAAGAACCTGACCTCTTTCAATGTCCTTTCTCTGAACACCGCGGAGAAGTGCGCCGATGTTATCGCCGGCTTCCGCATAGTCAAGGGTCTTTCTGAACATTTCGATACCGGTAACAACGGTCTTTGCTCTCTCTTCGGTAAGACCGATAATCTCAACTTCGTCACCGAGCTTAAGCTGTCCTCTTTCTACTCTACCGGTTGCAACGGTACCACGTCCGGTGATGGTCATGGTGTCCTCAACAGGCATAAGGAAGGGAAGGTCAGACTTACGGTTAGGAGTGGGGATATAAGAGTCAACAGCGTCCATAAGCTCTAAGATAGGAGCATATACGGGATCAGAAGGATCGGTAGAAGTGCTCTCAAGAGCAGCAAGAGCGGAGCCCTTGATTATCGGGATATCATCGCCAGGGAACTCGTACTTGGTAAGAAGCTCTCTGATGTCCATCTCAACGAGCTCGAGAAGCTCTTCGTCGTCAACCTGGTCAACTTTGTTCATGAAAACAACGATTGCAGGAACGCCAACCTGACGTGCAAGAAGGATATGCTCCCTGGTCTGAGCCATAGGTCCATCAGATGCAGCAACTACGAGAATAGCGCCATCCATCTGAGCGGCGCCGGTGATCATGTTCTTAACGTAGTCAGCATGGCCGGGGCAGTCAACATGAGCATAGTGACGATGGTCGGTCTCATACTCAACGTGAGCGGTGTTTATGGTGATACCACGCTCTCTCTCCTCAGGAGCCTTATCGATCATATCGTAAGCCTCAAACTTAGCCTGACCCTTAAGAGCCAGAACCTTGGTGATAGCTGCGGTAAGAGTGGTCTTGCCATGGTCAACGTGGCCGATGGTACCAATATTAACGTGGGGTTTGGTTCTTTCAAATTTCTGCTTTGCCATTGGAATTGTCCTCCCTTAAATTAGATTTAATAATATTTTAACAGATACTTATTCAAAATGCAAGTCCTAAGCTCACATTTTATTATAATTTTATGTGATTTTGCCCGGATTGGTAATGCAAAATACACTTAAAATCAGTCGTCGCTGCGCTTTCTTGCATTCATAATGCTTTCTGCAACAGACTTAGGAACCTCGGTGTAGCTGTGCGGCTCCATTGTATACTGGCCTCTGCCCTGTGTCTTGGAACGAAGGTCATTAGAGTAGCCGAACATTTCAGAAAGCGGGACAAGTGCATCAACCTGAGCAACACCATTGTTGATTTCCTGGCCGAGAATCTGTCCTCTCCTGGAGTTGAGATCGCCTATGGCTGTTCCCATGAACTCCTCGGGGACGATGCATGCCACCTTCATTATAGGCTCTAAGATAACAGGATCTGCCTTTTTCATAGCTTCCTTGAAAGCCATAGAACCGGCGATGCTGAATGCCATTTCAGAAGAGTCAACCTCGTGGTAAGAACCGTCGTAAAGGGTTACCTTGACGTCTACAACGGGATATCCCGCCAGAATGCCGGCCTTCATAGCGCCCTGAATACCCTTATCAACTGCGGGGATGTATTCCTTGGGAATAGCGCCGCCGACAACCTGATTGATGAACTCGTAGCCCTTGCCTGGCTCGTTGGGTTCGAGCTTGATCTTAACGTGGCCATACTGGCCCTTACCGCCGGACTGACGGGCATACTTATGCTCGACGTCCGCAAGCCTGCGGACAGTCTCCTTATAAGCAACCTGAGGTGCGCCTACGTTTGCTTCAACCTTGAACTCGCGCAGAAGTCTGTCAACGATAATCTCAAGGTGAAGCTCGCCCATACCTGCAATAATGGTCTGGCCGGTCTCTTCGTCGGTCCAAGTCTTGAAGGTGGGATCTTCCTCGGCAAGCTTTGAAAGGGCTATGCCCATTTTTTCCTGACCTGCCTTGGTCTTAGGCTCAATAGCGAGCTGGATAACAGGATCCGGGAACTCCATAGACTCAAGGATTATAGGATGCTTGGGATCGCACAGAGTGTCGCCGGTGGTGGTATTCTTAACGCCTACTACCGCATAGATATCACCTGCATAGCAGGTGTCAATGTCCTTACGGTGATTGGAATGCATCTGAAGGATACGTCCCATTCTTTCGTTGGCATCCTTGGTGCAGTTGAGAACGGTATCTCCAGCGTTGATTGTGCCGGAATATACCCTGAAGAAGCAGAGCTTGCCAACGAACGGGTCAGTCGCAATCTTGAAAGCAAGAGCTGCAAACGGAGCATCATCGTCGGACGGGCGGTGCTCTTCCTCACCTGTGTCGGGGTTGACGCCCTTGATGTCTTCAATGTCGGTAGGTGCGGGCATGTAGTCAACAATTGCGTCCAAAAGCTTCTGAACGCCCTTGTTCTTATAAGAGGTGCCGCAGGTTACAGGAACCATATGTCCCGCTACTGTGGCGGCTCTTATACCCTTCTTAAGCTCCTCAATGGAAAGCTCACCCTCTTCGAGGTACTTTTCCATAAGAGCTTCATCTGTTTCGGCAACCGCTTCAACCATTGCGGTATGATATTCGTTTGCCTTGTCTATCATGTCCTCGGGGATATCCTCAACTCTGATATCCTTTCCGAGATCGTCATAGTAAACATAAGCCTTCATTTCAAGAAGATCTACGATTCCCTTGAAGAAAGTCTCGCTTCCGATAGGAAGCTGAATCGGAACGGCATTTGCCTTTAAGCGCTGGTGGATCATGGTCAAAACATGATAGAAGTCCGCGCCCATGATGTCCATCTTGTTGACGTAAATCATGCGGGGAACCTTATACTTGTCGCCCTGTCTCCAAACAGTTTCGGTCTGAGGCTCAACGCCGCCCTTTGCACAAAGAACTGTTACCGCACCGTCGAGAACTCTTAAAGAGCGCTCAACCTCAACGGTAAAGTCAACGTGGCCGGGAGTGTCAATGATATTGATTCTATGGCCCTTCCAATAAGCAGTGGTAGCGGCAGAGGTGATGGTTATGCCTCTTTCCTGTTCCTGCTCCATCCAGTCCATGGTGGCGGCACCGTCATGGGTTTCGCCCATTTTGTGGTTGATACCGGTGTAGAAAAGAATACGCTCAGTGGTTGTGGTCTTTCCTGCATCGATATGGGCCATGATACCGATATTTCTCGTCATTGACAAAGATACATCTCTTGCCATATAAATCTCCTTAACAAAGTTTGGATGTGATTACCAGCGGAAATGAGCAAACGCCTTGTTAGCGTCAGCCATCTTATGGGTATCTTCGCGCTTCTTGCAGGCTCCGCCGACGCCGTTCATAGCGTCTAAGATTTCGCCGGCAAGGCGCTCACGCATGGTCTTCTCGTTTCTCTCGCGAGAGTACTTGGTTATCCATCTAAGACCTAAGGTTTCACGTCTTGCGGGACGCACTTCCATAGGTACCTGATAGGTGGCTCCGCCTACACGGCGTGCCTTAACTTCCAAATTCGGCATAACATTTTCCATAGCAGCCTCGAAAGCTTCGAGAGCCGGCTTGCCGGACTTGGCTTCAACAATTTCGAATGCACCGTATACAATCTTCTGAGCTACGCCCTTCTTACCATCTAACATGATGTTGTTGATAAGGCGGGTGACAAGCTTTGAGTTGTAGATAGGATCCTGCAAAACATCGCGCTTTGCAATATTACCTCTTCTTGGCACTTCGCTTCCCTCCTTCACAATTAATGATATCATTGGTACTCGAATTCGTCAGACCGCGAAATTCCGCGCAGTCTTTTCGACCCCGTTGTGTCCAAAGCAAGAGGCAACTCTACTTATTTTCGTCTAAAAGTGTTCCAAAAAAACGGGTGCGAATCCCATCGTACAGCGGTTTTGTGCCCGTTTTTT
>CAZIOV010000032.1:0-8470 GCA_964541045.1 uncultured Oscillospiraceae bacterium | reverse complement strand
TCTGCAAGCGCGTTGTGATGGGTCAAAAACCATCGCCTCTTTTCAAATTGATTTTCAATAATATGATAACATTTTTCTGGCAAAAGGTCAATACGAAATTGCACATACATATTAATTCGTTATGTATACCAGATAATCCTATGCTTATTCCGGGTTAAAAACAGCCGACCGCACTTGGTCTGTACATCTCTAGACGAATATAAGTGCAAATTGCCGCAAAACTCGCAATATAACCGGTTTTGCGGCGATTTTATAGCAACACTTTTAAGCAGATTAATATTAGCGCAAAAGCGCAAACCGAACCGATCCAGGCTGATTCGGTCCGGCTTTTACGCTGTATAAGTGCCTTTGAGCGCTTCCAGCTCACCATAGAAAGCGATGGATTTCGATATTATTATGACACATTTGCACTTCAAATGAACAATTAATGCTATTGCTTCGAAGTGAAAATAGTCAGTTAATAAACTCATGCTGATAATCTCCATTTAATCAAAGAAACTCAGTTTCAGCGTTTTTTCGTCTTTCTTACTGCAAACACCAAACAGGCAGCTGCAACGGCTGAGCTGCACTCTATACTATCCACATAGGAGATTCCGGTGAAATTGGGCGGAGAAGCACTGCCTCGTTGGTTAAAGACCGTTCGGCTCATTTTGGGCGTTGACAATAGCAGGAAAAATGACGCTGAGGTTCAGGCAGAGCCTGCGGCAGTAATTCTCTTCGCTGCTGATTTATATCCTCCGAGCATTAATCTGTCAGATACTCTTTTGCAAGAATAAAAGCTCCACTGGCAGTCCAGGTGTAAGCACGGTCGCGGAGACCCTCGCCGGTTATGGCGTTAAAATTCTCCGCAAAGCCACTTGTCGAGCAGATTTCAAGAAATCTCTGAGCAGTCTGCCTTGCAAGCTCGGTCTCTCCGCATTTGCTAAGCCCGTCGCACAGTATAACCGTTGAAGGCGCCCAGATAGGTCCGCGCCAATAGCCGTCAGCGCGATATAATTGGCTGAATGTACTTTCGGTGGCAAAGCCATGATCGGTCATAAATCCGCCGGTTTTGACCCTTTGAAGCATGTTTTGCCTAATATAACGCGGCAGTCTGTCTCCAAGAATCAAGCCAAGGTACAATAGCAGACTGTCATTTTCAACCTGACTACCGCCGGTTTGAAATGCTATAGGAAGCCCGTCTTTGAAGCATCTGCTGATATAAGCATTCAGCAGGCTATCAGATTTTCTCTTCCATTCAGCGCTCTTATCTGTCATTCCAAGGCGGCCGGACAGCACAGAAAGAGCATCAGTCTGCACAATCAGAAATGCCTGCAAATCAGGTGTGCATATGGGAGGAACCGCTGAAAAGGCTGTCGAATTGTCCCATCCGGAATCATTTCCGTGCACATATTCTGCAAGCCCGTCGCCGTCAAAATCCCTGCACTTAAGCCACCATTTGGTCTGCTTTTCCATGGCAGAAAGCGCATCCATAAGTTGTTTTTCGCTCAACTCCATACCATTTTTAAGCATTTTCATAAGCGACCATCCATGAATCGGAGGCTTAACATAATTCCATATAATCTTAGAATCATTCACGCTGTCAGGAAGCCTACCCGATTCGTCCTGATAGTCAAACATAAGCATAAACTGTTCCCAGGCGGCCAGAGGATTTTTATACGAAAGTGCTATTGCATTAAAGCAATGATCCCAGCTCCATATACTCGTCATGTGATTTTTAGACATCAGCATCGCAGAGCGGGTAAGAAATCCACGCGGAGCAACGTATGCCGACCAGTTTACAAATGCGCCGAGAGTCTTCAAGTCCTCACAGCCGCGCGGCAGATCGGGATATTTGGCACAGAAATCGGAAAACTCTCTGCCAACCGATTCAAGACAGGCGTTGAAATCATATTCCGGGCAAAGCCCGTCCCACTCTGCCTGCACCTCCTTTATAACTACCAGAAAGCCTTCCGATCCGGAAATATCAAGCTTTGAATACTCTGACGACTGCTCGCGCCATAGCTGCCTTAGCGCGATTTCGCCCTTTTGTATCCAAATTATATAGCTCGTATTGTTTTTATAGCAGTTTGCGGCATAGCAATGCTTTCCGCCTGCATCGAACTCATAAATATAGTCATAAGGACCGCTTTCAGTCATGAAATCAAGCGTCATTGCCGCTTCATTGCTGCCGCGGATCAGAAGGGTTTCCGGGTCAGGAAAGCAAAGGTCGTATTTAAGACTGGCAGAACAAAGTGACAATGAACCGGCAGAAAGCTCTGCCGAAAGCATGCTTATCGGAAAGACTATGCGAGCAGCTATAGGTGTATTTGCCGAACCACTCACATTTTTAAGGTAATATCCGTACTCAACTCCATGCCCTTGCCAATGCTCGGGCAGTTCTGCTATTGCCATATAAGAGCCATAGCGTGAAAAAGGTACCTGCAATAAATTTATTTTCATGCTTAACCTCCAAAATTATATAATTCACCGTATTGATTATGCATCCGATACATGTAAAATGACGAATTTGCTGAATAACCTGCAAAAAGGCATTATCACCAATCTTACAAAAATGACCCTTGTCGAATGGCTTGATTACTATATGCTCAAATACAAAAAGCGGTATGTCAAGCCTACCGCCTACATAAATTATATTGTATCAGACGTTAAACCGGAACAAAACAACGTCCCCGTCCTGCATAACATATTCCTTGCCCTCAGAACGGATAAGCCCCTTTTCCCTTGCGGCAGACATTGTTCCGCAGACCTCAAGGTCTGAAAAAGCGATTACCTCGGCGCGGATAAAACCACGTTCAAAGTCGGTATGGATCTTTCCGGCGGCCTGGGGAGCTTTTGTGCCTTTCTTTATCGTCCACGCTCTGCATTCGTCCTTTCCTGCGGTCAGAAAGGATATAAGTCCAAGCAGAGAATAGCCCTCTTTAATAACTCTTGCAAGACCGGAAACCTCCAGGCCCATGTCCGCCAGGAAAAGCTGCTTATCCTCATCGCTCATGTCGGAAAGCTCCGCTTCTATCTGCGCGCAGATCGGAAGAACCGCCGAGCCTTCCTCCTGCGCGATTTTGACTACCGACTGATAATGCTCATTGCAATCAAGGTTATTTCTAAAATCATCATCAGAAAGGTTGGCGGCGTAAATAACAGGCTTCTGCGAAAGAAGCGGTGTGGATTTTATCATCTCACGCTCATCATCGGTAAATGGGTAGCTTCTTGCAGGCTTGCCGTCAGAAAGATGGTCTATAAGCCCTTGTGTCATATCTATATCCGCCTGATACTTTTTATCGCCCTTCAGCATCTTCTTGGCCTTATCCAAGCGGCGTTCCAAAACTTCCAGGTCGGCAAAAATCAGTTCTAAATCTATGGTTTCAATATCGCGCGCAGGGTCTACCGAGCCTTCAACGTGAATAATATCGTCAGACTCGAAGCATCTTACAACGTGAATAATAGCATCGCACTCGCGGATGTTTGACAAAAACTTGTTTCCTAATCCCTCGCCCTTTGAAGCACCCTTTACAAGCCCTGCAATATCCACAAACTCAAGCGTTGCCGGTGTGAATTTCTGCGGTTGATACATCTTTGCGAGCTTTTCAAGCCGCTCATCCGGAACAGAGACAACGCCGACATTCGGTTCTATGGTGCAAAACGGATAGTTAGCAGATTCAGCCCCTGCGTTTGTCAACGCATTAAAAAGAGTGCTTTTCCCAACATTAGGTAATCCAACCATGCCCAATTTCATTATGCATTCATGCCTTTCGTATAATTTATGTTATATAATTTTAAAACAACATCAATAACCGCCGACAATAAAGCGGTAAATAACGTAAACCCAGCTCATAAGGCCGTGAATAAGCGCCATGTTTATTGAATGGTTTACACTGAAAGATTTATCATAGCAAGGCAGGACCCATTGTTATTCCTGCCGCCGCAGCCGTTGACCTTTTATTCATGTCTTATTACCTGTAATCTACGAATCCTACCTTGCGGTAGACCTTGGTTACTATCCTGTTGGTTATTCTGAAAGCGCGCTGTGCACCGGAGGTATAGCATTCCTTCAGATAAGCCTTATCCGACATAAGCCTTGCAAACTCGATTCTTACAGGCTCAAGATGGTCGGCAACGGCCTCGCCAACGGCAAGCTTAAAGTCGCCGTAGCCCTTGCCGGCAAACTCGGCTTCAACCTCAGAAACCGTCTTTCCCGTCACGCAGGAATAGATGGTTATGAGATTATTTATACCGTCCTTGCCCTCGGCGCACTTAACTTCGGAGTCGCTGTCGGTGACGGCGCGCTTGAATTTGCGGATGATTGTATCCTTATCGTCAAGAATAAAAATGGTTGCATTGGGGTTTTCGTCCGACTTAGACATTTTCTTTGTCGGATCCTGAAGGCTCTTGACGTTTGCACCGATCTTGGGTATATAAGGCTCAGGAATAACGAATGTATCGCCAAAGCGCTGGTTGAATCTTACCGCAACGTTCCTTGCAAGCTCCAAATGCTGCTTCTGATCGGCCCCTATCGGAACAAGGTCGGCATTATATGTTAGAATATCAGCAGCCATCAAGACAGGGTATGTGAAAAGACCGGCATTAACATCATCCGGGTGCTTTTTTGATTTATCCTTGAACTGAGTCATCCTTGAAAGCTCGCCGAACTGGGTAGCGCATGCCAAAATCCAGTTGAGCTGAGCATGGCTGGGGTTATGGCTCTGGATAAATGCGATGGACTTAACAGGGTCGATGCCACAGGCGAGCAGCATAGCGTAAGCTTCAAGTGTCTGCTGACGGAACTTGACCGGATCGCGCTTAACGGTAAGCGCGTGCATATCGACTATTGAATAAATGCAGTCATATTCATCCTGCAAAGGGCCCCAGTTTCTGATAGCTCCTATATAATTTCCGAGCGTAAATACGCCGGTAGGCTGAATTCCCGAAAAAATAACTTTTTTCTTTTCAACATTCTCAGGCATTGCTCTGCACTCCGTTTCAAAAATGATTTCATGCCTTTCCGCACATATACATGTATATAATGTGCGAAAAGGCTGATTTAATTGATTATAAATTCAAACGACTATAGCCATGTGAATTAATTCTGGTTATTATATCACGAAAACACAATAATGTCAAATTAATTTACATATTTTCTTATATATCATTATCAGGTGCCTGCGCAGTATCACCCTGCGGCGGTTCCTGCGGGAGCTCTCCGCCCTGCTGCATTCCGCCCGCAAAGCTGCCGGACTTGCCTTCTCCATGGAATCCGCCCTTTGCTCCAGGCTCTCCGAAGCGCTGCCCGCTCATAGAGCCGCCCATTCCAACCTGGCCATATGTGGAAAGATAATCGTCAATCGTCAGTTTAACACTGTCGCCGCCGGTATATTTTCCGCCTGAGTAAACGCTGTCGACATTCGTGCCGCCGGAATACTTTCCGCCGTAGGAAACTGTGTATTCCTCACCGCTTACAAGCATCGGAGAGGAGAACACAACGTTCTCTGCAATATTTTCGGTTAAGAATGTAAAGCTTTCACCGTTGCCGGAAATATTGATATATTTTCCGGATTCAACAGTGCCGTCAAAGGTTACGGAGATGCAATTCTGAGTAAGGTTGTCCGGCGCCTGAGCCATGTTTCCGGCGCCATATGCCAGCAAGGTGCCTCCGGTAAGGTAGAAGTCTTCGCTGTAGTCAATGGCACCGTCCGCTCCGGAGGAAGGACCCGCAACTATAAGAGTTCCACCGGAAAGGTATATGCTACCGTTGGAATCTACGCCGTCGCCATCTGCGTTTAAATAAATATAGCCGCCGGAAATATTTATTGAGTTGTTTTCATTTACAGCAAAATCGCCGCCGAAGCCGTCAAAGCCCCGATGGTCGGAACCGCCGGCGGCATTTATGCCGTCTGACTTGGAATTGACATACACGGTTCCGCCCGAAATGTCTACCGACATTCCCTCAAGCCCTTCGTTGCACATTGTCACTACTATTGTGCCGCCCGAAACGTTTACCGCGCTGTCGGAATGAAGTGCATCATCGCCGGTGAGGATGTTGATAACCCCGCCGCTGACTGAAAGATTGCCGGCAACATTGAATGCATCGTCGGTGCAGTCAAAATAAGCCGCTCCGCTCTTGAAGCTGACATATCCCTGATTGCACTTAATGCCCTTCTGGCTTCCGTCGCCATCAGCAAAGGATCCCCCGCCGGTTTTAATGCACAGAGTGGAGTTTTCAACTGTCAATCCGGTTTCAATCTGAACACCGTCGCCGCCGGACGTTACATATATATTTGAATCGGTAAACACGCCATAGCCAAGCTCAGGGTCGTTATCCTTAGTGGAACGTAGTCCGTCATTTCCGGCGTTGACATTTACGGTTGAATTCTGGATGGTAAGACTGTCCTTGCCGTTTATGCCGTTATTTACGGCGTCTACATTCACGGTTGTATTAACTATCTTAAGGTTATCCTTTCCGATGATTCCTGAAGCATAATTGCCTTTAACGCTTATCGTTCCGGTTCCGCGGATGATAAGGTCTGCCTTGCTGAAAATCGCGGCATTAGGCTCGTTCTCAACGGAATCACAAAAATCAAGACTGAAATCATAATCACTGCCGTCAGTAAATACGTTTTCGGTCTTTCCGTTTGCAATCAGCGTTACAGTTGAGGCCTTATATACATAAAGCGGAGAGCTGTTTGAGCAAGTTATGTTTACACCGTTCAAAACAAGAACAACATCCTCGCCCTTTGCGTTTACAACTATTCTGCCGTTGGCCAGGGTTCCTGAAAGCTCATAAACTCCGGCACGGTTGATTATTACATATCCGCCTTCTGCCTGCGCGCCTGCCCCGCTTACGGTTGCCGACGAGCCGTCAAAGGTTATCTTGGTGGTACCGGTTTCATTGACTTCCTGAACGGGAGACACCGCGTTCGGAAGAGCTGTTTCATCCAAAAGGATCTTATAAGTTGTGCCGTCTGCCGGCTGCAGATCAGATATATCAGTGTCAAAATTGTTGTTTATTGGGTTATTAACCTTTGAGGATTTGCTGCTTCCCTGCGATATTATCCACACTGCGAGTATAATTATAACTGCCAGCAGCAGTATAACAACGAGTATTTTAGCGCTGTCGCTCCTGCTTTTTCTTCTTCCGCCGCTTGTTTTCATAACATTATTACCTGCCATTCTGTAAGAATATACACTATTGTTTTACAAAACCGTCCGACCATGTTAAAACAATTATACATTCAAAAAATTTTTTCGTCAACCAAATACACATAATTTTAATGAAATATTAATCAATTCAACATATCGTTTTAAACACCTTTTACCGTTTTTCAAGTCCTATACAAGCACAGCTTTACCGTATAATATTCTTTTCCCATCAATCAGTCACATTTGCGCATTCGTTTCTATATCGTCAGAGCTTTGAGGCGGCTTTTTGGGGAACTTATACTTGTATTCGCCCGGAAATGTACAGACCGTGCAACGGTCACACCGTGCAACGGTCATGACATGCAACGGTCATGACATGCAACGGTCATGACATGCAACGGTCATGACATACGGTCATAAAATCAGGCGCAAACCCAATCGCATAGCGGTTTTGCGCCTGATTTTTTGCTTTCATTTCAGATGAAGATTAGTCCTTGCCCGAAAAATAAAGCTGAACAAATCGTTACCGCCCGGCGATCGTAGACCTCGCGGGTAGTCAGAGCCTTCGGGTCAGCATACACAACCGCTTGATTACCTGTCCGGCCGAATCTGACACCGCATTCATCAAATTTCGCATCTATAACGGGAATCGGTTTCTCTGTGCCTTTTCATCTCGCCCGGGAAAAGTGTTTTACCCTGGATATTTCCGGCTTTCTTATTTCCAAGCCACACCTTTTCATTTAACGAGACAATATTGATGGAATCATTCTTTGTGCCGATGACTCCATGCTCGCTGTCATCGTGTGTTTCAACCAACTCTTTTTTTAACCGGCTATCAGCAACTCACCCTTATAAACAACGATGAGAGCTTTCTTTGTTTCAAGCATAAGCATTCTCCTTGGTTTTATGTTTTCCGCTTTAACGTTAAATATCGATAGTCAGCCTTTTGAAATGAACTTCCTCCACCTTCTGAGTACATCCTTCAGCGGCTCATCAAGATATGAATATGCCTTGTCCTTAATCCAATCCGGGATGCCGTAAGCCGCTTCTGCGATGCTGCCCGTGATAGCCGCAAGGGTGTCGCTGTCGCCTCCGAGGGAGATGGCGTTTCGAATGGCGTCCTCAAAATCGGCGCTTTCCAAGAAGGCGATTATGGCTTGCGGTACGGTGCCCTGGCAGGTCTCGTTAAATCGATATGTAGGACGGATTTCATCAAGCGTTTTGGAAAGGTCATAACCATACTCGTTTTCGATATGCTCCTTGATACGACGCTTGCACTCAGCCGGATCATCATTGATTGGCTGCTCGTAGTCGCCGTAATATCCGCCAAAGT
>CAZIOV010000031.1:0-10717 GCA_964541045.1 uncultured Oscillospiraceae bacterium | reverse complement strand
TGCCAATATCTTTGTTTACGAAATATGAAAGAGGAAAAATCATGTCAGAACAATACTACAAGCCCTGCGCAGAGCTTGAGAGATGCAACGAGCTGATTGAAAAATATTTTAATACACAGCAATATGATAAATCACACTTCGGCAACCTTAAAAGCCTGCTCCATGACGACCGCGTTATCCTTACGGATATGGATGGCAATGAGCTTTATTACGAGGCTGTGACTATAGAAATTTTTCCTTCCACCGCTATAGAGGATATGATTTCTTCTGAATGCGATCTGTCGCCGTTCACCTGCACACTAAGAGGCTCTGCAAGAGTAACCGTCCGCTGCGACAAACTCGAGCGATTATAATTAAAGAAAAAGGCTCAGCACGCATGCTAAGCTTTTTATTATGCGGAACCATAAAAAAGCGGCCCTGCTATCAGAACCGCTTGGAGCTAGTGACGGGACTTGAACACGCGACCTGCGCATTACGAATGCGCTGCTCTACCAACTGAGCTACACTAGCATTTATTGACTACACTATTATATACGCAAATCTCCGATTTGTCAATATTTTTGCTTGCAAAATATTGAAATTGGATTTTAGCAAATAATGAAAAAATGTAAGATAAAATTGCTAAAAAGAATTGCTATTGAAAAGAAAATGTGCTATACTATACTTAATGTTGTACAAATGATGAGCAGAAAATTTAAATCATCGCAAATTATTCAAGGCTTTACCATGAAAGGATGAAGGCAATGTTTCAGGAAAACACAAAAAAGCGCAAGGCGGGCGAGATTATAGGAATAATAGTCATATTCATTCTTGCGGTTCTTATAGTCTGCACCTTCGTTGTTTACGGCATATTCAGGGACGCTAATAAAGCACCTTCCGTTTTTGGTCACAGGATATATCTTATGAATGGGGATGGTATGGAACCAAGGATAAAGCAGGGCTCGGCTGTCTTCATTGACGAGGGCACCATGCCGGAGACTGAAGGCAACGTTATTTTGTGCGATATAGACGGTCGCCTTGCAGTGGTTGGATATCAAGGCTCTCAGGATGTTACTATGCCGGACGGGAGCGTTCAGCGTAAGTATATAGTCAAGTATGACAATGCTCCGGCAGATCAGGTTTGGGCAGTGGATGAAGCGGATATTATAGGAAGGGCCACATCCTACGACACAACTCTTGGCGCAGTAATAAGATTTGCTTCTTCCAAAACCGGCATGCTTATAATAGTGATAGTTCCATGCGCACTTCTTGTTGTTTATGAGGTTATAATGCTGATAATCTCCCTGAAAAACGGTAAAACGCAGGATGATATGGAGTTTGAGGAGATAGAGACTCTTGATGCCGCTGAGTTCAACACAACTCCCAGGCAGAATGTTCTTGATTTCGGAACTATGCCAAGGGCTGACGAGCCAAAGGCCGACAAACAGATAATCAATGAGCAAAAACCGCAGGCTCCCGCCGCTGACATTCCGAAGGCTCAGGAAATTGAAAGCAGTGTAGGCGAAGGGGCTAAGAAGGTTGAAAAATCCGTATTTACTGCCGAGCGAAACAGCGTTCAGGATGTTAAGCTTGAGTTCAGCAATCCCAAGCCCGCACCTGTTCCCACTCCTGCACCTGCACCGGTACAGAATAGCGTACCCGAGCCGGAATCATATGCAGGGCTTGAGAGCGCAGCTGCGGTCCAGCGGGCAGAAATGCCTGTATCCACACCGGCGCCTCAGCAGGAAGCGTCTTCACAAACGCCTGAACAGAAGATAAGTGACACCGTAAGCGCATTTACATCCTCGATAGAAAGCGAAGAGCAATCAATGACTTCAAGGATTGACGAGCTTATTAAGCTTTTGGAAGAGGAAAAGGCGAAGCTTGCAGGGAAATAAGCCGCTGTAATCACGCTGATTCTTTTAATTATGTTCATATTTGCTCTTTTGCAGTTCACATTTCCTGATAGCGTACACGGCTTTTAATTTCGTAAAATATTATAGCAGGATTTTTGATGAAGCAATATAATTTTTGGAAAATACAGATTATATCTCCGTCTCATCGCAAAATCGCTGTGGAAAGGCTTTTCATATTAAAGTGATGCAAATATCGGGTGCAAAACCATTGTGTAGCGGTTTTGTACCCGATTTTGCGGATAGGCATTACATTCCTCTTTCCCAAAGCCCGGAAACGATTTTAACATAAAACTTTCTCACGTCAAAGCCGCTGATGCTTTCACGGTTGAGCTCGATCATATCTTCATATGAAATTCCGCGCTTTCCGGGAGGGGTTAACATGATGAAATTCTCTCCCCGTTTGCGGGTCTCCGGCGGAAACAAGGCTGTCGTTTGGCCCGTCAAAACGCTTTGCAAGACGATATGTAAAGTTCAGCGCAATTTTCCGCCACTTGCATGTTCAAGCCTTGAAGCGACGCTTTGGTAGCTGACGCCCGGCATATCGGACATGCGCTCGTTGAGTTCGGCGCAGATTTTTTGCCATAAGGTCGGTGACGGCCGCCATAAAGTCCGGCGACTTATCGCCAAGCCCGCGTGGGATTTCATTATAGAAGGAAGCAATGGATTACTGAATATCCTTGAGTATCTTTTCAAGGAGATAATCCGCGGACAGGTAGCCTCGGTATATGGCCGTACATGGTCTGTACGTTTCCGGACGAATATAGGTATAAAAAATAAAAATGCTCGTTTATTTACAGGTTAAAATAACGAGCATTCAGTCTGTAGAAAACCCCTGATTTCATCGAAGTCAGGGGTTAAAACCGTATAAATCCGAGAAGCAAGCTAAAAGCGCATAAAAGCCGTTAAGAATCCAACGGCAAAATCAAAAATGCAAACCAAATCCGACCTCAGCCTCAAAATGGGCAAAGGCCGGTTGAAAGTACAAGAAAAAGAGCTTGAGCAATACGCTTAACAGATTTCAAGCATCTATAGGATTCTCTCATATGAACGGAGTTATAGATGATATCCGCACCGTCGAAAACATGACAGACCGAAAGTGTGGCATCGCCGCTTTGGTCGCAGTATCGGTATTCGGCTTCTTCGTTTATATGCTTTATTATTTCGGCTTTTATGTATGCCTCCGTTTCGGTTTTGGTCTTGTGATTGCGGTGTTAATTATACCTATTCTTTTCTCTTGCGGCAAGTTAGCATAAACTAATTTAATATAATTCCGCAAAAAGTCTTGACACCGGGCAAAAGCCGTGCTATAATATAACAGCGTTATATAGCAGTGTTATATTTTTATGGGGGTGATATCATGAGCGAATCGGAGCGGTCAACATTGGAGCTTATCCACGCCGCCGCAATGGCTGAGTTTCTTGAAAAGGGCTTCAAATCGGCGTCTTTACGTAATATCGTGAAAGCGGCAGGAGTAACTACCGGCGCGTTCTACGGATATTTTTCCAGTAAAGAAGCGATATTTGCCGCAATTGTCGAACCTTACGCCGCGGCAGTCATGGGGAAATTCATGACGGCTCAGACAGATTTCGCATCCCTGCCCAAGGAAGAACAGCCCTCACACATGGGAAAGGAATCAGCCGAATGTATCAACTGGATGATAGATTATATGTACAGCAATTATGAAGCCTTTAAGCTTCTGATATGCTGTAGTGAGGGTACACCATACGAAAACTTTATCCACTCCATGGCGGATATAGAGGCGGAATATACTCTTAAATACATCGAGGTTCTGAAAAGTCTCGGAAGAGATGTTCCGGAAATCGACCGCGAGCTTTGCCATATGATAGCAAGCGGTATGCTCGACGGAATGTTTGAGGTCATCCGCCACGATATGCCGAAGGAGCGGGCAAAGGCGTTTATCGCGCAGTTAAACGAGTTCTATACCGCAGGATGGATGAAAATTATGGGGGAGTAAGCCCCTATAATTTTTGATCATGAGTTAGCTTTTGCTAACTATATTACGGATAACTGAGGCCGGCTGCAGCGGCTTCTCTATCATAAATTATTCGGGGAGGAATGAAAGTGAAAAAGAATAATAACCTATCAGAGCTTATGAACTATGCGGGCAGACATAAGTATCTTACATATCTTTCGCTCGCCTTGTCGATTGTCAGTATGGCTCTGGCACTGCTTCCGTTTGTGTTTATCTTCTTTATAATCAAGGAAATAATCGAGGTTGCTCCGAACTACTCGCAGGCTGTCAGCGTCGTCCGAAACGGCTGGCTGGCGGTGGCTTTTGCGCTGATATCGATTGTCATATATGTAGGAGCACTTATGTGCTCTCATTTGTCTGCCTTTCGAATTGCCGGGAATATGCGCAAAATGCTGATGGCGCATATTGCAAAGCTGCCTCTTGGCTTTATCGGGGAGATAGGAAGCGGCAAAATACGCCGCATTGTTAACGACAGCAGCGCGGTGACCGAAACCTATCTTGCCCATCAATTGCCGGACATGGCAGGCGCAATAGCCGCCCCGATAGGCATGATAATTATGCTGTTTTTGTTCGACTGGCGGTTCGGCCTTGTCTGCCTTGTGCCGGTGGTATTGAGCTTTGCTTCAATGTTCAAAATGGCCGGCCCAGCCATGGCTGAGGATATGAAACTCTATCAGGACGCTCTTTCGGATATGAACAATGAAGCGGTTGAGTATGTGCGCGGCATTCCGGTAGTGAAGACATTCGGGCAGACTGTGCATACCTTTAAACGGTTTAAGGGGTCTATAGACGGTTACTATCAATATTGCATCTCATACTGTAAAAAATGCCGCCTTCCGATGCTTTTGTATACAGTTTTTATAAACAGCGCATTTGCGTTTCTGATCACCCTTGCGCTGGTTTTAGCGGGCAGTGAGGCAGTATCTCAGCCGGTTCTTCTAAGCCTGATTTTCTATGTTATCTTTACGCCGGTGATTGCAACATCTATGACAAAGGTTCTTTTCATGAGCGAGAACGGTATGTTAGTCGGCGACGCCTTATCTCGTGTTCATTCGATTATGGGTATGAAGCCCCTACCGGAAGCGCAGAGCTGTGCATCGCCCAAGGACAACTCGGTCGCGTTCTGGAATGTTTCATTCAGATACTCGGGAGCGGATGCGGATGCGCTGAGCAATATTTCATTCAGCGTAAAGCCGGGCGAGACTGTTGCGCTTGTGGGGCCTTCCGGAGGAGGAAAAACCACCGCCGCAGGGCTTATATCCCGCTTTTGGGACGTATCCGGCGGAGAAATCAGGGTTGGCGGCGTGAATGTAAAGAATATTAAAAAAGCCAAGCTGATGGAAACCGTATCATATGTTTTTCAGGACAGCCGGCTTTTGAAAACGTCGATTCTTGAAAATGTCAGGCTTGCTAAGCCCTCTGCATCTCGAAGAGAGGTTGAAAGTGCCCTGCATAAAGCTCAGTGCGACGATATCATAGCCAAGCTCCCGGACGGAATAGATACGGTAATCGGAACAAATGGTATTTACCTTTCCGGCGGCGAACAGCAGCGAATTGCCATTGCAAGGGTTATGCTAAAGGATGCTCCAATCATCGTTTTGGACGAGGCCACGGCATTCGCCGACCCGGAGAACGAATACCTTGTACAGCGAGCCTTTGAGGAGCTGTCAAGGAATAAAACGGTCATAATGATAGCCCACCGCATGACGACGGTAAGAAATGCGGACAGGATATTTGTGCTTAAAGACGGCAGGATTGAGGAATCCGGAACGCATGATGCGCTTGTTGCGGCGGACGGGTTGTATGCAAAAATGTGGCGCGATTATCAGACTTCTATCAGCTGGAAGGTTGGAGGTGCAAAATGATAAGCAGAATTATGAAACGGTTTGCTCTATCACGTGAAGGTGCAAAGGGACTTGTATTGGCCACAATCGCCTGTACTGTCGGAGATATAGTGCTGATGCTTCCGGTGTGGCTTCTTTATATTTTGGTTGACGATTTTCTCGGTGGGGCAGTGCCCAAAAGTCATTATTCACTGTATTCAGTCGGAATTGTCCTAGCTCTGCTTATGATATTCATTTCTGAGCTGTGGAAGTACAACGCCACATATTTTTCCACCTATAAGGAATCGGGAAAATGCAGAATCAGGCTTGCCGAAAAGCTCCGCAGGCTTCCGCTTTCCTTCTTCGGAAAAAAGGATTTGGCCGACCTAACCAACACCATGCTTGGGGACGTTGCGGCCACCGAGCAGATGTTCTCGCACTACTTTCCGCAGTTTTACGCATCAATAATATCTACTTGCATTATCGCCGTAAGCCTTTTGTTCTGCGACTGGCGGCTTGCGCTGGCGGCGTTGTGGGTTCTGCCCGTGGCACTTTTGATAGTCGGTCTTTCAAAAAGGGTGCAGAATCATTTCAGCCGCAGACAGAGCGCTGCTCAGATAGCTGTTCAGGATGGCGTGCAGGAGTGTCTGGAGACTATCCGAGACTTGAAAAGCAACAACGCCGAGCAGGATTATCTTAAAGGCTTAAACGGAAAAATTGAGGCACTTGAAGTAAGGCATATTAAAAGTGAGCTTGGGATTGCCATGTTTGTAGTCCCGGCGCAGATGCTTTTAAAGCTCGGAATTGCAACCGTTGCGCTTGTGGGAAGCACGCTTTTGATTAACGAAAGTCTTTCGCTGATTACTTTCTTCATGTTCCTGCTTGTGGTTTCGAGGATTTACGAGCCGATGTCCTTCTCGCTCCAGAACCTTGCGGCAATAAATTCCCTGCAAATCAACATAGATAGAATGAACGAGATAGAAAACTGTCATGAGCAGACCGGCGAAAGAGAGTTTAAGCCTAGCGGCTACGATATTGCCTTTGATAAGGTCTGCTTTGCCTATAACGACGGCGAAACGGTTCTCAACGATGTATCGTTCACTGCCAAGCAGGGCGAGGTCACTGCGCTTATAGGTCCCTCCGGCGGCGGCAAATCCACCGCTGCAAAGCTGGCGGCAAGGTTCTGGGATGCCGATAAGGGCAGAATCACAGTGGGCGGCGTGGACGTCAAGTCGGTTGACCCGGAACAGCTGCTGACGGCTTTCTCGATAGTTTTTCAGGACGTCACCCTGTTCAACAACACCATTATGGAGAACATAAGAATAGGCAGAAAGAACGCAACCGATGAGGAGGTTATGGAAGCTGCAAGGCTTGCAAACTGCGTGGAGTTTGTCGAAAATCTGCCCGACAAGTGGCAGACGGGCATCGGTGAAAACGGAAGCGCGCTTTCGGGCGGAGAGCGCCAGCGCATTTCAATAGCGCGCGCGTTTTTGAAGGACGCGCCCATTATCCTTTTGGACGAAGCCACCGCAAGTCTTGACGCGGAAAATGAAACCGCTATTCAGACCGCTCTTTCACGGCTTATCAAAAATAAAACAGTGCTTCTGATTGCGCACCGCATGCGCACCGTTGCCGGGGCTGACAAGATAGTTGTTTTGTCGGACGGAACGGCTGCGGAGCAGGGCAGTCCGGATGAGCTTATTTCGCAAAACGGAATCTATTCCAGAATGGTAAAGCTGCAAACCGAAAGTCAGGACCGGGCGATCGTATGAGAAAATATACGGAACAGAGCCGTGTTATTAATAAAGACAAACGTGCTTATGGACGGTTACAGTGTAAGAATTGCCGACGGAAAAATAATCTGTGACGTCAAGCCAAACAAGTATTTTGTCTGCAAAGAAAAGTCGTGGGAATACAACACGGCTGATAGAAAGCATCTCGGTCAAATGCTTAAAGAACAATGCGCAATTGGATTGCCGGCTGATGACGAATGATATTTAATTTCGGAATTACAAAAGCTGCGAAGCTCATATGAATCGAGCTTCGCAGCTTGCGCGATAATAGATAATATGCCGGTAAGGAGCGGTGGAGCCTATTCCTCCAACTGTCTTCCCAAGAACATTGCCGCAGTCTGGGAAAGTGTTAGCTGGAGCGGAGTCCCCTTTGAATTTGTCTCGGGAGCCAGGAAGCAAACCGCACCTGCTATATCTCCAGAAGCTATTATCGGGGAGATGGCTATGGCGTTTTTGGATACTCCTTCTACCGGCAGAATAGGCTTTCCGTCGCCGTCGTAGGTCCAGCTTTTGCGGGTGTCCAAAAGCTCCTCAAGCCCGGGAGACAGTCTGCGCTCGGCATATTCCTTCTTCTGCACTCCCGATACTGCAACAACGTGGTCGCGGTCGAAAATAACCACCGGCGCAGAGCCGAGCTTATGGATGACTTCGGCAGCAGACGTTGCGCTTTCGGACATCTCGTTTATTGGCGAGTATTTCTTGAATATAACCTCGCCTTCACTGTTTGTGTATATTTCAAGCGGGTCGCCCTCACGAATTCGCATGGTTCTGCGAATCTCCTTTGGAATAACGACCCTGCCCAAGTCGTCAATACGCCTGACGATTCCTGTTGCTTTCATATTGTTCTCAATCCTTTCATTTATTGCCGACTGGCGGAATATCCCGCGTAGAGCGCGATATTCAAGCCAACCGGCGTTTTTATTTGACAAGCAATGCTATTATTTGCCGAAAGGTTGAAAATATACTTGAAAGATTTGCGATGAGAACAACGATATTTTAGACTGTACAGGCACAGAATTACCCGGCAAAGTGCTTCAGATATTTCTCACATAATTCACCACCCAAAAGGCATCAAAAATTAGCGGTTTCCCTTACAAGAACTAACAATTAGCAGTATAATAGTTAATAACATATTATGTATTGTATGCTTGCTTTTATATCAACAAACTATATCTGGAATAGTCTCAATACCTACAACATGGCGAGAGAGCATAATAAGATCGCGTCAGTCAATGCTTCCGTCCTCGTTTACATCTGCGCCGATTTGACTGCTCTCCGTTTCCATATTAACCAAATAACGAGCAGGATAAACAACATCAGCCCACTAACAGACAGATCGTTATCGGTGTCACCTTTGAGATAGTGAAATATGTACATTTGTCCCGCCTCCACTTGCAGGACAATTAAATTACCGATGGCATTACAAATATCATTAGAGAGATGTTTTGCATAGAAACAAAGCCGATTTGTTTTGTTGTATTTAGCAGAAAAATCAAAAAGTTGATGAATGCAGGTATGTTTGTTTCTGCCAGTTGCTTTTTTCATAAATTCATGGTATAATATTGTAAAAACTTTAGCAGTATGGGAGCAGTGCGAATGAAAAAAATTGTATTTAATAGGATTAGCGATTGTGATGTTATTTTCATGTTCCGCTTGTAGTAATGACCAAAAGGAAAATCAAAGCGGTAACGATAATCCATCCACTGCGGCGTATATTGGAGAATGGAAAGCAAATTCTCTTAAATCTCGCTTTGACAATGAAATTACATATCAAGTGTCAATTATTACTTTGGAAAAGAACGGCACTTGTAACTATGAAGGTCAAAGTGCCACATGGGAATATATTGACGATCTTAACCAAATTGTTTTTACTCTTGACGCTAACAATGTAAACGGCGTGTTAGAAGTAGGGGAGGAAGACGGGAAAACGGTTTTGAAATATTCCTCCGGTTCAACTTTTGCAGATAAAACATATTATAGATCGCAAGATTTTGAAGCAAAAGACAAAGTATATGTTGGAGCAGATGGAGAATTATATGATACTGTGACTGAAATACAGATCACATTAGATAATTGGCAAGCTTATTATGAAATTTCCGAAAGCGTTGAATGGGTGAAGAATGATTTTGGCGAGGCAGTGAATTTAAGTATATCCCAAGTGATAAAGCCAAAAGAAGAATACAAAAACATAATTGATATAAATAATTCAAGCGTTGCTTTTAAATTTCAAGCGGTAAAATCTCTCGTCGGCATTGATCTTGATTTGTCCAAAGAAGAATTTAGCTATACGGATATTAAGTGGGAAGAATACACAGAAGAATATACAACAACGGCAACAGTTACAAATAATGATATTTCATTCTTTTCTTGCAGCGACGGATATTTAGGCAAAAACGGCGTTGATGTTACGAACATAGAAATACTGGAAAACATCATTGTTTCTCGCGTCAGCGGCAGTATTTTCTTGTATCAGTAAAAGTATTATTCGGACAGAGTAAGGAAATATCGCAATTCTCCCTCTCAAAAGGGCACAAAAACACTGCTTTTTGATGTTGTTCGGGTAGCTTTGAAATATAAGCAGCTTTCCAAAACACATAAAAAGCTTCTATTCGTTGTTTATAAAAGTTAAGCACTCAAAAGGCTCGATATTTGGAGCATTTGGGTGCTTTTCGTTTTTTTAGTGTTGGCGTCTCTTTCTTTGATGCTTCACCTTGAATGTAATGCTTCTTCTTTCTGTACTGCAATTCCGGTTCCGTTACCGTTCGGATGCACAATTACTTTTTTTATGCTGGTATCCGTTATCAGCTTTATTTCCTCATCCGTATGCTGATTCGGGTGACTTTTTAGGACGGTGTGAACGGTCTTTAAGTGATTCCAATGGCCCATCATATCTCTTCATCCATCGGTACACCGGCTGTCGGCTTACGTTGTATCTTCTTGCTGCCGATGTGGCTCCGTATTTCTTCGCCCATAAAATTAGGGCTTGACGGCGGCTGGTGATTTGTGCTGCGGTATTCATAGCGGATTAGCTAACCTCCTGTTGCTTTTATTTTTCGTAACTTAACTGTAACACAGGCTTCGCTTTTCCACTACTCTTTTTTATTTTTGTTACGGATCTATTGTAAACCTACAACTACACACAGTATTTTTATTATTCGTGTAGCATTACAATTGATGTGAGACCGAGAGAGTGGAAAAAGTGATTGAGTTCTG
>CAZIOV010000030.1:0-11243 GCA_964541045.1 uncultured Oscillospiraceae bacterium | reverse complement strand
ATTGAGCGCAAGGCGGCCACTACTTTGCAACCGTCTTTACTTCTGTTTGCCGCCGAGTTTACTCCGCCTGCAAATCCGTAACGTACAACAAAATCATTAATATAGAAAAGAAGGAAATCAACCATGCCGGAAATCAAAATCACCTGCGACTCCACCTGCGACCTTACCGAGAGCCTTTATTCCGACTATGCCGTAACCGTCATGCCACTGGGCGTAGTCCTCGGCGAAGATCTGAGAAAGGACGGGATAGACGTTGACCCCGCCGCCATATTTGATTACGTTGCAAAAACCGGAGTCCTGCCCAAAACCTCGGCAGTCTCTTTGAGCGAATACTATGAGGTGTTTAAAAAATTCGCGCTCGAAGGCTGCCCGGTAATTCACATAAACATATCGAGCGAATTTTCGAGCTGCCATGATAACGCGGTGCGCGCGGCGCTGGCGGTCAAGGAAGAGGTCGCGGGAGCGGACATCCGCGTTATCGACTCGCGGAACCTTTCCTCCGGCTCCGGCCACCTGGTCCTTATGGCAAGGGAGCTTGCACGCAGCGGGCTTTCCGCCGCCGAAATAGAAGCAAGCCTTAACGAAGCCGTCGGCAGGCTTGATGTAAGCTTTGTTTTGCAGACCCTTGAATACCTGCAGAAGGGCGGGCGCTGCCCGAGCGTTGTTGCCTTCGGCGCGAACCTGCTCAAGCTCCGCCCCGAAATAGAGGTTAAGGACGGCAAAATGGGCGTGGCAAAAAAATACCGCGGATCAATGGAAAAATCCATCCTCGATTATGTCCGCGGAAGGCTGGAGGGACGGCAGGATATCGACACAAAAAGGATATTCATAACTCACTCGCACGTCCCGCAGGAGATTGTCGACAAGGTTCAGGAGCTTGTGCTGGAGCTTCACCCGTTTGAAGAGGTAATCCAGACCTACGCCGGCTGCACCGTTTCATGCCACTGCGGCCCGAACTGCCTCGGAGTGCTGTTCTTTAAAAAGCGATGAAAACGCTCTCAAACAGCCGTAAAAAGCCTTAAAACCGCTTGAAATCGACAGCGGATTGTGCTATACTTGTTGCAGTCGGCCACAGTGTGAGCAGTAATACATAATATATTAAGGATGTGAACGCAGTTGTTTAAAAAAGACATCGGAATAGACTTGGGAACAGCCAACACCCTTGTTTATTTAAAGGGCAAGGGTATTATTATAAGAGAGCCGTCGGTAGTTGCGGTCGATACCAAAACCGAGCAGGTAAGATACGTCGGGCAGGAGGCTAAAAATATCATAGGCCGTACACCCGGCTCTATCCGCGCGGTAAGGCCGCTGAAGGACGGCGTTATAGCCGACTTCAATATGACCACCGCCATGCTTCAGGAATTTATACACAAGGCAAAGGGCAACAGCCCTCTTGTTAAAGCAAGGGTGATTATATGCATTCCCTCCGGCGTTACCGCAGTAGAGCGCAGAGCGGTAAAGGAGGCTGCCGAGGGCGCAGGCGCAAAAAGGGTGTCCATAGTTGAAGAGCCCATGGCGGCGGCAATCGGCGCGGGGCTTCCCGTTGAAGAGCCTACCGGCTCGATGATAGTGGATATCGGCGGCGGCACCAGCGAGGTTGCGGTTATATCGCTGTGCGGAATAGTAACCAGCCGCTCGGTGAGGGTCGCCGGAGATGAGTTTGATTTATCCATTATCAACTTCATAAAGAAGAAATACAACCTGCTCATAGGCGAGCGCACCGCCGAGCATATCAAGATAGAAATAGGCTCGGCATACCCCGTCGGCGACGAGCAGGAGCTTGAAATAAAGGGAAGAAACCTTTTAACCGGCCTTCCCGAAAACATAACCGTCACCTCGGACGAGATAAGGGAGGCTCTTTCGGAGCCGCTTTCGCACATCGTTGAGGCCATTAAGGTGACATTGGAGCGCACCCCGCCGGAGCTTTCGGCGGACATCATAGATTCCGGCATCACCCTTGCCGGAGGCGGAGCGATGCTTCGCGGGCTGGACAAGCTGATAAACGAAGAAACCGGAATCCCGGTCTACACCGCAGAGCGCCCGCTTGACTGCGTTGTTGACGGAACCGGCAAGCTTCTCGAAAACATTGAGGAGCTGCACGATGTTTTGAACGGCAATGACAATTCATATTGATATTGAGCGGCGCCGATAATAATAAAGCTAAGGGTTAAGGCAAATGGAACAAGCAGATGAAGCGCGGGGCGTCTGCCCCAACATGGGCAGGCCGCTTTATCTTACACTAAGTCCGCACCGTCCCGCAGGAGGAACGGCGCGGATTTTGTTTCACGCCGCCCTCAAGATTTCCGATAAGGAGGCGTGCAGAACGGAATGAAGGAATTTTTCTCAAGCAAGAAGTTTAAGGTAATACTCTGCCTTTGCGCGCTTTTCGCCGGCATAATGATCTACGCCGCCGTTTCCTCGTCTAACCTCGTAAGCTCCGCCTTGGGCACGGTTCTTTCGCCGATACAGAAGGTGTCCAACTCCATTTCCTCATGGGTGAGCTCCAGAATAGATATGCTTGTTAACGCCGGCGACTATTACCGCGAAAACGCCCGGCTCCGCGAAGAGATATCAAGTCTTACCGCCCAGATGGCCGACTACATAGAAACCAAGCAGGAAAACGAGCACCTGCGTGAAATGGTCGGCCTTGCCGAGGCGAGCGAGGGAATAGAGTTTTCGGAGCCTTGCACCGTCATAGGCAGAACCGCTAACGACGTTTTCGGCTCCTTCTTCATCGATAAGGGCACAAAGGACGGCATAAAGGTGAACGACCCGGTTGTGACCAAGGACGGTCTGGCGGGCTTCGTCAGCGAGGCGGAATACACCTACTCCAAGGTGACGACGGTTATTTCCAACGACATATCCATCGGCGTATACTGCGTCCGCACCGGCGAGACAGGCGTTACCCAGGGCAGCTACGCCCTTGCCGAGGATAAGCTTATGCGGATGATATACATCCCGCTCGACTGCGCCATGACCGAGGGGGACATAATAATAACCTCCGGCTACTCCGGAATAGTCCCCAAGGGGCTTGTCGTCGGAAGGGTAGACAAAACGGAAATAGCCGAGAACGGGCTGAGCAGACGCGCAGAGGTCTTCCCCGCCATCGACTGCGATAAGCTTAAAACCGTTTACGTCATAGTTGATTTCGAAGGAAAGGGCTCCGGCTATGAAGATGCGCAGTAAACCGAAAAAGCCTCTCCCGCTTCCGCTTAAAACCGCGCTTAAGTGGGCGGCGTTCATAATAGCCGCCATGCTCGCCTTTGCATTTTCAACCTCCGGGGCTTCGTCCGGCTCAAGGGCGATGTCCCTTATGCCGTTGGCGGTGAGCATAGCCGTTTTTTCGGAGGAGATTCCCTCGGCGGCGATGGGCGGGTTTGCCGGCCTGCTCATAGATATCGCGCAGGGGCAGCTTTTGGGCTTCACCGGGCTGTATCTCTGCCTCGGCTGCGGGCTCGTTTCGGCGCTGTTCAGGCAGTTCCTCAGGAAAAATATAATAAACTATATAGCGGTTGCGGCGGCTTTGGCGCTCTGCTATCTTTATATTCACTATTTCTTCTACTACAGCATCTGGGACTATGAAGGCTACAGCGAGGTTCTCGGCGCAAGGCTTGTTCCCTCCACGCTTAAAACCGTGCTTTGGTCGCCGGTGTGGTTTGCCTATTCGTGGCTGCTGACAAGGCTCTCCGGCGAAAGAAAGAAGCTTGAAATAGAAGAGCCGGACGAGAAGATTGACAGAGTTTGAAGCAGGTGAATAAGCAACAGTCGGCATTGTCAAGCCGCTGCATATTCGCCGTATAGACCGGACAGAGCATAAAAAGGAGCAACCCCATGAAAAAGCTATCCTCATTTCTGCGTGCCTTTGTCGGCGCGGCCGTAATCGTTGTGTTCGCCGTGTTCTTCGGAATACGGCTTATGAAGATTCAGATCGTTGACGGCGAAAAGTACCTCGGTATGTCTCACCGCTCCACCACCGCCGTGCAGACAGTCCAGGCCGTAAGGGGCGGAATAGTCGACAGCAAGGGCAGGGCGATGGTGGAAAACAAGGTATCGTATAACATAATAATAGAATACTCCTTCTTTCCGGACGACCTTGCCGAGCAGAACGAGACGATTCTGCGCATAGCAAAGCTTTTGGAGGACGACGGCATCGAGTGGATAGACGAAACCCCCATAACCGCTCAGGCGCCGTATGAATTTCTGCCCGACGCAAAGCAGTCGGATATAAACAGGATAATATCAAAGCTCCGCCTCAACAGCTACGCCACCGCCGACAACTGCATATCCAAGCTTGAGGAGGACTATGAAATCAGCTCGGAATACACCGAAAGGGAGCGCAGAATAATCGCAGGGGTGAGGTATCAGATGATACTTGCCGACTTTTCCTCCAAGACCGACTATGTGTACGTCAAAGACGTGCCGATAGAGACTGCCTCAAAAATCCATGAGCTTAAGGCATATATGCCCGGGGCAGACGTCGCGGAGGACGCAGTAAGAGTCTACACCTGCAAGGACGTCTTCCCCCACGGCATAGGCTATGTCGGCCCTATATACGCCGAGGAATACGAGCAGCTTAAGGACAAAGGCTATCTTATAAGCGACACCGTCGGCAAAAGCGGAATCGAAAAGGCCATGGAGGACGTTCTGCGCGGTAGCAACGGCGAAAAGGCCGTGACCGTTTCAAGCGACGGCAGCGTTTCGGAGTATACAACCGTTTCTCAGACCCCAGGAAACACCGTTATGCTTACAATAGATTCGGAGTTTCAGCGCCAGGTTCAGGATATCCTTCAGACGCACATAAGCTATCTGAATCAGGGCATACTTACCAAGACGGACAATGTTACAAAGGAACCCCTTGATTTTTCGGAGTGCAACTCCGGCGCGGCGGTGGTTATGGACGTTAAAACCGGCGCGGTGCTCGCGCTTGCAACCGCCCCCGGCTACGATATCAACGATCTTTTAGAGGACTATTCGGCGGTTCTGAACGCCGAAGGCTCCCCGCTGTTCAACCGGGCGACCGACGGGCTTTACCGCCCCGGCTCGGTCATGAAAACCGTCACCGCTATAGCGGCGCTGAGCGAAGGCGTAATCACGCCGGAGGAGAAGTTTTACTGCGCCCGGCAGTACAGCTTCCTCGATATAACCGTAAACTGCACCGGCTCCCACGGAAGCATAAACGTCACCACGGCTATTCAGAAAAGCTGCAACATCTTCTTCTATCAGGTGGTGCAAAAGCTCGGACTGGATAAGCTGCTGGACTATCAGAATGCCTTCGGGCTCGGCACCGAGCTGAACCTTGAAATAAGCTCCGCAACGGGATATCTTGCCTGCCCGGAGACCTTTGAAAACCTTGGCCTGGAATGGACGGTGGGGCAGGTGCTTCAAGCGGCGATAGGCCAGTCGGAGGTGGGCGTTACCCCGCTTCAGATGTGCGTGCTTGCCTCAACCATCGCCAACCGCGGCAAGCGATTAAAGCCCTACCTTGTGGATTCGGTGTGGGATTACAATATGCAGACCATGCTTTCAAAGACCGCTCCGCAGGTAGTCTCAGAAATAGACGCCGACGAGCAAGACGTCTTTCAGCCGGTTATAGACGGCATGATACTTGCCGGGGAAAGCACAACCTCTCAGACATATGCCGCATCGAACGCTCAGGCGGCGTTTGAAGCGCAGTTCTCAACAGATGCGCTCCCCGAAAAGGTCGCCATAAAAACCGGAACCCCGCAGGCGAGCAACAAGGCAACCCAGAATTCCACCGTTGTGGGCTTCTACCCGGCCGACGACCCCGAAATAGCCTTTGCCGTGGTCATCGAGGGCGGCGAGTATGCCAAGTACACCGTAAGAAAAATAATCGAAGCGTATTACGGCTACGAAGCTGCCGTTGAGGACCTCGGCGACGGAAGGATGAAAAGCGTTTCGGTTCCGAAGGAGACTGCCGGAGATTGAACAATATTAAAATAAATATGCTAATACATGCCCGCGCCGATTTCCCGTAAAAGCGTATACGGGCTGCCCGGGCAGCAGTCGTGAAATCACCGCAAGGCCGCTGTGCAACGGGTTTGCGGCGGTTTCATACTTATATTCGTCCGAAAGCGTCCGGCTGCACCCGGCTGTTACCGTGCATGGCCGTAAAATCGGGCGCAGAATCCCGTAATACAGAGCGTTTTTGCGCCTGCTTTTGGTTTCATTTCGTGCGAAAATCGGTATGACAACAAGAACTTTTATTAGGTAAATTTACCGCATTTTGTATTATTATTTTGGACGATATTTTTTAAAAAATCTTTGACTTTTCGTTAAGTATGTGATATAATTATTTGCATGGTGAATAATATAGGGGAAAATATTCATACGTCTAAAATATAACTATTTGAAAGGAGTCCGCCTTATGAATATAGCAATTATAGCGCACGATTCGAAAAAGGAGCTTATGATTCAGTTCTGCATTGCTTACAGCGGAATACTCTCCAAGCACAAGCTCTGCGCCACGGGTACAACCGGCAAGCAGGTTTCGGAAGCCACCGGCCTGTCGATCCAGCAGTATCTCGCCGGCTCTCAGGGCGGCTGTCAGCAGATCAGTTCAAAGATTTCCTGCAATGAAATAGATCTTTTGCTCTTCTTCAGAGATCCGATTCTCCGCAAGACGAGCGAGCCGGACGAAAGCGATATCCTTCGCCTGTGCGACGTTTACAACGTTCCGGTGGCAACGAACATCGCAACCGCCGAGGCTTTGATAATGGCCCTTGAAAGAGGGGATCTCGATTACAGAGACAATTACCGTGATATAACGGTGTAAGCCCTGCGGCAACCCAAGCATCGAAAATAATATCGGAATATTAAACGGCTAAGACGGGGAGAGTAATTTTTGCACCTGCGGCAAAGAGAACGGCACGGGCGGAATCTCTTAAACGGAGATCCGCAGCGGTGAGAGTGCCGGCGCGGTGCATAAACGAAGGACACCTCCGAGCCTCGCGGTTATAAAGCCTTGTCGGCCATCCGGATTCTTGCCGGATGACTGCCTGATAAGGCAAAAGCCGCGGCGTTTTCCGCGTTAAGGAAACCGAGCGACTGCCCGCATAAGCGGCGGTAACAAGGGTGGTACCACGGCGTCCGTCGTCCCTTTTCGGGGATGACCGGCGCTTTTTTATTGGATATCGAGACGTCCCGAATTCGGGGAGAATGATATGTCCGCCGAAAGAGACTGCCGGGAAATATCGATACCGATAATACAAAGCAGATAAAAGCACAAAATAAATCACGAAAGGAAAATTTTATGGCACAATATTTGCAAAGACCCAAGGGCACGCAGGACGCTCTGCCCTCCGGGATAAACAAATGGCACACCGTGGAGCGGATAGTCCGCGACTGTGCTGAGCAGTTCGGCTTCCGCGAAATCAGAACCCCCGTTTTTGAGGAGACGGGGCTGTACGTCCGCTCGGTGGGGGACACCTCCGATGTTGTAACCAAGGAGATGTATACCGTTTCCTCCAAGGGCGACCAAACCTTCACCCTCCGCCCCGAGGGCACGGCGGGCGTGGTGCGCGCAATGCTCGAAAACGGCGTTATGAACGAGGGCTTCCCTCAGAAGGTATATTATATTATCCCCTGCTTCCGCCACGAAAAGCCCCAGGCCGGAAGGCTGCGCGAATTCCACCAGTTCGGAATAGAAATGTTCGGTGCGGCGTCACCTTATGCCGACGCCGAAATAATCATGCTGGCAAAGGCGGTTCTTGACGAGTGCGGGCTGGAAAGCATCGAGCTGAACATCAACTCTATCGGCTGCCCCGAGTGCAGGAAGAGCTATCACGCCGCGCTTAAGGAATATTTCGGCGCCAAAAAGGGCGAGCTGTGCGACACCTGCCGCGAGCGCCTGGACAAGAACCCGATGAGGATTTTAGACTGCAAATCGCCCGTCTGCTCGGAAATCGCCAAGGGCGCGCCGGTGATACTCGATTACCTCTGCGACGATTGCCGCGCTCACTTTGAGAAGCTCAAGGAAATCCTTACGGCGAACGGCGTGCAGTATGCCGTCAACCCCAAGATAGTCAGGGGTCTGGATTATTATACCAGAACCGTCTTTGAATTTATATCGAACGATATCGGCGCTCAGGGAACAGTCTGCGGCGGCGGACGGTATGACGGCCTTGTTTCCGAGCTGGGCGGACGGCAAACCCCCGCGCTCGGCTTCGGAATGGGCTTGGAACGTCTTATTCTGACAATGGAGCAGCAGAAGAAGGACTTCCTGGAGGCCAAAACCTGCGATATCTATTTTGCCCCGATGGGCGAGGCCGCTTGGGCAAGGGCTGCAATGCTCTGCCGGCAGCTGAGAGAGGAAGGCTATGCCGCAGAGTTCGACCTTGTGGGCAGAGGCCTGAAGCCGCAGATGAAGTATGCCGATAAGATAGGCGCAAAGTTTGTATGCGTGCTCGGAGATAACGAGCTTGAATCCGGCGAGGCTAAGATTAAGAATATGCGTACCGGCGAGGAAAGTCCCGCTTCGCTGGCTGATATTACCGCGGGCTTTACGCCGCTGATTCTCAATGAGATTTTTGAGACCGAGGGCTTGGAAAGCACGCTTGAAAACAAGCTTTCATAATATAATCGCAAGGAATCAAAAGCAAAGAATAAAAAAGGCTCGTCCGCCTTCCTTAAAGGCCGAACCGAAGGCTTTCGGCTTTGTGCTGCCGAAGCTTTCCGACGCAAACCCGCACCGAAATTAAAAACACATCAAAATTCAAAATACAAACCTAAAAAGGAGAAAAATAAATATGGACAGAATGGAATCGCTTCGCCGCACCCACTACTGCGCGGAAATCCCTCTGACCCCCTGCGAGGTCGTGGTAGGCGGCTTCGCCCAAAAGGTTCGCAACCTCGGCAACCTCATCTTCATCGACCTGCGCGACCGCACCGGAATAGTCCAGCTCGCTTTCGGCGACGATACCGACCCCGCCGTGTTTGAAAAGGCGGCTTCGGTGCGCAACGAATATGTCCTTATGGCAAAGGGCAAAGTCACCCCGCGTGAAAGCATAAACACCGAAATCAAAACCGGAACGGTAGAAATCCGCGTCAGCGAGCTTAAAATCCTCTCCAAGGCTCAGACAACCCCCTTTGAAATCACCAACTCCGACAGAGTCAACGACGAGCTAAAGCTCAAATACCGCTATCTCGACCTGCGCACCGCCAGGCTCACCCGCAACATCATTATGCGTCACGATATCGCACGCGTTACACGCCGGTACTTCTACGAAAACGGCTTTTTGGAGATAGAAACCCCAATGATGATCCGCTCGACCCCCGAAGGCGCGCGCGACTATCTGGTGCCCTCAAGGATCCATCCGGGCAAGTTCTACGCCCTTCCGCAGTCTCCCCAGATATACAAGCAGCTGCTTATGGTCGCCGGCTTTGACCGCTATATTCAGCTTGCCCGATGCTTCAGGGATGAGGACCTGCGCGCGGACCGCCAGCCCGAGTTTACCCAGATCGACATGGAAATGTCGTTTGTTGACGTCGAGGATATCCTTGAGATAGGCGAGGGGCTTATGAAGCGGCTGTTTAAGGAAATCAAGGGAATAGACATTCAAACCCCCATCCCCCGCCTTACCTATGCGGACGCTATGAACCGCTTCGGCTCGGACAAGCCGGATACCCGCTTCGGAATGGAAATCGTCGATATCGGCGAGGCGGTTAAGAATGTTGAATTCGCGGTCTTCAAATCTGCGCTCGAGGCCGGCGGCTCGGTTCGTGCGATAGTCGTCAAAAACGGCGCGGCAGTCTACACGCGCAAGGAAATAGACAAGCTTACCGAGCACGCCAAGGGCATAGGCGCAAAGGGTCTTGCGTATGTGAGATGGCTGGATGATTCTCCCGCCTGCTCGTTTGCAAAGTTCCTGCGCGAGGGCGAGCTTGAAGCGATACTTACCGCCGCGGGAGCCGAGCGCGGAGACGTGGTTCTCATCGCGGCCGACAAGGACAAGGTCGTCCTGCCGGTGCTGGGAGCTTTAAGGCTCATCGCCGCCAAAAAGATGGATATTATTCCCAAAGATAAATATAACCTGCTCTGGATAGTCGAGTTCCCGTTCTTCGAGTACAACGACGAGACCGGCCGCTGGGACGCTATGCATCATCCCTTCACCATGCCGCTTGACGAGTGCCTCGACTATATCGACACCGACCCCGCAAACGTCCGCGCCAAGTGCTACGACCTCGTTCTGAACGGCACCGAGCTTTGCTCCGGCTCGATGAGAATCACCGACTGCGAGCTTCAGAACCACATGTTCCGCCTGCTCGGCCTTACCGACGAGGAGATTGAAGCCAAGTTCGGCTTCCTGGTAGAGGCCTATAAATACGGCGCTCCGCCGCACGGCGGCTTGGGCTTGGGTCTTGACAGACTTTCTATGATATTTGCGGGAGCCGACAACCTCCGCGACGTTCTGGCGTTCCCCAAGGTTCAGAATGCCAGCGAGCTGATGTCAAGCTGCCCTGCCAAGGTGGATGATGTTCAGCTGAGCGACCTGCATATTGCCGTGGCAGATGAAGGCTGACGCCGAAAGCTTTTAATCCTCACGCTTTGCCCTGCCGCCGGCCGGATTTGCAAAAGCCCGAAATTTTTCGAGAGATGTGCCGCCCCGCACATCTCTCTTTTCGGCATCCGCAGACGCAATTTTCGGAACATGTTCGGCCGCTTTTCCCCGCCGTTTCAGATAAAAAACAGCATCCTGCCTTGCAGGGCAGAATACCAATGCTTGCGGAGCAGACTTTCTTTGTTCGGCCCGAATCGGTCTGCCCCCTCTAATTTCTATAATACCACAGCTTTGCTCGGTTGTCAATCAAAATTAGAACATATGTTCAGAATTTTTTTCTGTTACTGTGTCGTGCGCGTGTTCCGCCGCAAAGCCGTCCGGAGGCTTTGCGCGAATTTCTGCGAGCTGCTCCCGGCAGCGCGCAGAAGAAGCTATTCGTTTTCGTTTTCGTTTTCACACTCGTTATCGTTATCGTTTTTCTTTTCGTTTTCGTTATCGTTTTCTTTTTCGTTTTCTTTTTCTTTATTGTTATTATATAAAGAAAGCGAAAAAAATCGAATTTTTAAAGCTTGATGTATAGCAATCTCTCATTTCATCATCCCCTTTTAAAATAAGAGATTTTAGGCGGTATTGATTGACGTATAATAATTTCCGGTTGAAAGAAGCGTTTAAGTTTCGTTCCACTTTTGTTTCACTTTCGAACCACTTTCGTATCACTTTCGTTTC
>CAZIOV010000029.1:0-13686 GCA_964541045.1 uncultured Oscillospiraceae bacterium | reverse complement strand
AACGTTGATCAGTCAGATTTTGTTGCAATGGTTGTAGACGAGGCCTACAAAGCCGGTGCAAAATACGTAACCGTTAACTGGGAATGTGACGATATAACCAAGCTTAACTACCGTCACCAGTCTCTTAAAACTCTTTCAACCGTTCTTTCCTGGCAGGAAGAAAAGCTTAAGTGGATGGCCGAGGAGCTTCCCTGCCGAATCCACATCGTGTCCGACGATCCGGACGGACTTAAGGGCATAAACATGGAAAAAATGCAGAAATCCTCACAGGCAAGGTACAGAATAACTAAACAGTATTCCGACGCTATGCAGAACCGCCATCAGTGGACTATTGCGGCTATCCCCGGCGAGGCTTGGGCTAAAAAGGTCTTCCCGGGTCTGCGAAAGAGCGCAGCGATTGAAAAGCTCTGGCAAGCGATTCTGGAATCGGTTTATGTTACCGATGATAACGATCCTATAGCTGTTTGGGAAAAGGTAAATGAAGACTTCAAGTCACGCTGCGAAAAGCTCAACTCCTGCCACTTTGACCACTTGCATTATAAGTCTGCAAACGGCACCGATTTTACCTGCTGGCTTATGCCAAGAAGCCGTTGGTGCGGCGGCGGAGAGTTGGATCTGAACGGCCACTACTTTAACCCAAACATGCCCACCATTGAAATATTTACGTCCCCGCAAAAGGGCAGAGCCGAGGGCAAGGTGGTTTCCACCAAGCCGCTTTCCTATCAGGGACAGTTGATTGAAAACTTCTGGTTCGAATTCAAGGACGGCAAGGTCGTAGATTACGGAGCTGAAAAGGGCAGAGAGCTTCTTGAAAAGATGGTAACCATGGACGAGGGCGCTTCTATGATAGGAGAGCTGGCCCTCGTTCAGTACGACAGTCCCATAAACAACCAGAACATCCTTTACTATGAGACTTTGTTTGACGAGAATGCCTGCTGTCATATCGCCCTTGGAAGGGGCTTCAGAGACGCTGTTGAAGGCTTTGAGAAGTTAGAGGACAAGGACTTTGACGAAATGGGTCTTAACGATTCCATGATTCACGTTGACTTTATGATTGGCTCCGCCGATATGGAGATCACAGGCTACACCAAGGATGGCGAGGCGGTTAAAATCTTTGAGAATGGCAATTTTGTTATATAAGCGTTAATGATATTAAGACAGCCGCGGTATTTTATTAATACTGCGGCTGTTTTTGTATAGCTTATATGTCAGTTTACTTTCAAATAAATTAATCCAGATACCCAACAATGCCGACATGCTCGCCCTTGCCCGGCATCTCCGGCACTCCCGATTCCTTCGCGGCATAGCCGAACCAGCCCGAAAGAGTCCACAGGGTTATGTGCGGGCAGTAGTAATCGATAAGCTCCTTGGAGCTTTCCGGGGTGAAATCGTAAAGAGTTTCCTTCTGGAGCTTTCCCGCTTCAATGAATATCTGCTTAAGGGCTTCAAATTCGTCCGATATGATTTCCTGGATTTTGTCAAGTGCGGAACGCTTAAAGAGTGGAATCTCGTCGATGGGCAGCTCGTCGGGGTGATAGTTTACATTGTCGCCTAGACATGCAAACATGATGAATGTTGTGTTTGGGCGGGAATCATGCGAATTCTCCCCGGCATAGCCGTAATGTCCGCAATCTTTGAGCAAGACGCTTATATCCTCCAAAGCATAGACAACACCGGTGGTGTCCTTGTAAAGCGGACGGAACTTTGCGCCGCCGTCGGTTTGCTGCATGGCGCGTATGCAGAAGTAGGTGTATAAATCCCACAAAAGTGCGGTTTCGGAAACCTTGCCGCGCTCGAAATCAACCTTGAGTATCTTGGGCAGCTTCGCCTTTATCCCCGAAAGTACCTCCCCGATTCGGACGGTATATTTCTCGCTCATCTCAATATAGGTCTTGTTGACATACTCGCTCGGCAGCATTAAGATGTTCGACTGGTACTTGTCGCCCTGCTTTTTAAGTAAGCCGTAGCGCATGAGCAGCTCGATTTCATCCTCGATATACATACTCGCCACGCCGAGCTCCACCGAAAGCTGCAAAACGGTCACCGGCTCGTAGTAGGCGGTGTGGATTATCTGCCCCGCGAGTTTTCTTGATATAAGGCTGTTGAACTCAGTATCATCGTCTCCGCAGATTATGGAAGTGATGTGTATCGGCGACGGCTTGTAGCTCTTTTCTCCGAATTCTCTTGTCATAAAAATGCCCTCCTTCAGAATTTTCCGTGATTTGAACAGGATGACCTTGACCGTTTCGGGCGTGAAGCCGTATTTAGTGGCTATCTCGCGGACGGATAAGCCGTCGAAGTAGTAAGCCACCGTGCAGACGCGGTACTTTAGGCTTAACAGCGCCAGCTCCCGACGGAGGGAGTTAAGCTCCTCTTTATCGCAGATATCCGACAAAACGTCCTCGCAGTCGGGGAGGTTTTCGACTATCTCCGCCGAGGGATGGCGGGTCTTCCGGCGCAGATAATTCTTATATGTATTGGAAGCTATCTGCCAGACGAAGCCGTAAAAAGCCTCGTCGCACTTAAGCTTTTCGGCGCTTTCGATTACAGCTGTGATGATGTCCGAGCACAAGTCCTCGGCGTCGGCGGGGTTAGATACCCTTGAAAGCGACCATACATATATTGTTTTCATGTTCTGCGATACAAGCTCGCCCGCTCTTTTTGAGGTCATATAAGTCACCCATTTTTCTTTCCTGAAAGATCTTTCATCTGTATAGTAACCGCAGAGGGTAAAAGGTTAACGGCATTTAGAAAAATATTTTGAATTTTTTACACGATACCATCGCAAAAAAACACCCCGGACAGATATTTACACTGCCCGGGGTCTGCATTACTATTTATTAAAGGCAGACATCTGCAAATATATCTCCTCCGCCGCAACCTTGCTGTCGTCAAACGCTTTTGACATAGCTTCAAGCTTTTCGTCATCGTCAATGACGCTTGCACATAGCAGGGCTATATCCTCTTCGCTCTCGGCCGAAACTGCCGCGCCTTTGTCCAGCATGAATTCAAGGTTGTTCTGCTCGCACCCTGCAACGGCGTTTACCAATAGCATCGGCAAGTGCTTAATCCTTGCCTCGCTTATGCTGAGGCCGCCCGGCTTGGTTATATAAAGGTCACAAGAATCCATAATCAGGGATATGTCCTTCACAAACCCCTCTATCCTTATATTCAAGCAGTCCTTATAGGTAAGCTGCAAAAGCTTTTTAAGCGCCTCGTTTGTGCCGCAGATAACGGTGAGAATACAGCTTTTGGGAAGCCTACGCTTCAATTCCATAGTAAGCTTGGGCATAGGCCCGCAACCCATGCTCCCGAACATCATGACAACATGCCGCGAGCCCTCCGGAATCTCCAGCCTGCGCTTGGCTTCCTCCTTCGGAATACGCTTATAGAATTCCAAACGCACCGGTATACCTGCTGAAGCGAAAAGCTTCCTGCGCGGAACGCCATTTGCACAGTAAAGGTCAACAAGTCCATCATCAGGCACGAAGTAAATATCGCAGTCCGTTTCTGCGGTTATAGGGGCAAAGGTGTAATCGGTTGCAATGAAGCAGGAGCGGATCGAATTTTTAAGCTCCGGGCGATCCTGCATAAGCTGAGTTATCATGAGGGCAGAGAAAACATGAGGGCAGATAACGCAGTTATACCCCCCGGAGATGAGATATTCATAAAGCTTGGAAGAACCGGAAACCAGAAATTTGCGGATAATGCTCTTTTCGCCAAAAAGCTCCGGGTGAGATTCGGCAATTTTATATCCGGCATCCGAAACTTTTGGCATATAGCGATACAGCTTTGTATGCCAGCTTCCGATTATCTGCGAGGCTGACTCTGAAATAAATGACAGCGAATCAACCGAATCGCATTGAACTCCATGCAAAGAAAAGGCCTGCGCAACTGCTTGCGTAACAGAATTATGTCCTTGGCCTGTGTTGCAGGTTAAAACTAGAGCTTTCATAATAAAACCTCTTAAAAAATGTCATAAACTATTTTGCCAATTAATCGTTTGCCGCAGATTTTGCTTTCTAAAAGCATTATTGCCCGCCTTGGGGCAGCTTTAAGCCGCAGTCCAAATCGCTTTATGATTTGTGCAGCGAAGCATTATATATGCGGTTATTAGCATTATAATATTTTTTATTATGAAAGTCAATATCATAAATATTCGCTATAGAAATCTATACTATTTTGGGCGGAATACTAATTTTCATCTGAAATGAAAGCGAAAATTGGCTACAAAACCGCTTTACGATAGGATTTTGCAGCAATTTTACAGCAACATTTTTTGACGGAAACAAGTATAAATATCTATTCCGGCTCAACAGTCGCGTGGACGGTATATTCAACGTCCTCGCCGTTCTGGACGTCCATAAAATCATGTATTGCCGTGATTTCACAGTGCTCGCCCTTTTTCAAGCACTAAACCGAACTGCCCATAGTCTTCTCCCTTTCAAGGTTTGAGATTCAATCGGATTGCAGTCAGAGTCAACAATCTCAAACGTTACGTAAACGTTGCCGTCTCCGGCGGTGGCGATAAAGGTAAACTCATACGCTCCGCTTTCCTCCGGCCAAATCCGCCAAGGCATCTTTCGGATGTGTAATCGCGCCGTACCATATGCCATCGGTCGGATATTCAAATTCCCGGCTGTCATTGCCGCACCTATCGAAGACAGCGCCATGGGCCTGCCTGTACTCAAGTATTTCCTTCATCTTCTTTGGCCTTAAAAGGAAAATTACAACTATGATATATGGCACTATAATTATAAAGCTTATCGGAAAATAGCCTGAAATAGTGTTAACAATAGGCTCATACTTCAAAACGCCGTTGGTAAATGCTGCGCTGAAGTCAATAAAGCCGTGAATGAAAACAGGCACCCAAATATTTCGGCAGCGATAGCATATGGCAGTAATTACCATGCCCATGCCGCAGTTAACGGCCGCCTGAACGATTGCATTGGTTATCAATGGGATGTTCACCCATAGCCCTTAGCTGTCTATGGCTATCGCAGAAATGCAGTTAGCAAGGTGAACCATTCCGAAAATAACGCCGGAGGATATTACTGCCGTCCGCATCCCGAAGCTGTCAACAGCATACTTATCATAAAACAGATTAGAAACTATTCCTCGGAAAAACATCTGCGAAGCCCACCAAGAATACCGTCGCCGTGAATATCAGCACGCTGTTTCTTCCTGCGAAAACCTTCGTTTTGCCGGAATTGCTCATAAGACAAAAAAGCCGGTCGAGCAAATCGAACGCATATATAACCAATAAGGTACATCGAAGCACGAATGACATAGCTAAAACCATAACCACCTTCGCTCCGGATTCCTTTTGCCCTGAATATCACCGTAGGTATTATTCCGACAACTGCTAAAACAACCTCGCTGACAAGCTGAAGCATCCATTCTCCGCCATCTGATATACGATTCTTTGCAAAATATGGCAGCAGAGCAGAAGCCGTCTGCATAGTCACAATGAAACAAACCACAGCTGCCAAAGAAAACAGCAGCGGTTTTTTTCGGAAATCAAGCGTGAGTTTTGCATACCGCTATGTCATTCTTTTCGCTATATGCTCTTATGGTCAGATTATTGCTACTTAACCGTTACCTTTGTAATGTAATCCATGCTTTCGGTGACCGCCGAGAAATCGTAGAACACCGTGATGTTATACTCCTCTCCCGCCTTAAGCTTAAGATTGAACTCAAGGCTGCATCTTCCGCCGTAGGATTCTGTATAGATTAGATTTTTCTCTGAATCACGGACGTAGAAGGTCGCATAAGCTCTGGAATCGCCGGGGTAGCTTGTTATTGTAAACCTGTAATCCCTTGTTTCATCAACCTCAAAGCTGCCCAAATCCTTTTCAAAGGAAGTTGGTCCTCCGTCGCAGCTGTCGGCAGACTCATAGGAGAATACTTCTGCTGCAAAGATATTTGAAAAAGACTCGTCTTCTCCATATGTGTCCATATAAAGCGATACGCTCAATGCAAACAATGCTATGAATATTGCAACTGCGCAGGCAATAGCTATGCCCAGACTTCTTTTGCTTTTCTGATAGGGGACAGCCTCTTTACCCGAAGGCTGCGCACTGCCGTCGGCGGCGCAAAACATCAGTTCCGGCTCGTCTTGAAGATTGTCTGACAGCCGGCCGTTGAATTCCGATGGGTTTGAATGGCTGTATTCAAGGATTGTTGCCATCTTCTTGGGCCTTAACAGATAAAGGGTCAGAATAATATAAGGTATCATCGAGACAAACATAAAGGGAGTGTATGTGGAAATAGTTTCCACAAGCGAGCCGCCCTTTGTGATGCCGGATGTAAACGCTCCGCAAAGGTCAATAACACCGTGAACAAACGCAAGCGCCCAGATGTTTCGGCAACGATAGTATATCGCGGTGAGAGCCATGCCCATAACGCAGGCAGAAGCTGTTTGAACAAGCGTTCCTACAACAACCGTGGTATCTATACTCAGCCTTCCGGTCGCTGTGACCTGGAACGCCGAAAGAGCGTTGCCAAGGTGCATCATTCCGAACACAAAGCCCGAACCGATAACCGCCGTCCACACTCCCTCATTATCGGTGGCATGCTTTTCGTAGAACAGGTTAGATATAATGCCGCGGAAAAAAGTTTCCTCTGCAAATCCGATAAGGAACACAGTTGCAACAAACACGCAGATTTTCCACGGCGCTTCAAGCTCGAGTGTGTCAGCGGTCTGCATAAGCATCACAATCGAGGCAGCCAGCGAATATAAGGATATCACGATGAAATACATTGAGGTCAAAAGTCCCCGACCGAAGCCGCGGCCGCGTTCGCCCCATATCTTCCAAACCTTAAAAACTGCCGCTAATATGATGCCGACAATGGCAACGATACATTCACATGCACCCTGTAAAACCCAGTCGCCGTTGACGAGCAGAAACTCAGGGCCAAAGCTGTAAAGCAGTATTGCCGATAAATTCATTACAACAAAGAATATAGCCATTACGATAATTCCGAACACTATCGGGTGTTGGCGGCTCACTGAAAGATTGTTATTCATGTTAATCAATATGCCTTCAGTTTGGCAAAGGCATTCCTTTCTTTTAATTTGACAGACAGTTCTTAAGGACTAAAAGTGAAGCGAAATATATGCTGTCCGGTCGGTAGCCTTGCGACCCATGGCCGGATGAGCTATATTGCCCTTTTGCTTAAAGGGCGGTTATAGATTGCTCTATCTTTGAAAGCTTTTCATTAGCTTTCGCAAGCTTAGCCTTTTCGCTCTCAATAAGCTGTGTGGGGGCTTTTGCCAAGAATCCGGGGTTGTTAAGCTTCCCTGATATTATGGTGATATCCTTTTCAACTGCCGCCTTTTCTTTGTTCAGCCTTGCAAGCTCCTTGTCCTTGTCTATTATCTCACTCAGGGGGATAAACAGGCGAGCCGAGTCGGTAACACAGGCAACAGCGTCTGCAATTTGCGGATCTTCCTCGGTGATTTCCACCTTAGAAGCATACGCCAAACGTTCAAAGAACATTACGCCCTTTTTGAAGGTTTCAGCCTCGTCAGTTTCTATAAACAGCTCCGCTTTCTTGGACGGCGGAACGTTCATTTCCGCTCTGCGGTTTCTTACCGCCTTTATGGCGACGATTATCTTTTCAAAGTCTGCTTCCTCGGCAGGGTAATCAAGGTCATCCTCGTAAACCGGGAAACGCTCCAGCATAAGCGGGGTTCCGCCCTTGAGCGCCTGCCAGATTTCCTCGGTGATGAACGGCATAAACGGATGCAGAAGCTTGAGTATTCTTATTATCGCCCAGACAAGGATGGTCTGCGCGCTCCGGGCGGTTTTTCCGCCGGCGTTTATGCGGGGCTTGGTAAGCTCGATATACCAGTCGCAGTAAATGTCCCAGATGAAATCGTAAAGCTTGGAAACGGCAACACCAAGCTCGAACTTTTCAAGGTTGTCATTCACTTCCTTGGCGAGCTTGTTGAGCTTAGATACAAGCCATTTGTCCTCTAATTCCAAATGCTCGGGCAGCTCGCCGGTTACCTCAAAGTCCTCAGGCAGGTTCATCATAATAAACCTTGTGGCGTTCCAGAGCTTGTTGGCAAAGTTGCGCGATGCCTTAACCTTCTCGTCGGAATAGCGCATATCGTTTCCGGGAGAGTTGCCGGATGCTAGCATGAACCTCAAAGCGTCCGCGCCGTACCGGTCAATAACCTCAAGCGGGTCGATGCCGTTGCCCAAAGATTTTGACATCTTCCTTCCCTGAGAATCCCTTACAAGGCCGTGAATCAAAACTGTGTCAAAGGGCTTCTTATGCATATGCTCCATGCCCGCAACTATCATGCGGGATACCCAGAAGGTGATTATATCGTAGCCCGTAACAAGGGTGGAGGTGGGATAGAAGTAGTCAAGGTCTTCAGTTTTTTCCGGCCAGCCAAGGGTCGAGAACGGCCAGAGCGCCGAGCTGAACCAAGTATCTAAGGTGTCGGGGTCCTGGCGCATCTCTTTGCCGCAATTGGGGCAGAAGGCCTTATCCTCCTTGGTGACAACCATCTCGCCGCAGTCGTCGCAGTAGAACGCAGGGATCCTGTGGCCCCACCAAAGCTGGCGGGATATACACCAGTCGCGGATATCCTCCATCCAGTTGAAGTAGTTCTTTTCAAAGCGTTCGGGAACGAACTTTATATCTCCGCTTCTCACCGCTTCGATAGCGGGCTTTGCAAGGTCTGCCATCTTGACGAACCATTGCAGGCTGACGCGCGGCTCAATGGTGGTTCCGCAGCGGTAGCAGGTGCCAACGTTATGCTCGTGCTCCTCTATCTTAACAAGATATCCGCCCGCCTCAAGATCGGATACTATTGCCTTTCTTGCCTCGAATCTGTCCATACCGGCATACTTGGGATAGTCATCGGTTATCTTGGCGTCATCGGTCATTACGTTTATAACAGGCAGATTGTGGCGCTGACCTACTTCAAAGTCGTTGGGGTCGTGCGCAGGGGTGATCTTAACTACGCCTGTTCCGAACTCCATGTCAACGTAAGCATCGGCGACTACCGGAATTTCCCTGCCTACAAGCGGCAGAGTTACTGTCTTGCCTACATAATCCTTATACCTTTCATCCTTGGGATTTACTGCAACGGCGGTGTCTCCCAAAAGCGTTTCCGGGCGGGTGGTCGCAAGCTCCAGCCAGCCCGAGCCGTCGGTAAGCGGGTATCTTAAATGCCAGAAATGACCTGCCTGGTCCTCATATTCAACCTCGGCGTTGGAAATAGATGTTAAGCAGTGCGGACACCAGTTTATAATTCTTTCTCCGCGGTAGATAAGCCCTTTATCGTAATACTTGCAGAATACCTCTTTGACCGCCTTGGAGCAGCCCTCGTCTAATGTGAAGCGCTCACGCGACCAATCACAGGAGGAACCCATCTTTTTAAGCTGGGAGATAATCCTTGAGCCGTACTTATCCTTCCAGTCCCATGCTCGTTTCAAAAATCCTTCCCTGCCGATATCATCCTTGGTGATTCCTTCCTTGCGCATAGCTTCAACTATCTTGGCTTCGGTTGCGATAGAAGCGTGATCTGTTCCGGGCAGCCAGAGCGTTGCATAGCCGGACATGCGCTTGTAGCGGATTAAAATATCCTGCAAAGTATTATCCAGTGCGTGGCCCATGTGAAGCTGGCCGGTTATGTTCGGCGGAGGGATCACGATGGTGTAGGGCTTCTTTTCCGGATCGGCTGTCGCCTTGAAGCAGTCGTTTTCGAGCCAGTACTGATAGATTTTGTCCTCCACCTCTTTAGGCTCGTAAAGCTTTCCTAATTCTTTTCTCATTGGTTTTCATTCCTTTCGTACCATTTTTGGGACAAAAAAATCGCCCCAAAGATTAACTTTGAGACGAACAGCCTGATCGCTATCCGCGGTACCACTCAAATTGACATATCTTGCGTTCACGCAGGATATGTCCTCTTTTGCAAGCCCTTTAACGCCGGCTGGCGGGCAAAGTCTAATCACCCCAAGGGGCTTTCTTTTCGCCGGCTGATAAAGCTACAAAGCGGCATTCATATCATGTGCAGGCTTTCACCGTGCTTATCTTTGCGATAAACGCCGCCCGCCTCTCTGAACCGTATTCCCGCCGCCACTCTTCGTCTTAGCCTTTATTAAAATTATCATAACACTCCGTTATGGATTTGTCAATACCAAAAATCCACAATTATTTTTATGCAGAAGCAGTCCGCTGAACGGCGCGACTCTCCGTCTGAAACTGTATAAATTGTGCAAAATCGTTGACATTGGACTTGATTTATGGTATAGTATGATAAGAATTTAATATCCAGGAGGAAGAATTATGGCATATATCATAGGTGTAGATATCGGAACAAGCGGAACAAAAACCGTTCTGTTCGACGAAGCGGGCAAGGTAATCGCTTCAAAAACCATTGAATACCCAATGTATCAGCCCCGGAACGGCTATGCCGAGCAGGATCCTGCCGATTGGGCCAACGCTGCAATCAAAACCATCAAGGCGGTAGTTGCGCAGTCCGGCGTTGAGAAAGAGGACGTTAAGGGCATAGGTCTTTCCGGCCAGATGCACGGCCTTGTTATGCTCGATAAGGATAACGAAGTCATCCGCCGCTCTATCATCTGGTGCGATCAGCGCACTGCAAACGAGGTCGACGAGATGAACCGTGTTCTGGGCAGAGAGAAGCTTATAGAAATCACTGCGAACCCCGCACTCACCGGCTGGACGGCCGCAAAGATTCTCTGGGTTAAAAACAACGAGCCCGAGAATTACGAGCGCTGCCGCCACATCCTTCTGCCCAAGGACTACATAAGATTCGTTCTTACCCACGAATACGCCACCGAGGTTTCGGATGCTTCCGGCATGCAGCTTCTCAACGTTGCACAAAGGGACTGGTCGGATGAGGTTATTGAAGCTCTCGGACTTGACAAGCATATGCTCGGCAAGGTCTATGAGTCCTGCGAGGTCACGGGAGGTTTAACCAAGGAAATCGCCGAAGAGGTCGGCCTGTGTGAGGGCACAATAGTTGTCGGCGGCGCGGGCGACAATGCTGCTGCCGCTGTCGGCACCGGCGTTGTTGAAGACGGCAAGGCGTTTACCACTATCGGCACATCGGGCGTAGTATTCGCTCATACCTCTAAAGTCACTATAGATAAGCTCGGAAGGGTTCACACCTGCTGTGCGGCCGTCCCAGGCTGTTGGCATGTTATGGGCGTTACTCAGGGTGCAGGTCTTTCGTTAAAGTGGTTTAGGGATAACTTCTGCGGCGCTGAAAAGGAAACCGCAAAGATGATGGGCGTTGACGCCTATTATCTCATGGACAAGGAAGCTGACAGTGTTCCGATAGGCTCTAACAGGCTTTTATACCTGCCCTATCTGATGGGTGAAAGAACCCCCCACCTCGATCCTGACGCAAGAGGAGTATTCTTCGGTCTGTCTGCCATGCACGAAAAGAAGGATCTTTTAAGAGCTGTAATGGAGGGAGTTTCCTACTCCCTGCGTGATTGTGTCGAGGTGTTTAGGCAGATGGACGTTAACGTTTCCGACATGATGGCATGCGGCGGAGGCGGTTCCAGCCCGCTGTGGAGGCAGATGTTAGCCGATTTGTACGCCTGCCCGGTTAAGACTGCTTCCTCCAAGGAAGGTCCCGCATTGGGCGTTGCTATACTTGCAGGCGTCGGCGCGGGTATCTATTCCGGCGTACCCGAGGCTTGCTCTGCTGTCATCAAGACAGACAAGATTCAGAAGCCTATTGCTGAAAACGTTCCTAAGTATGAGGAATGTTACAAGCTCTACACCGAGATTTATCCTGCACTCAAGGCAAGCTACAAGAAATTGGTCAATATTTAATAGGATTGTTATTATTTTACACGCCGCAGTGGGAAGGTTCCGCCTGAATCTCCCACTGTGGTTTTTGTTTTTCGGGACGAATGTATGATTTCGGAGGAGAGTGCACGATTGTTTGCTTTTCTACTCAGCAAAATCGTACATCGGAATCGCACCTACGAACACTAATCTCACCAAAAAAGCTCCGAACCGTCGGCTTAACAGTGATAAGGGAATAAATCACTTATCAACTGTCGGCTGACAGTTTTGGACACAAACAACGTCCATTATCCGCAAATGCGACCATAATGGACGTTTCTTTTTTACCTATCTTTTTGGAAACACCACCGTGATCGTCGTACCCCTGCCCTCTATGCTTTGCAGATCGATCTTTGCGTTATGCAGCCTTGCGGCGTGTTTGACGATGGACAGGCCGAGACCCGTGCCGCCGAGTTCTTTGGACCGGCTCTTATCCACCCGATAGAAGCGTTCAAAGATACGGTCCTGATGTTCGGGGGGAATACCGATCCCGGTATCGGCGACCAAAAGGATCACGCTGTCGCCATCGTTTTTTACGGTTACTGCGACACTTCCGTATTCATGGTTGTATTTGATGGCGTTGTCGCAGAGATTGAAAATAATGCCTTGCAAGAGCTGCGGGACGCCCTCCATTATGGCGTTTTCCCCGTCCAGCGTCAAGGTTATATGCGAACTTTTTGCTTCATGCTGCAAAGATTTTACGGTTTCTTCGGCAAGAAGTAAAAGGTCGGTTTTCTCACGTTTCATATCATTCGCGCCCTCGTCCAGATGGGACAGGCGGATAATATCCTCCACCAACCGAGTCATGCGCTGTGCTTCGTTCTGTATGCGGATATAAAATTCCTGGCGATCTTCTTCCCTAACAATTCCGTTTGCCAGAAGCTCCGCAGAACCGGCTATCGTGTGGAGCGGCGTTTTCAGTTCGTGGGAAACATTGGCCGTAAATTCCCGCCGCATCTGCTCCGCGTTCTCTTTTTCGGTGACATTGATTACCAAGAGCACAGAGCCGGAAAGCGTATCATCGGTTCTCACAGGGCTGAGAATAAGTTCATAGTGACCTCCCGCAAGTTCTATCGTTCTCTCATCGTGGTGACCGGCCTCCGCACTCACAAGCAGCCCGGATATCTGAGGGCTGCGATTAACCGAGAAAAGGTGCCGGCCGATGCAGGAGGCGTCCGCTCCAAACAGCCGTTTCGCGGCGCTGTTGATACCCAGAACATTCCCCTTGACGTTCAGGAGGATAATTCCCTCGGTCATGTTTTCCGTAACGGTTTCAAATTCTTTTTTCTTTTGTGCCAGTTCTTCCTCCTGATATTTTATCTGCCTCTGCTGGCTGTCAAGACGGCGCAGAAGCGGCGAGAGCTCGTCATAGCCATCGTTGTTGAGCGGTTTATCCAAGTCCAGCGCGTTGAGTGGTTTTACAATTCTCTTTGACAGGCGTGAAGCCAGCACCAGCGATAATATTAATGCAATCACGATGATTATGCAGATCGGCTGTGCCATACCCAAAAGCAGGGTCAACAGCGTGTTTTGCGATACGGATAGCCGGATCACGGAGCCGTCCGGCAGCCTTTCGGCGCAATAAAGAGCTCTCTCCATAAGAGTTACGGAATATCGTGAGCTTTCTCCTTTGCCGGTTGTAAGCGCCTCCTTGATTTCCTCGCGCTCCAAGTGATTTTCCATTTCGCCGGAGTCGGAACGGTTATCGTAGAGAACTTCTCCATTGGCGGCAATCCATGTCATACGGTAGCTTGTATTGTCTAACCCGTCAAAAAAGCCTGTGCCCTCATTGGATACGGCGTGGGCGGCGAGCTCGGTCTGCATCGCAAGCTGATT
>CAZIOV010000028.1:0-15197 GCA_964541045.1 uncultured Oscillospiraceae bacterium | reverse complement strand
CCGGTGCTGGTGCGGGATTCTCAACAACAGCAGCCGCAGGAACAACAGCAGAAGCTTCGGAAACCGATGCTTTATTATAGAAGCTTGCAAGAGTAAGGCTTAAGAATATAGCCATAAACAAATCGGCCGCTATATTCAAAACAGACATAATCACTTCAAACAGCACTCCGATATAAGGGATCGATGCAAAAACGCAAAGAACTATATCGACGACCAAAAGTATCAGCGTAGGGATAACGTTAGCCCAAAAGATTTTACCCCTTATGCCCACGGTGAGCTTTTTGGATTCTTTGATAGCGTCCATCGCGTGGATTTCGGGCTTATCCGTCAGTATGTAAGGAGTGAAACAGTAGGTGAACGCCTTGATTATCATAATAACGCAGCCAACCAAAATAAGTATGCAGGCAATAGCAAACATAACTATAGTTCCGGCTGAAGGATAATAAGCGTCAAAGGAAATAACGGAATTAAACACGTCTATTATGGCACTGGCAATTATTTTTAAAGCAAAAATAATCGGAACTATCATCCATATACATACCCAAAGAGACATCCAGGCCATACCGCCTATGCTGTGCTTGAGGTTCTTAAAACCGTCAAACAGGTTTTTCGAGTCAACATTCTCGCCCCTCACGCCTTTAAGGCATATAGCAGCCGATGATACGGATATTGCAAAACAGAGTGGGATAGAAACTATCGGCAGAATGCCAAACAACACGGCAAGAATCGAAAAAACTAATTCCAGAAGAATAAACCCGCAAAGTTTCCACTTTTTGTCCTTGACTATCTGCCACGCAGCCTTGTAATTTGCGCCTATGGTGTTATTCATAAGATTTCCCCCTGATTTAATATTTTTTACCGGCGTTACCCGCCGTATCGTCTCCGCTGAAAACAGTATCGACTAAAATTATTATATCACCACATGAAATATGTGTCAATACAGCTAAGAAAAATTAATCATTTCGTAAGATTCTGCCGGTAAACAAGCAGAATGGGGATTTACAAAGCGATAAAATAGTGCTATACTTGATTTAAACCAATAAAATCGTCAAGGGAGAAACAACCATATGAACTATAAAATATCTGACAAATTCGTGAATATGAAGCCCTCCGCCATAAGAGAGATATTCAAAAGCTTGGGCAAGCCGGGCTGTATAAGCTTCGCGGCGGGAAACCCAAGCCCGGAATCCTTCCCGGTGAAGGAAATCAAAAGAATAGCGGCGGACATTCTGACCCAAGAACCTATAACTGCCCTGCAATACGGCATAACCGAGGGATACCAAAAGCTGCGCGAGCTTGTGTCGCAAAGGCTGAAAAAGCTTTACAACATCGGCGCCGAGGATGACGATACCATAATCGTAACCGGCGGTCAGCAGGGAATTGAGCTTACCTGCAAGGTTATGTGCAACGAGGGGGATGTTGTAATCTGCGAGAATCCCAGCTTTATAGGCGCGCTGAACGCTTTCCGCTCTTTAGGCGCCGAGCTTAAAGGCGTTCCGCTTAAAGATGACGGCATTGACCTTGAAGCGCTTGAAGCAACGCTCAAAGCCAACCCCAGAGCAAAGCTTTTATACGTTATCCCATCCTTCCAGAATCCTGCGGGAATAACCTCCACCTTGGAGAACAGAAAAGCTGTTTACGAGCTGGCGCGGAAGTATGATATTGTTATAATCGAGGACAACCCTTACGGCGACCTGCGGTTCGAGGGCGAAAACGTCCCCGCATACAAGAGCTTTGACGTTGACGGCAGGGTTGTATACTGCGGCTCCTTCTCAAAAATTCTCTCCTCAGGCATGAGAGTGGGAACGCTCACCGCCAACAAGGAGCTTGTCTCTAAAATAGTAGTGGCAAAGCAAGTGGAGGACGTTCACACAAACGTCTTCTTCCAGATGGTATGCGCAAGATACATGCAGGAATGTGACTTAGAAGCACATATCGAGAAGATACGCGCGCTCTACCGTCACAAGTCCTCGCTTATGCTCAAGGCGCTGGACGAATATATGCCCGCTGATGTAAAATTCACCCGCCCGCGGGGTGGAATATTCCTCTGGTGCAGTCTGCCCGAGGGGTATGAGCTTTCGGAGTTTGTCAAGCGGTGCTCCGAAAAGAACGTCTTCGTAGTCCCGGGAACGGCGTTTTTGCCGGATGAATCCGAGCCTACACGCTCGTTCAGGCTTAACTACTCTATGCCTTCGGATGAGGAGATCGAGCGCGGAATTAAGCTTTTGGCTGAGGTTATTGAGGAGATGCGGAAATAATACATTAAGAAGAATAATAACATCCGGCGGAAGAGCAAACATACTCTCCCGCCGGATGTCATTACATCTCAAAAATCTTCTCCGCCGCATCCTCCGGCGAAATGCCGTCGACATCAAGCTTTTCAGTATCAAGCATGTCATATTTTTTAAGATACCCCAGACTTCTTTCAACGATATCCGCCTTACGCACCCCGGCGGCAATATCCTTTTCAAGGTGGCCTTTAAGAGCTTCCTCACTGAGTACAAGCGAAACCGTCCTGACATCAACGCCGTCAAGCCGCAGCCCCGAGAGTATATCGTCGATAATCCCCTGCTCGTGCATGACCCATGTAAAGACAACGCACTCAATATCCGGGCAGGCAAGGAAATTATTTATCACCGCGCGGATATTAGCCATAACCATTAGTTTGGTACTGTCACTGACAGCGAATGGATTCATCCGCCAAAGGTCGTCGCCGTCCAGCCAGACGCTTTTATTTGCAAGCCGGTTAAGCTCTTTTCCGACAGCCGACTTTCCCGCGCCATTGCCCCGCCTGTAATATACGGCTTTTTCATTTTTGCCCTGCCTTTCGCTCCGGTTCTGCTTTCGTGACTGTCAGAACCTCGCCGTCCACCTTAAAGCTCAGCGATATCCCTCCGTGCTCGAAGGAATATTCCCGCTCCGGGTCGTGCTGGTATGAGGGGCGGGGGTCGTTTCGCAAAATATCGGTTACGGTTTCAAGCTTTCCCGAGGGTATGCTTTTTTTGATGCCCTCCGGGATGATAACCTTAAGGGCATAGTCCTTGAATTCATCCGAAAAGCCGCAATCCGCCTCCGGGTGGGAATCGGAATACTTGACATACGGCTTTATGTCGAAAATAGGGGTGCCGTCCATCAAATCTGCGCCGGTAACTATCAGGATTTTGCCGCGGTCGGGGGTATCGCTCACCTCTTTAAGCCTGACCGAGGACAGCCCCAGCGAATTCGGTCGGAACGGCGAGCGCGTGGCGAACACTCCCACCCTTTTGTTCCCGCCCAAGCGCGGCGGGCGAACGGTCGGGCGAAATTTTTCATCCGCCGACTGCGAAAAAAGCCATATCAGCCAAAGGTGGGAATACTGCTCGATTCCGCGCAGAGCCTCGCCGACCCGGTATTCCGGCTCGAAGATTATCTGCGACTCCATTTTATCAAGTATCCCGCTCTGCCGGGGGATCCCGAATTTCGAGGTGAAGTCGTTTTTAATTACGGCTATCGGGGTAATTTTGTATATGTCGGACATTTTTAAGTACTGCCTTTCGTGATTTTGTGAATGAAGTATAGCATCTCGGAGCAAAAATCTCCGCCATTTTGCGATATCGATATGTAAACTTTGGGTTGCGCGGCGCTGTTTATCTCATAAAACAATAATATCAGCACTTTATGGATTTTGCAAGAGCTTTTTGTGCGCGTTTCGCTGCGTGGCGCAAAATAGCGCGGCCCAGGATTATCACCTGCTTGGGGCGGCTCTCATATAATAAAACAAAAACTAATTAACAGGTGATAATATTGGACAGAGTAGCTATGGCACTTGTCGCGACGCTGGGAACATGGTTTATAACCGCTCTCGGCGCGGCAACGGTCATGTTTTTTAAAGGAACAAATCAAAAGGCAATGAACCTTATGCTTGGCTTCGCCGCAGGAGTTATGATAGCAGCAAGCTTCTGGTCGCTCCTTCAGCCAGCCATCGAGCGTGCGGACGCTTACTTAAAGACGCCCTCTTGGATAGTATGCACAGCCGGATTTCTGCTTGGCGCGCTGTTTATGTGGGCATCTGACAAAATAGTTACCTATTGCCGGGGCAAAGAATGCGCGGAACTGCCAAATACCGAGGCTCACCACAACCGAATGGTGCTTTTGGTCCTTTCTATAACCCTGCACAACATCCCGGAAGGGCTTGCCGTTGGCGTGGCGTTCGGAGCGCTGGGCGCCGGGGCAAGTGCAGAATCGCTTATGGGAGCTATAATCATAGCGGTCGGAATAGGCTTGCAGAACTTCCCTGAGGGTGCGGCAGTTTCGCTTCCTTTAAGGCGAGAAGGGCTTTCCCGCGGGAAGAGCTTCCTTATCGGTCAGGCTTCGGGAATGGTTGAACCGTTGGCCGGAGTAATAGGCGCGGCGGCTGTCATATATATAGAAACGATGCTTCCGTTTGCTCTTGCCTTTGCCGCCGGCGCTATGATACTTGTCGCGGTTCACGAGCTTATACCTGAATGTCAGAAGAATCAGGAGGCTCATCCATACTTCGCAACCTTTGGCATAGTCTTCGGCTTTGCACTTATGATGCTTTTGGACGTTGCGCTGGGATGAGCGGATAAATCCTCAGATTCTTATACTTTATTTCTTGTTAGAAAGTGCCTGTAAAATCACCGCAAAGCCCATCGTATTGCGGTTTTGCGGCGCGATTATATGAGGGTTGCGCGGGAAGCCCATATACATTTTATGGGAGATTAGTATTATAGCAGAAACATTTGTTTGGGCTGCGATCCCGGTTTTGTGCGGCAAGGATGCGCACCCGAATACTTTTGCCGCATATTACACTGCTTGACAGCCTGCAAGCTGTCAAGACCAATCACCACGGCAGTATGCAATTTTCAACAAACCGGTTCTGCGCCCGCCGATAAAATTTGTCGGATTCATTAGCGAGTTTTTTAATTATATCTATTGCATAATTATGCGAAATATGATATCATTATTGCATTATGAATGCATATTTTCTGCATATTATTTTAGGGGAACAAGCCTTCTATACTTATTCAACGGTGATCTGAAAGGAACCCGATCTTATGAAAAAGGTATTTATTGACGGAAGCGCCGGAACAACCGGTCTTAGAATATTCGAACGGCTAAACGGTAGAAGGGACATCGAGCTTTTGCAGATTCCGGATTCCGACCGCAAAAACGAAGCGGTCAGAAAAAGGCTCCTCAACTCCGCCGACGTAGCGTTCTTATGCTTACCGGACGATGCCGCAGTGAGCGCCGTTTCCATGGTGGAAAATCCCGAAACGGTGATAATAGACGCCTCCACCGCTCACAGAACCGCCCCCGGCTGGGTCTACGGCTTTGCGGAGCTTTCGCAGGCTCAAGAGGATGCAATTAAATCCGCAAAAAGAATCGCCAACCCCGGATGCCACGCAAGCGGATTCATAGCGCTTGTGTATCCTCTTATAGAAGCCGGACTTATAAATAAAGACATCGCCCTGAGCTGTTATTCCCTCACAGGCTACAGCGGCGGCGGCAAAAAGATGATAGCGCAGTACGCGGAGGAAGCTGAAAATCCCATGTTCTGTGCGCCAAGGCAGTATGGGCTTAACCAGAATCACAAGCACTTAAAGGAAATGGCCGCTATATGCTCTCTTGATAATCCGCCCATCTTCTGCCCGATAGTCTCAAACTTCTACAGCGGAATGGAGGTAACCGTACCGCTGTTTGCTAAAGACGTTTCAAGCGGCTCGCCTTTGGAGGACATCAGTGAGATATACGCCCAAAAGTATAACTCGGAGATAGTAAAGTATTCCCCTATTGACGACGGAGACGGCATGATGTCCGCCGCAAAGCTTTCCGGCAAGGATTCCATGGAGATATCCGTGTTCGGAAACTGCGAGAGAATCATACTAACAGCCAGATACGACAACCTCGGCAAGGGCGCTTCCGGCGCGGCAATCGAAAACATGAATATCGCACTCGGGCTTAGCAAGGCTGCCGGGCTGGAGTTATAATATCACGAAAAATAAATTACAGGAGTTTTGAATATGAAGACAATAAACGGCGGCGTATGCGCGGCAAAAGGGTTTTCGGCAAACGGCATCCACTGCGGCATCCGCAAAAATAAATCAAAAAGGGATTTATCCCTTATTTTCAGCGAGGTCAAGGCTAACGCCGCCTCGGTTTACACAACAAATCTTGTAAAGGGCGCTCCGCTTGTCGTCACAAAGAAGCATCTTTCGGACGGCATGGCTCAGGCTATTATCTGCAACAGCGGCAATGCCAACACCTGCAACGCCGATGGCATTGAAATAGCAGAAAAGATGAGCAAAATCTGCGCCGACGCTTTGAATATCTCAGTTGATGATGTTGTTGTAGCCTCGACCGGAGTTATTGGACTGCCTTTGAGCGTCGAGCCAATTGAAAACGGAATAGGCAAGCTTGTTTCGGGTCTGGGCAACAACAGCGAATTCGCCGCCGAGGGAATCATGACCACCGACACCGTTAAAAAAGAGCTTGCAATTAGCTTTGAAATCGGCGGAGTTGAATGTAAAATAGGCGGCATTGCCAAAGGCTCCGGGATGATTCACCCCAACATGGCTACAATGCTGGTATTTATCACCACCGACTGTGCTATAAGCTCTGCGATGCTTCAGAAAGCTATCTCTACCGACATTCAAAGCACCTTCAACATGGTAAGTGTGGACGGCGACACCTCCACCAACGATATGGTAACTATCCTCGCAAACGGCATGGCGGGAAATAAGGAGATAGTCTGCGAGGGCGAAGATTTTGACAAATTCATGCTCGCACTGAACACGCTTACGGTGTATCTGTGCAAAAAAATCGCAGGGGACGGCGAGGGCGCAACCAAGATGATTGAATGTAAGGTCAGCGGGGCAGAGACACTTGCGGCTGCCAAGACGGTTGCAAAATCGGTCATCTGCTCGTCGCTTACAAAGACGGCAATGTTCGGCGCAGACGCCAACTGGGGCAGAGTCCTGTGTGCAATCGGCTACAGCGGCGCTAATGTAGATGTTGACAAGGTGGACGTTTCCTTTATCTCCTGCAAGGGCGAGATAGAGGTCTGCAAGGGCGGCACAGGCGTTGCATTTTCTGAGGACAAGGCAAAGGAAATTCTTTTGCAGGATGAAATCACGATTGCAATAAACCTCAATGCCGGGAGAGAAGAAGCCACCGCATGGGGCTGTGATTTAACCTACGGCTACGTCAAGATAAACGGAGATTACCGCACCTGATAGAAGATTATCGCTATCGCGGAAAACGAAAGGACAATAGTTATGAAAATATCCAACGCCGACAGGGCAAGGATCCTTGTTCATGCCCTGCCCTACATAAAAAAATACAGCGGCAAGATAGTCGTAATCAAATACGGCGGCAACGCCATGACAAGCGAGAAGCTCAAGGACAGCGTAATGCGGGATATAGTACTTTTAAGCCTCATCGGTGTCAAGGTGGTGCTTGTCCACGGCGGCGGGCCGGAAATCACAGAGCTTCTTTCAAAAATCGGCAAGGAGACTACTTTTGTGGACGGCTTAAGAGTCACCGATAAGGAAACAGTCGAGGCGGTACAGATGGTTCTAGCCGGAAAGATCAACAAAAGCCTTGTAAACCTTATAGAGTGCCGCGGCGGAAAGTCAATAGGTCTTTCCGGAATCGACGGCCATATGATTAAAGCCAAGATTAAAGACGAGCGCTTGGGTTACGTGGGAAGCATCACAGATATAGACCCCACTCCGATTACAGATGTTTTGGAAAAGGGATATATCCCCGTGGTATCGACCTTGGGATGCGACGACGAGGGCAACGTTTACAACATCAACGCCGACACCGCCGCCGCCAAGATTGCGGGAGCCTTAAAGGCGGAAAGCTTAATATCGCTAACGGACACTCCCGGCATTTTGGCCGACAAAAACAATCCCGAAAGCCTGATTTCTCACATCACCGTGGAGGAAACCAAGACCCTTATTGCCGACGGCATCATCTCGGACGGTATGATTCCCAAGGTGGAATGCTGCACCGGATCCATAAAAGACGGGGTTAAGAAGGTGTTCATCATCGACGGAAGAATCCCCCATTCGCTTTTGATAGAAACACTTACCGACGAAGGCATCGGAACCATGTTTGAAGAAAAATCGGAGGAGGTGCACAGCGATGAATACATTTGAGCTTGATAAAAAATATATTGCACCCACCTATGCCCGATTTCCTATTGAGATAGTAAGCGGTAAAGGTTCGATAGCTGTCAGCGCCGACGGCAAAGAGTATATCGACATGGGCTCGGGAATTGGGGTAAACAGCTTTGGCTTTTGCGACAGCGAATGGATATCGGCTGTGACCAAGCAGTTAAGTGCCTTCCAGCATACCTCCAACCTTTACTACAGCAGCCCATGCGCATGTCTCGCAGAACTTTTGTGCCGGAAGACCGGGCTTAAAAAGGTGTTCTTTTCGAATTCCGGGGCGGAAGCAAATGAATGCGCTATCAAGGCTGCGAGAAAGTACGGTGCGGAGGAGCACGGCAGTGACTGTCATACCATAATCACCCTTAAAAACAGCTTCCACGGCAGAACCCTTACCACCCTTGCCGCAACCGGGCAGGAAGTTTTTCATAAGCATTTTCTGCCGCTGACCGATGGGTTTGTTCATTGTGAGCCGTTTGCCGAAGCTCTTCGGGATACTATCGAGTGCAACAACGTCTGCGCGATCATGTTTGAGGTTATACGCGGCGAGGGCGGAGTTTTGCCGCTCGAACCAGATTTCGTAAAAGCTATGGCGGACATCGCCGCGCAAAAGGATATTCTGCTCATAGCGGACGAGGTTCAAACCGGAAACGGCCGTACCGGCAAGCTTTACGGCTATATGAATTACGGCATCAATCCGGATATAGTCACCACCGCGAAAGGCATAGGCGGCGGGCTCCCCATAGGCGTTACCATGCTGGGCGAAAAGGTTGAAGGCGTATTTGAGCCGGGACTCAACGGCTCTACCTTTGGAGGAAATCCCGTGTGCTGTGCGGGCGCTATAAGCATACTTGAACGGCTGAATGATGAGTTCATGTCAGAAGTCACAAAAAAATCGGAATACATCTTTTCAGAGCTTGAAGGCGCTAAGGGCATCGAGAGCCTGAGCGGAATGGGGCTTATGATAGGAATAAAGGCGGAAAAGCAAGCAAAGCAAGCAGCTGACGAATGTCTTGCAAAAGGCGTTTTAGTGCTTACCGCTAAGGACAAAATCCGTCTTCTTCCTGCTCTGAACATACCGTTTGAAGAGCTTGAAAGGGCAGTGCAGGTCATCAAAGATGTCTGCGCGGGATAACATAGCACAAAATTTCACCCTCCGGGAATGCTCGGAGGGTATTTTGCACTCTATTTTGCTCTGTTTTTGCTCTCTCTTTCTCACGCTTGCGCTCGCATGCGCGTTCATTCTTTGAATCTATCTCCGCAGAACGCCCTTGCAATATAGCCGCCGCTTTCCATCTGACGAGTCAGATATTGCGATATTCAGATCTGCTTGCTGCCGTTCCGCATATAAACCTCGTTGGTTTTTGAAAGAATATATCGGTCTTCTGATTTTACCCGGATATCGGTTATAACCTGCCTGCCGTTGAAGAATTTCAGCATTTCGGGGTGTATGCCAGAGTGAGTCGGAAGCCGGATTGTGATATTGTCGGTCATTCTTGTAATATCCTGTTTATAAACAATAGCGGCGCAGGAGAGCATCCCGCGCCGCCAAACAAAATTTATCAGAGATAGAAACTTACCAAGTTGTGTGTCCTGAGTAGCTGGACTCGATTAAATCCGCCGAGCTTACTATCGAAAGTGCGCCATCGCCAAGAGCGGTTGAATATATTCTGCCGTCTGAGAAGACATATAAGAGTCCTCCGGCAAGCTTTGCTCTTCCAAGTTCAAAAGCATCCTCCGTTTCGTGGGACTCTATGCTTCCTGCGGATACAAAACCGTCATCCGTCAGCCTGAACAGCTCGTATTTATAGCAGTAATCGTAACCGTCAAAATAGCCGTAGGGCACACCTACATAACCGTTCATGGGGTCGGTATACATTATGCTGTTGTCGCTCAGGGCCTTGGATACTACGCTGTTTTCCTCGCAGACTACTATTCCGGCAGTGCGGGTTAAGCTGCCATCCTGACCGGCTACCAGCTTTTCAAGCTTAATTCCGCCCGACGCTGTGCGTGTCAAAGTAACATATCCGTCTCCAAACGGAACAAGGCCGGAGGTAATATCCACATCGTCGCAATAGTCTATATTAGCCGGATTTGCGGGCTGAGTGAAATCTGCCGCGTAATTATCGGTTCCGTTGGTTAAGAACACCTTGGAGCCTTCAAAGCTCACCTGATTTACAGCCAGAGGGAAATCTACAGACGATATAACCGAAAGACCGCCGTCCTGATTGTCGCCAAGGGCGCAGACACTTGTAACATAACCGTTCTCGGCCTTTTTAAGGGTGGTTACGAACAGCGTTCCGTTGTTCTCATAAATTCCGCCGTTAACCGCTATGCCCTCAATCGAGGTCGAGCCGACAAAGCGCGCACAGCCGTACTCAAGGCTGAGCCTTTCGCAAACTGTCTTTTCAATTCCCATGCCGTCAGAATATCCGAAGATATATACCGATTTATCGGTTGCCACGACCTTGCCCTCGGAGCCAAGGACAGCCTGAACCAATACGGGGCATCCCTGAACACCCACTGCTATTCCGCTGATAACGGTATAGTCGGTGGTGGAAATATACTCCGGAACCAGGATATTCTCGGGAAGAATGAACTGCTTTATGCCGTTTACGGTGTAGCTTGGAACATAGCTTTCCAAATCGTCAACCCCGATAAGGGGAGAATGCCTATAGTCGTCATAATCGGTGATGACGTAAACATAACCGCCGCTTTCCTTAACGTCTATAAGAGTGCCGTTCTGACTTGTAACCACAGTCGGCTTTATTCCGTCGGAAGAGGTTATTTCATACACAACCACTTCAACGGATTTGGTCTTAACGGTATCCGAGCCGCCGGTATATATGCCGTTCACAATTTCGCCGACTATAGAGTCTTCCTCGCCGTAGGCCGGAACAGAAAGAGGCTCCTCGTTTACAACCGAGTAGACGGCACAAAGCTTGTCTCCAACGGCGTAGGCTTCCTCTAATGTCTTTGTTTCAAATATTCCGGATTCGGGAACGGCATCGCCTATATATTCCATCTGACCGCCAGACACGCTTATTACCTTTATGGTGCTGCCGTCACGGACGAAGATATATTGGCCGGCGATTATGGTGTTATCCGGCTCCGATTCGCCCGACATCTGAGGCAGGTCGATCTCGGGCTGAGCAGGATTTACCTGCGAAGCATCGCCGGAAGACTCCGATGCCGGAGCTTTATCGCTCTGTTCGGAATTTACAGACGAATTGGAGGAATCGCCCTGTTCGGGTGAAAGTGCGGAAGGAGAATCCTCACTGTTCGTCTGATTTCCCTGAGCCTCGTTATAGGAATGCTCTATTTCGGCTATTGCAGAGTCAAGAGTCTTCTTATCCGTATCGTCAACATAGTAGGTGCGGAATATTTGATGAAGATTATCGTAATTTTCTGCGTAGGCGCTACCTTTAACGCCGCTGTCGGCATCAAGCGCGTCACCCGCATCGAAATACCTGACGACTCCGAAAGCCAGAACCGCGCAGGCTGCTATCGAGGCGACAGCTCTGTATGCGGTGGAAAGCCTTCTTGTGGGCTTTTTGCTGCCAGCATTTTCCGACTTGTAAGATTCTATCTTGGAAGCAGCCGTGCCAACCTGTATCTCCGAGCGCTTAATCTCTGCGGATTTGTTTGCGTCAAGCATCAGCCTGATATTTTCCGGGCTTAATCTTTCCGGCACACTAAGATTTGAAAACAGCTCAGAATAGATGTTATGCTGCGTGTTCCTTTCTGACGCCATAGCGCGGCCTCCTTTCCTTGAAGTCTTATAAAGGCTTATATATAACAAACTGTTGTATTTTGGCTAAATGCTTTCGCCTTCCTCTATCAGCTTACGAAGCTTTGCCTTGCCCCTTGAAAGGTAGGTTCGCACCGTTGCCGAATTGATTCCGGTGATTTTTGATATCTCATCGCTGGTATAGCCATAGATGGCGCTCAGCGAGAAGCACATTTTTTCGTTGTGGGTAAGGCTTTCGATATGATCCAAAAGCTCAATACCCTCGTATTTTGATTCTTTGACCGGAATATCCTGCTCCTTATCGTCATCGTCAGAATAGACCGACGACATAGAGGTTACATATTCCCTCTGATTGATATACTCCGCCTGCTTCCGCTTTATCTTTGCCGTTAAAATTCTTATCATCCAGCCTTTGAAAGCTTCTTCATTGCGGAGGTTTTTTATGCCCGAGAATGCATCCAGCACTGCGTCGCTCACAGCGTCGGCAGCGTCTTCACTGTTGTTGAGGTTGCAAAGGGCATAATAGTAAAGCTCTTTATATATAGCAGAATAAAGCTCGGCAAACGCCGCGCTGTCACCCTTTTTTGCTTTTGCCACAAGCTCTGTAAAGCCTGAATCCATTCTCTCACCTCGAGTCGCCGCACTTAATACGCACGCCTTCTCAAGGCTTCTGTATATTAAGTGTCAAAAACATACGGTTTTGTTGCAGCTTCCTTAAAAAAATTCAAGGAAAATATTGCACGCATGTGCGATAAAATCTTCTGCAAAAATCAAAATTCCGCAAAAAATCAAAAGTATATGAAATATCGTGTCCAAATCAAAAGAAGCCGGCCATGGTTTTGCCAAGAGCAAGGTCATGTCATAAATACAGTTCTTTTTTTGCTGACGCATCGGTATATTTGCAATCAGTCCGAACCGATTGCGTTTGCGTCTACAAAAACAGTCTTTCCGAGCCAACGTCGGGAACCGGCGCCTGCGTAGCGATTTTCCGAATCAATTTATTATACCATTTATTTTGGCGGAATACAAGAGAGAAAGGCAAAAAAACGTCAAATACTGTACAAGTTAAAGAAATCATCACCTAATTTCTGCTTTTGCTTTGTGAAAGCGAATAGGCTCTGTCGTGAAAAATCGGCTTCCACTCGGCCTTTGCAAATATCGCCCCTATAGATATGGGCAGATATGTAAACATGAATATCGGAAAGGTAAAGGTATATAGTATCTTTTTGGCGTTTGACGTATTTATTTGCCGCCATTCGGTAAGAGTTGTTGTGGCGCCTATTACTAAAAATGTAAGATAGCCGTTGATTATTCCGTTCAGCGCGGTTAAAGCTATCTCGGCGAACCCCGTTCCGCTGATAAGGCTCACTATAAGCCGGATGGCGCTTGCAGCAACGCCCGCCAGAGAAAGGATAAGCGCCGGCGTCATGGAAAGAAGCATATCGCAGCAGGAAAAGCTTCTGTCGATAAGCGCTCCCTTTAAAAGGTCTTTTCCGTACCCGGCAAGAACCTGAAAATAGCCTTTGCACCAGCGAGTCCTCTGGCGGATCGACTGAGCCATTCCGGTGGGCTGTTCGTCGTACAAAACGGCATTTTCGCAGTAACCTATCTTTTCGCCCTTGATAACATTGTCGGCAGTAAATTCAAGGTCTTCGGTAAGAAGATAATATTTCCAGCCGTCCATGCGTTTAACTATCTCATTAGAGAATACAAATCCGGTGCCCGAAATATTGCAGCTTGTCCCCAAAATATATCTTGCCTTGTTCAAAGACTGAGATTCGCGCAGGAACCAAAGCCCATAGCCCGCAGAAATCCAGTTGTCGCCGTAGTTCTTTGAGTTGCGGCATCCGGTCACAGCCTTGTACCCTTGCGAGAATACCCGGTTCATCTCATAGATATAGTCAGGCTCTAAAACATTATCTGCATCGAAAACAAAATAGCCGTCAAAGTAATCATCAGGGTAGTCCTGAGCTATGTGTGTAAGCAAAAAATCCAAAGCGTATCCCTTTCCGATAAGCACCGGGTTGCTTCTTTCATATACCACCGCCCCGCACCCTTTTGCTATGGCAGCAGTGTGGTCAGTGCAGTTATCTGCAACTACAAAAACGGTTATAAGCTCGCCGGGATATATCTGCTCCTTTATGCTTTTTATGAGCTGGTCTATAACCGCCTCCTCATTCCTTGCGGCTATGAGTACAGCGTAGTTGTTAAGATGAAATTCATTTTTGCCTGCCCTGCCCTTAAAAAATGCCACGGCGGTATAAACAAATTGATAGAAATAACAGACAAAGAATGCAGCTGCTATTACAGTATTTATGATATTGTAAAAAGTCATAAAAATCCCTCCATGCTTTTTATTAAAGTATAGAGGGAAAATTATTAAGGAACAATATGCTTTTAATTAAGAAATCCTTAAGAAATGATTAAGACTATTAAGATATCCTTTCCACAGCCTTATCGGAGAAGGTTTCTTCTTCCTTCTTATATGCGAGTTCATTCCATTCCGGCACTTTGCAAAGCCCTTCATCTAAAAAATAGTCTGCACATCTGTGTATGCATTATGCCGGTTATCTTTCAGTGTAAGGCAATAGTCTGCATGCGCATCCTTTGCAGCAGATGATTGCCCGCCGAATGGCAAAATTCAAAGTTTTTACTTCTGAAGTTATTTTCCGTCAACAATTTCGCTCCATGTGCGGTTGAAAACATAGATGGATGCCAGATCTGCCTCTGTTTTGTCTTGCAGCAGCGCACGGCGCAAAAAACATATTACGGATTTGTCCGGTTCAAACGGTTCTGTCATTGCATGCACGTCCTTTTGCGCTTTTTGAACCCTTGTCTGTGTCTGCATCATAGACCGATTCCTTTCTTTATACGTTTGCCGCTTTTTATCTCGTTCCCCGCCAATGATTCCGAAATAATCTCGGTATCAGGCCGTTTTTTCAGCTATCCGGCCAGCTGTTGCATTTCTTCCGAGAGTGCACATACCGCTCGTAGACCCACAGGATTCATCAGATTACCCGGTTCTGTGCCATGAAATTCCCTATAAGTCAACTGAATTTTATTTTACTTTACCCGATAGCAATACGAAAAGGATACGCCGCGTTTTTCTGTACGAAGGCGTATCCTTTATTCTGATGATCAATTCAAAACGATCGCATGAACTGACTCGATCAAATCTACTACATAAGAACGTACCACCAATGATACTGATTCTCCGTCTATTTCCGCCAGGCAGTAACTGCCGTCATACCGATACAGCACGATTTCCA
>CAZIOV010000027.1:5870-15199 GCA_964541045.1 uncultured Oscillospiraceae bacterium | reverse complement strand
CCGGTTTTTAAGATGAATATTTTAAATTTACACTGCGTATAAGTGTATTTTTATGGGAGTTGAAAACCCAAAGACCGTTTTTTGCGGTTTTATCAACTTTTCAACCGAGTTATTAACAAAAATTTTGTCCTTGCTCTTTACTTTTCAACAGTTTCAACGCGGTTTTCAACATACTCGTTGAAAGAAACCTTTACAGCTTGTATATTTTTTCTCCCGCATCCCATAATCATCTTTGACTAATCCGTACTTTTCGCGCGGAAAATTTGCTTGGCAATATGGAGGAAATATGGTTAAAGGCATTAACAGACAGATTATCGAGGTAAAGAACCCCGAGAGCGAATATTTTGACAGGGCGCTTTTGTTCCTTAAGGCAGGCACGCAGGTGCCGCCGGGCGATAAGCTTGGCAGACTTGCCCGCGAATATGTAAAGGCGGCGGAATCGGAAAGCACCGGTGCGGGGGATTCCGCACTTTCAGGCGCCGCCCGCGAATATGCCGCAAAAGCAAAAAGGCTTAAGCGCGCGGTCGGAATTCTGGCGGCCGCATTTTTGATTTCCTGCGTTGCCTGCGCGGTGCTATTGATTGTTTACACAAAAATTCTTTGAGGATTTTGTCAAATATTAATCTAAAAAATACTTTTCTTTGCGCACAAGATGTGGTATAATCATATTATCTAAAACTATACATTTGCGAAGATAAGGATTATTATGGATAATAGATACAAAAACAGACAAGGCGGAAGGCAGGGAATATGGTCGGGAGCAAAGCCGAAGGCCGAGCCGGAATCAACGGCCGCTGCCGGCGCAACTGCAAATGCAGGTTCAAGCCTCAGCTCCGGGGCAGCTGTATTTGCCGGGAATGCCGGCGGTGAAGAGCTTATAATAGGCAGAAACCCGGTTGCGGAGGCTTTAAAGGCCGGCAAGCCTATAGATTCGCTGTATGTGAATAAAGACGGCGGCGGCTCGCTTTCCCACATCATAGAAATGGCAAAAAGCCGCGATATCGTCGTCAAGGAAGTCACGGCGGAGAAGCTCAGCCATATGTCGGGCGGGGCGGCCCATCAGGGAGTTATAGCAACAGGCGCCTGCGCGGAGTATTCCACCGTGGCGGAAATTCTGGAGCTTGCGCGCACCCGCGGGGAGGATCCGTTTGTTGTCATTTGTGACGAGATTGAAGACCCCCACAACCTCGGGGCGATAATAAGAACTGCGGAAAGCGCAGGAGCGCACGGCGTCATAATCCCGAAAAGGCGTTCAGCCTCGCTGAATTACACGGTTTTTAAGACCAGCGCGGGCGCCGCGAGCTGGCTTAAGGTGGCTCGGGTTGCGAATATCCCGGCCGCGATAGACGAGCTTAAGCAAAACGGCGTGTGGATATACGGGACGGACGCTTCGGGCCGGAACTACAGCAGGGCGGACCTTTCCGGGTCGGTCGGGCTGGTTATCGGCTCGGAGGGCTTCGGCATGGGAAGGCTTGTTGCAAAGAAGTGCGACTTTATGCTGAGCCTGCCCATGAAGGGAAAAATAACCTCGCTCAACGCCTCGGTGGCGGCAGGAATATTCATGTACGAGGTTGTAAGACAGCGCGAAGCCGAGGGCTGAGGCCGGGCTTCAAGGATATATATCAGTTCTTTGCGTTGCGGTGCAAATAGGTTGTGCAGACGCAAAGAGTGTGCAGAACGCAATCAGCTATAGCTATACGGCAGTGAAAGGAATGGTTTGCATGGCCGACAGAGACTTATCCGTTGAGGAAATTATAGAGCAATACTCAACTAAAGCTTCCAAAAAGACGGAGGACGACAGCTTTGACATCGATTCCTTCCTTAACAGCGTCGGGGTTTCCGGCACGTCAAGGAAGACCGAGGTAATTGAGGATGTTTTGGAGATAGGGGATAATAGCTTCGTCTTTGACCCCGGAGACGAGAGCCCCTCGGCGGAGGATGAGCAGGCTTCATCTCCGGCCGGAGAGGACCCGTTCGGTCGGGGCGTCGGAGCCGGAGCGGAGACTGCTGCGGAAGATTATCCGACAGAGCCGGTAAAGCCCGATGCTTCTTCTCAGTCGGTTATCCGGCAGGACAGAGCGGAGCATATCTTCGTCGAACCGGAGGAACCGGTTGTCAAGCCGCAGATGCCTGAAATAAAGCTCAGGGTTGGAAGCGGAACAACCCACGGAACGCAGGAAATGGAAAAGGTAATCCAAAGCCGCGAAAGGGCAAAGGAATTTCTTTCACAGCAGGAGGGCGCGGCCGAGGAACAGCCGGAAAAGGCAGCCCGACCCGAAGCGGCAGTGCCCGGACACCGCCCGATTCCGGAGGACGACGAAATAAAGCCGATAACCGGGCGCGGCGCCGACACTGCCATTATGCAGAGCCTTATAAAGCTTAAAAAAGAGCGGGGCACAGCAAAACCCGCCGTGCGCAAGGTAGACCCCGTAAACCGCGCGTCCATCAACGATATCGACCTTGGAATAGAAAAAAAGGTAATACCGAATACCGAGATGGGTATAGACGAAAACGCCACCGAGGAGGAAAAGCTTGCCTACCTCAATGCGAAGAGAAGGGAACGGGTGAAGGAATTCATCGCGCAGAACGAGGAGGACGAAAAGCCCCGGAAAGGCTCGGTTGCCGACTTTGAAAGCTTCGACCAGGCTTCCGAGATGTCTCAGAGCATAGCGGGGCTTAAGCAGAGCCTTGTTGCAAGGCTGTGCATTCTGCTTGTGGTGGGAATAATCAGCGTTTATATTACACTTGTGACCGATCGGAACCCGGAACTTATCCCAATCGTTTCGCAGTCAACCGCAAGGCTGTTCGTCAGCGTTATGCTGGGGCTTATCGCCTGCTTTGTCTCGTATACGGTCATAGCGGCCGGGCTTAAAAAGCTGTTCACCCTTAAGGCCGACAGCGACAGCTTGGCTGCTGTCACGGCGATTTTCAGTCTTGTTTCCGCAACCGCCATGCTTGCAAACTCCGAGCTTGTTCAGAACAGAACCGCCCACGCTTATGTGAGCGTTGCCATACTCGGGCTTATAGTCAACACCGTCGGCAAGCTGCTGATTATAACCCGAACCGAGCGGAACTTTAAGTATATTTCGGGCGGATATTCAAAATACGCCGCCATGCATATCGACGATGAGGATGTTGCCGGAAAATTCACTAAGGGCGCGCTGACCGATTTTCCCTCGCTTACCACGGCGAGGAAAACCGAATTTGTCCGCGATTTCATAAGCAACAGCTACTCCGCCGATCTGACCGACGCTTTCTCTAAATTCTATGTTCCCATAGCCGCGGGAATATCGCTGCTTGTGGGAGTTCTGGGAATGTTCGTCTATCCCGATGAAATCGCAGAGCTCGAGCAGCGCACTTTCTACGCCTTAAGCTGCGCCGCCGGAACGATGTCGGCAATGTCGGCAATGGGCATGATGCTTGTAACAAACATCCCGCTGGCAAAGGCATCCAAAAAGTATCTGCAATCCTCTGCGGTGATGCTCGGCTATTCCGCGGTGGACAAGTTTGCCGACACTAATTCGGTGCTTATAGACGCTATCGATCTTTTCCCGGATGGTATGGTTGAAATAGTAAACCTTAAGCCGGCCAAAAAGGCCTCTCTGGAGGAGGGAATACTCTATGCGGCATCGCTGTGCTGCCAGACGGAATCGATTCTCCGCCCCGCCTTCTACAAGATGATCCGCGGAAAGACCGAGATGCTTTATCCGGTTGAAAGCTATATCTATGAGGACGGCTTGGGTCTTTCCGGCTGGATAGAAAACAAGCGTGTGCTTTTCGGCAACAGAACACTAATGGAAAGCCACTCGGTTGAGGGTCTGCCCACCCCCGAGAAGGAAAAGGAATACTCCAAGGGCGACAGCATAACATATCTTTCCATCGGCGGAAACATTGCAATGATATTCATAGTTAAGCTTAAGGCTTCGGTGTCGGTTTCAAGGGCGCTCTCCGAGCTCGAAAAGCAGAATGTAACCGTAATACTTCGCTCGGTAGATTCGCTGCTGAGCATAACAAGGCTTTCCGAGCTGTTCGAGGTCACCCCGAACATATTCAAGCTTCTGCCCTTCCGCTATCACGCCGATTACGACGCTCAGACCTCTTATGTGGCGGAGATGTCCTCTTCGATGATATATTCCGGAAGATTTGCTTCATTGGCGATGCTGCTTACCGGGGCAAAAAGGCTTCAGCGCTCGGCAACGGTGGGAATTGTCATTCAGGTGCTTTCAGCGCTGATAGGGCTTATTTCCTGCATTATATTTGCGGCGGCAGGCTCGTTCGGAAGCCTGTTCACCGGAACGGTTATGATTGCCTACAACCTTTTGTGGGTACTGATAACCGCAGTTGTCCAGTATGCGGCAAAAACCTGATATGATTTTAAATGACGGGCAGGAAGAGTATCGGCTTCCTGTCCGTTTTTCCGGCACTGTGCAATATTTTGCCGGGTTGAGTTGTATTATGGATATACTAATACTGATTTTCGTCTAAAGTGAAAGCAAAAACAGGTGCGAAATTGCTGCATGATGGGATTTTGCACCTGCCTTTATGACTGTTCGTTGTCTGTATAACATTTTTAGACGAATATAAGTATCGGACGTTTGCATGCAAACAGAGCTATCAAATGAAAGGAATGGGTTATATCGATGAAAAAATATAGGAAACTATTGGCTTTGGCGGTTGCCGCCGCGATGAGCATCTCCCTTGCCGGATGCGCCGGAAACGGCGGTGATGCGCCCGAGCCGGAAGTCTCGAAGGACGGCTTGCAGGAGGCTACTCCGCCGGCAGGCTCCGAAATCAAGCTTGAGGACAGTGCCGACGACATCATTATAAAGCTACTCGATACTAACAACATCGGCTATGACGAGCTTGAAGTGCCCGAGTCGGACTATCCTCAAACCGTATACGCTATTACAAGCGACCCGACGGCAAGCATTACCGTCACCGAATTTAAAGACGCCGAGGCGGCAAAAAATTATTCGGAGTGCTATGACAAGACCGGTAGTCAATTCACCGACGGCGATGAGTATATGATAATCGACTATGCAGCCCCCATCCATTTCTGGCTGTATGACAAGTATATAATCGAGTATTGCTCTTCTGAGGGCGCGGAATACGAGCTTCTTACCGGCGCTTTTGGTGAAGAATTTGCCGGAGCGGGGGACTGCTACGGCGACGACGTCGACACTTACGCTTCTATTCTTGCCGTTATGGAGGATTTCGGCCTTGAATACAGAAAGGAAGAGGTTGATTTCGACCCCGCCGACGAGGGCGGAATAGGCGCGCTCTTGGAGACGGACTATATCATATCTGAGGACGAGAAATTTAATATCATCAGCTTTGAAAGCAGGGAAAAGGCAGAGCAGTTTCTGCAATGCTTCAAAGAAAACGGCGCTCTGTGGCAGAACGGAGAGGTATCCATAGACGTGGACTACGACGCCCCGCATCACATCTGGCTGAACGGGAATGAAATCATAACCTATTGCTCTGAAACCGGCGAGCTTTTGCAGGATATTAACCGTTGCTTCGGAGTAGAAGCCCTTGGCGAGGGCTACAATTACTTCCGCCCGGAATACAGTGCCGAGCTTATAGCAGCGCTTGAAAATGAGGGGTACGAGTGCAGTGCCACCCGTGCGGTAAGAGTCCCCGAGCAGATTTATATGTATTCGCCGCTGAGCATCTGCATGATAAGCGTTTCAAACGGCGAAACCGTATATCTTCTGGACTTTGAGGACGAGCCCACCGCTGCCGACCATGCCTCGAGATTCTCCCGCGACGGCAGCGCATACACCGGCTTAGAGGGCAATTCAAACGTATCGATCAACTTCGACCGCCCCTATGCCGCCCACTACTTCCGCAAGGGCGCGACAGTCGCCGAGTATTCCTCTGAAACCGGCGAGCTTTTGAGTGTGCTCGATTCGGTATACGGATACCAGTTTGCCGGAGTCGATTATAAGGAAATTTCCGCGCAGGAGCAGAAATTCACGGCGCAGTATATAAGGACCGACGGCTATATCGGCGGTCAGGAGTATCCGTACTATGTTATAATCCGCTCGGCTGAGGATCTTGAAGGATATTACACTCAGAATAAGGACTTATACGACCTTGAAAAGCACGAAAAGGTCTACTCTGACACCACTATCGGCTGGCTTGACGCTGTGGAGAAGTACGATGAGGAGTATTTCAAAGCGAACGACCTTGTTATGATAGTATTGGAGGAAGGCTCCGGCTCGATTAGCCACGAAGTTGAGAGCGTTGTTAAGAACCCGGACGGCAGCTTTGCGGTGGATATTCAAAGAACAGTCCCGGAGATCGGAACCGACGATATGGCGGAGTGGCACATAATTCTGGAAATCGAGTGCGGAAAGATTAATCCGCTTACCCGGGTAGATATCACCGTCGGCTGACAAAACTGCCGCACGGCAATATAACTCAAAACAAAAAAGTAAGAGACTGCAAAAGCCTCTTACTTTTTTTGCTTGATTCACATCAATTACGCGCGTGTTCTGTCCTTCATGGCGCGTTCAATATCCCTCTGCGACTGGCGCTTTGCCATATCGTCGCGCTTATCGTAAAGCTTTTTGCCTTTGCACAGCCCAAGCTCCATCTTAACCCGTGAGCCTTTGAAATACAGCTTAAGCGGGACAAGCGTAAGCCCTTCCTGCCTTACCTTATCAAAAAGGCGGCGGATTTCGGATTTGTGGATGAGCAGCCTGCGCACCCGGCGAGGGTCACGGTTGAAGATATTACCCTTTTCGTAGGGACTTATGTGCATACCGTTCACGAATATCTGGCCGTCCTTTATTTCGCACCAGCTGTCCTTAAGGTTCACGCCGCCGCAGCGGATGGATTTAACCTCTGTGCCGATAAGCTCTATTCCCGCCTCCAGCGCCTCTATAACAAAATATTCATGCCGCGCCTGACGGTTTTCGGCAACGGTTTTGTTTTGAATCTTTTCCGGCATAATGATCCCCCAATCGGAATAATCTGATTATGATTATATATGATTGTAAGTGAATTGTCAATCATAATACTGATTTTGCATCTGAAGCGAAGCCGAAAGCGGGAGCTAATAAAGCAGGCGTATACGGGGCCGGACACTTTTAGACGAAAATAATTTTATATGCATAAATACCGGTTCCCAGCCGTTCAATACTTATATTTGTCATGAAAATGTGCAAAAAAGGTTTGTGCCCGATTTTTGCTTTCATTTCAGACAAAGATTGGTATTACAGCCGCTAAAACGGCTGAACTCCGACTGGGAACCGATATTATAAAAGCTACGAATATGGAGGGAAGCAGGCTCACGGTTTTTCGGACCGCGAAGAGCCTGCTTTTTCTGACAAATAATTCTGCGCCGGGCAGCTGCCCGACATTTTTGCGCAGGCGCGCGTATTCTCTATAAGCTCGCCAAAGCCGTATACAATGCAGGAGATTATCCAGGTAAGCGCAACGCCGCAGACGAGCGCAATAATGCCCATAACGGCGCCAACAGTCACCAAAAGCACAACAAAAAGGCCGAACGAGCCGAATGCACCGATAATGATAAGCAGCTTGGCGGCAAACTTTATCTTTCCTTCAATATTTAAAAACATTTGCACATCATCTACAATTTCTCCCAGCTATGTGATATCATTAGTGAATACATTATGATATCATATTATATCATATTATTGAATCGTTTGTCAATATATAATTAAAATATATTTTGAATACGGAGTGATATATATTATGAATGTTAAGGATGAACCATTGAAGATAAAGCGCAGGGGTGAGGACGGTTACAGACTTATAAGCGTCCGCCTGAAGGAAAGCGTGCTTGAAAAGGTCGATGATATCGCTTCACAGACAAACCACTCTCGCAACGAGCTTATCAACCTTATTTTAGAGTACGGTGTGGAGAATGTCATTATTGAATAGCCGCGCAATGGCTGAGCATATCGGCGGGGATGTCCGCACAGGATTTATTGAAGCAGCACAATTTCTTCTTTTAATTAAAGCGGCGGCCGAATCCGTTTGCAGGTTTTCGGCCGTCGCTTTTGGCGTCATTTTAGGCTTGAATCGGTATTATTGGCAGGCAATGTAAATATCCATGCTGTCACCGTCAGTCTCGAATCGGGGGATAACACCCTCCCGTTTTTGCTCAAGGCCGTTTACGCGCATGAATTCTTCCAGAGTTTTGTGGGCATTCGGTATTACCACAAATGGGTTTTCGAACGGGAATTCGATGTGTATGGCGGCGTATTTCTGAGCCGGCTGCTCGCACACCTCCAAATCGGGCGGGGTTAAGCCCTCGGGCAGTATCCATGCCGCCTCGTAGCCGTGCATGTTGTAAACGTTTATCTGCTCCTGAGACAGGAAGGGAAAATCCCAGCCGATGACGCGCGGCTTATCCACACCGCATTCCCGCGCTATACTGAATATTCTGTCGAGAGCGTCCCCCTCGGGGTCGGTGCTTATAACGGCATGCTTTACATACCGAAACGCGGGGACTGTTTCCACGCGCAGATTGGAATAAGCCTCGTCGCAGACGCCCATCTCCTCGCGGAAGAGATTGTCGAGCGAGCAGCTGAACAGCCGGCACAGCTCAATCGCCTTGCCGATGTCCGGCTGAGCGGAATCAAGCTCCCACTTTGAAACCGTCTGGCGGCTTACGTTCAGCTTTTCTGCCAAAGCCTCCTGGGTCATGTCTCCGCTCAGGCGGCGAAGGTATTGCAGATTTTTGCCAAAGCTCATAAAACAACATCCTTTCTTTTGTTTAGATTGTGATATTATTATAATCCGGCCGGGCGGAAGCTTCAACCAATCTGTGCGGGCTTTTTTGCTTTTTATTGCAACTCGCGGTTGCAAAGCGGTTTTTATAGCCGCTTTTTAACGTTGAATAAGCATAATACCGATTCCCGTCTGAAATGATTGCAAATAAGTATAAGCAAAAATGCAGGAGGTGCGGCAAAAACGCAGCCTGTTATTCTATGGGAAAAATGACAGGCTGCGCACGGCTCCGTGAAGAACCTATTTTTTAAAAGGCCTCCTGCCGCCCCGGGTAATAATCCCCGACGCCATAAGCCCCGCTCCCAGCGAGACCGAGATTATCAGCAGAATCAGCATAATATTCCCGGTGAGATGCATGTTCCAGTCTGCGAAATCCACCGTATAAATGCCTTTGTTGACATTTGCGTCCGGGAAAATCAGACTGACAACATAGTTTAAAAAGCTTACCATAAGCCCGATAAGCATTGTCCCCGCTCCCGCAGAAAAAAGGCGGTTCGGAGATACAAGAATAACAAGCCCCAGAAGCAAAAACGGCGAATAGCAGTAAAGCGTTAAAAGAGCTG
>CAZIOV010000027.1:0-5770 GCA_964541045.1 uncultured Oscillospiraceae bacterium | reverse complement strand
ATAACAAGCCCCAGAAGCAAAAACGGCGAATAGCAGTAAAGCGTTAAAAGAGCTGCCCTTGCAAGGGAGAACGCGGCAAGAAGTCTCGCTCCCAAAAGCACTAAAAGGGTCAGCACGAACATGGCGGATACGTATACAAGGAACCCGGTCCTTCCGAGCTTTCCGGACGATTTTAGCGCTACGGGTCCGAGCAGGGCGGCGTATCCCAAAAGAACGGAAGCAACCGCAACCGGCACCCAGCTTGCAGAGCGTGTGTATATCCCGCAGACGATCAGAAGCACCGTCACCGATAAAAAGGTGGTCGCGGCATACCAGAACAACTTGTTGCTCTTGAAAAAGCGCGTGCAGGACGGGAAAAAGCAGAACGCGCAGACAAGGCTTGCAAGCACCACCCAGAACCACGAAAGCGTGTGTTGAGCAGCAAGGTTTACTATAAAGCATATCACAGCGGCGATAGCATATGCGACCGAAATTGTGATAAAGCATGCATCGGTTATCCGGCGGTAGAGCTTTGATTCGCGCTTTATTCGGCGGTAGTCGTCGTCGTTTGAGGCAGTAACAAGCTCGTGCTCGCTAATATCAAGCACGCGGCAAATATCAGATATCATGGTTATGTCAGGGTAATTTGCGCCTCGTTCCCACTTGCTCACTGCCGATTCGGTGACATAAAGCAGCTGCGCAAGCTTCTTCTGCGAATAGCCCTTTTCAATCCGTTTTTCTCTGATATAATTTCCGAGGGTTTTGCATTCCTGCATTTTTATCTTCTCCTTTCGACAGCCGATAGTGTGCTGTCAATGTATTTTCTTGCCGGCTGTCTGCATTATATCAAATGGGTTTCAAAAATGCAACCGATAACCGGATTTTGCCGGGTGGAGCGTGGCTCAAGGCGCTAAAATCCGCCGTTTGCGGCAATTCCCGCCAAGGCGCAGCCGCATCCCCGAAACTCCGCCGGAAGCTCTTTCGGATTGGCTTTGACCATGAATCACCTTAAAAGATATATTTATCAAGAAGCTTTAATGCTTAAAGAATTTACTTCAAAGCAAGAATATGATACATTTTTAATATGGAATGATAGATTTTCGGTATATTTTCCGGCTTAAATCGAAATATGCGCTTTTATAAGGAAGGCGGCATATCCGCGTAAAAGCGTTGCCGAAAAAACACCGCAAAACCGCTATACGATGGGCTTTGCGGCAATTTTACGGCCATGCATGGTTAGTATAAGAGGCAGGATTCTAAAGAAAGAGCCGCCAGTCTAAGGCGACAAGCGGCGTTTCTTCAAGCTCAAAACTATAGTCGGGAGCATCCGCTGCTTGCCCCGGCAGTCATCCTTTGACTTCTTCGGCATATCGCAAATTTAAAATTGTCAAACCCTTTCGGGCAGATTTCTTTCCTCACCTCTTGACAACTCAAAAAAAATCGCATATAATATTCCATGTTGATTGGCTGTGATGGGATTGACCGCAGTAAGGCATTTAAGAGAGCAGGCGTTTGCCGCTTCGATTTATTTTCGGAGCTTGCATGGGTGCGAGCCTGTATGCTTATGGCGGGTGCTTACCTTGAGCTTTCCGGCAAACCGGAACGTTTATCGGCGCGTTAAGCCGTGCAAAAGGCGAAGGTCTTTCGGGTAAATCTTTTCGGGATTTATTCCGCACCTCCGCGAATTTGGGTGGTACAGCGAACACTTCGCCCCATACAAGGGGCGGGGTGTATTTTTTTCAGGAAAAATCATTTTCCATTAAACTATGAAAGGACTGGATCAAAATGAAGTGGACAGGACTGAACGAGCTGCGCGAAAGCTACCTTAAGTTCTTTGAATCTAAGGGCTGCCTGCGGCACAAAAGCTTTCCGCTCGTTCCCCAAAACGACAAAAGCCTGCTGTTGATCAACGCCGGCATGGCTCCCTTAAAGCCGTATTTCACCAAGCAGGAGGTTCCGCCGCGCACACGCATGACCACCTGCCAGAAGTGCATAAGAACCAACGACATCGAAAATGTCGGCAAAACGGCCCGCCACGGCACCTTCTTTGAAATGCTGGGCAACTTTTCTTTTGGAGACTACTTTAAGGAGGAGGCCATCTCATGGGCGTGGGAGTATATAACCAAGGTACTTGAAATCCCGGAGGAGCGCCTGTATGTCACCGTATATCAGGACGATGACGAGGCTGAGCGCATCTGGCACGAAAAGATAGGTCTGCCCATGGAGAAGATTTTCCGCATGGGAAAGGAAGATAATTTCTGGGAGGCGGGAATTGACGGACCTTGCGGCCCATGCTCCGAAATCTACTTCGACCGCGGCCCGGAATACGGCTGCGGCAAGCCCGACTGCACCATCGGCTGCGACTGTGACAGATACATGGAGTTCTGGAACTTAGTTTTCACTCAGTTCGAGCGGCACGAGGACGGCACCTATACCCCTCTTGCCCAGAAGAATATAGACACCGGCATGGGCTTGGAGCGCTTGGCCGCTTTAATGCAGGGCGTTGATTCCATCTTCGACGTCGACACTATCAAGGCAATCCGCGACCATATATGCAAGATTGCCGGTTGTGAATACGGCAAGGATAACAAGAAGGACGTCTCCATCAGAGTCATCACCGACCATATCAGAACCGTAACCTTCATGGCTTCCGACGGCGTTCTTCCCTCGAACGAGGGCAGGGGATACGTTATGAGGAGACTTCTGCGCAGAGCCGTCCGCCACGGAAAGCTTTTAGGCATCAACGGTCTGTTCTTGAAGGACCTTGTTAGGACGGTTGTAGACTGCTCCAAGGGCGAATACAACGAGCTTGAGGAGAAGTACGACTACATTGTGAAGCTTCTGACCAATGAGGAAAGAAACTTCAACGAAACCATAGACAGGGGCATGGGAATCCTGAACGGATATATCGACGATATGGCGACAAAGCACCTTTCCACTATCTTAGATGGCAAAAAGGTCTTTGCACTTTCGGATACCTATGGCTTCCCGATTGATTTGACAAGGGAAATTCTGGAAGAAAAGGGCTTCAGTCTGGATGAAGACGGCTTTATGAAAGCGCTTGAGGTTCAGAAGGAGACTGCCCGCGCCGCACGCGGAGGCTCGAAGTACATGGGCGCGGACGAAACCGTCTTCCACAAAATCGCGCGCGAATATTCGTCCAAATTCGTGGGCTATGACAAGCTCACCGACGAGGTCAGCATCGACTATATAGCCACCGAAACCGAGCTTATTAACGCCGCCGGTGCCGGGGACGAGGTTTATATCGTTTCGAACGAATCCCCGTTCTACGCTGAAAGCGGCGGACAGGTCGGAGATATCGGTTATATCACCACCAAGACCGGCAAGTGCCGGGTCTTGGATACCCAAAAGGCGGTCGGAGGAAAGATCGCCCACAAGGTGCGGGTGATTGAGGGTGCAATAGAGACAGGCGAGACTGCTTTGTTCGAGGTTGACGCCGATTTCAGGCTCAGCGTTATGCGCAACCACTCCTGCGCGCACTTGCTGCAGGCGGCTTTGCGCAAGGTATTGGGCGATCATGTTCATCAGGCGGGCCAGCTTGTCAACGCGGAAAGACTTCGCTTCGACTTTTCGCACTTCTCCGCGATGACGCCGGCCGAGGTTGCCGAGGTTGAAAACCTTGTAAACAGTTACATCCTTGCCGGACTGGATATAGTCACCAGGGAAATGCCGATTGGCGAAGCCAAAAAGCTGGGCGCAATGGCTCTGTTCGGCGAGAAGTACGGCGACGTTGTAAGAGTAGTCAAGATGGGCGACGCATCCATCGAGTTCTGCGGGGGAACACATCTTGACAATACCTCAAAGGCGGGTCTGTTCAAGATTATCAGCGAATCCGGCGTTGCCGCCGGTGTAAGGCGTATAGAAGCGGTAACCGGCAAGGGCGTTTTGGATTACATCAACCGCAGCCTTGCCATTATAAACGAATCCGCCGCCGCCTTGAAGCTTGCCAACCCCAATGAGCTTGCCAAGAAGTGCCACAGCGTTGCGGAAGAACTTAAAGAGCTTGAGCACAAGAACGCCGCTATGTCCGACGTTATTGCCGAGCTGAGATCCAGTGCGCTTTTGGCAAACGTTGTTGTTATCGACGGCTTGAAGCTGGTAGTTTCCAAGATAGACGGCGCAAAGCCCGATGAAATCAGAAGGATGGCGGAATACATCAAGTCAAAGGACGATAAGTCCGTAACCGTTATCGCCTGCGTAAACGGCGCAAGCGGAAATATCGCCGCCACCTGCGGCAAAGAAGCCGTCGCCAAGGGAGTACCTGCCGGAAAGCTGGTTGCCAAGGTAGCTGCTCTTACAGGCGGCAAGGGCGGAGGACGCCCGGACAGCGCCATGGCCGGCATAGGCGATTTGGCAAAGCTCGATGGTGCACTTATTCAGGTTGACGACATAGTAAGAGAACTTTTGGGCATATGATAGGAGGAAAAGTCATGAACGACTGCTTATTCTGCAAAATCATTAAAGGAGATATCCCGTCAAAAAAGGTGTATGAGGATGAATATTGCTACGCCTTCGAGGATATAGCTCCGGTCGCACCCACTCACATACTGTTTGTGCCAAAGGAGCATATTTCCGGCGTGAGCGGTGTAACCTCAGAAAACAGCGCGGTTGTTTCGAAGATATTTGAAGCGATTGCCAAGGTTGCCGCCGAAAAGAACTTGGATGGCGGCTACAGAGTGGTTTCCAACTGCGGCGCAGACGCCGGTCAGACCGTTTTCCATCTGCATTTCCACCTTTTGGGTGGAAAGCCGTTGGGAATAATGTGCAGCGATAATTAACCGGCGATTAGCATCGCTGCTTAATAATCGCGAGTAAATAATCAGCGGGGCTGATTATTTATTCGGTTTTGCTCATCTTTGAAAAATTTGATGAAAGGACTGTTAAATCATGGATAAATTTTACACCCTAAATGTAGCCGGACTTAAAAGAGAGCTTCCCATCTGCGAGGTAAACGACAAGCTTGATATAGCGGCGTTTGTGATGTTTTCAGACGTTGAGCTTACGGTTGCATGCGCTTCGGAGCTGTTGAAGAAAACCCCCGAATTCGATGTTATCGTCACCGCGGAATCCAAGGGAATCCCGCTGGCATATGAAATGGCACGCCAGGTCGGAAACGGCATGAAATATATCGTCGCAAGAAAGATGCCCAAGCTATATATGCGTGACCCTGTTTCGGTGGACGTTAAGTCGATAACCACCGCAACAGTCCAGAAGCTCTGGCTTTCAAAGGACGAAGCCGAGTACTTAAAAGGTAAGCGTGTGCTGATCGCGGACGATGTTATATCCACCGGCGAATCGCTTGAGGCAGTCATAAAGCTGGTCAACTACGCTCAGGGCGATATCGTCGGCAAGTGCGCGGTATTGGCCGAGGGTGATGCCGCCGAAAGGCATGATATTATCTTCTTGGAAAAGCTGCCGCTGTTCTTTAAGTAAAGACGACGGCTTGCGCTGTGCAATCATCATACTTATGTTTGCCGTCGTGCAGAGCGTTTCCTTGATTCGTTGAGATATTGTTTGAGAGATGTTCAGCTTTGCGGGCATCTCTCATTTTAGTTGCTTTTATGGACGGAAACGCCCGACTTTTGTTTAGTAGGATGCAAATTTTATAAAGTACAATCGATTTAGTTTGATACTTATAATAAAGTTTAGCCCCGAAGCAATTATTTATAACTGCTTCGGGGCTTGTTATTATAATTTGATTACTCGCATAAATTAGAATTTAGTTCATCACTTTATAAAATAATCAAATTTTGATTCTGCCCATTCAAGG
>CAZIOV010000026.1:0-16571 GCA_964541045.1 uncultured Oscillospiraceae bacterium | reverse complement strand
TAAGCGTTTCATGAACAGAAAGGAGACTCAGCTTGACCGGCATATATATACACGTTCCGTTCTGCATCAAAAAATGCCCCTATTGCGATTTTTATTCGGTTGAATACTCGCAGAGGGTAAAGAATGATTACGTCCGTGCGCTAATACGGAACATCCGAAAATATAAGGGAAAAATGATTTGCGCCGATACAGCCTATTTCGGCGGAGGTACGCCATCACTCCTTTCGGCTGAAGATGTGCAAGGCATACTTTCCGCACTGAGAGATAGCTTTATGCTCTCGCCCGAATCCGAAATAACACTGGAGGCCAACCCTTCAAGCGCGGATTACAGTAAGCTTTCAGAATACCGTAAGCTTGGCGTAAACCGTATTTCTTTCGGCGTGCAGTCTTCAAGCGATGAGGAGCTGAGGCTTCTTGGCAGACTTCATGATTTCGACGGCGCGAAAGCAGCAGTGCTTGCGGCAAAGGCAGCAGGCTTTAAAAACATATCCTGCGATTTGATGATAGGAACGCCCAAGCAGACCCTGCAAAGCCTTATTCGCTCGGCAAACGATATAGCTTCACTTGGCGTAAGCCATATATCATGCTATATGCTCAAAATAGAAGAAGGAACACCGTTCAACTGTGAAAAGATCAGAAGCGCCGTCGCTGATGATGACAGCGTTTCCGATATGTATCTGGCCTTGTGCCGCGAGCTGAATGACTTGGGATATTCGCGCTATGAAATATCTAACTTTTCTAAGCCGGGGTGCGAATCAAAGCACAATTTAAAATACTGGCGTTTGGAAGATTATATAGGCTTCGGGCCTTCGGCCCATTCGCTTTACAGCGGAAAAAGATTCTATGTCGGAGAGAGCGTTGAGGATTATATAGCGTCTGAGCATCAGAAAGAGATTATCGAGGATGCAAGCCCTGACAAGCTTGAGGAATATGTTATGCTTTCGCTCAGACTGAGTGAAGGGATGTCTTTAAAGCGCTTGTCTTTTCTTGGAGGGGACGCCCGGGCAGTAATCGCAAAGGCGGGAAAGCTCGCGTCGGCAGGGCTTGCACTGCTTGATAACGGCGTTTTAAGCCTTACCGATAAAGGCGCACTCGTATCCAACAGTATTATTCTGGAAGTGTATCTTGCCGCCATTGGTGAAAATCAATAAAAAATCCGCTTCGGTTTTATTCAATTGCCTATTGTTAACGGAAGAATTTTATGGTATTATAAATTAATAGATGTTTTTTGCATTTGAATTTATCTTATAAGGCTTATACATACGGAGGATTATTATGAAGCGTATTTCTATTGTTATAATCGCATTGGCGCTCTGCCTATTCACATTCTGCTCCTGCACTAAGGCAGAGAATACCGACGATGAAATATACATTCCGATTCGCAAGGGCAATCAGGTCAATTATAATACAGTTTACGCATATAAAGGAACAATTCTCGAGCAGGAGGTTCTGGACGCTGAGTTTACCACCCCGTATTATACCAATCTTTCGTTTACCATGATGGAAGGAACGATAGCTCAGCTCAACGTTCATGAGGATATGGACGTTAATGAGGGCGACGTTATAGCTACACTTGACTCTGAGCAGCTCGAGGATGATATAACCGTTCAGAAGCTTACGCTTGATTCGGCAAAATCCACCTATGAAATATTGCAGGAAAAAGGTTCGGATGAGGAAATATCCTTTGCCAAAATAGACATGGATATAGAGCAGGCAAAATATGACGAGCTTCTGAAAAAACGTGATTTTTTAGTCATCAAGGCCCCGTATGATGGCAAAATAACCTATGTCGGAAGGTACTGGGCGGGTTCAACTATAGCAAGAAACGCCACTCTTTGCACAATAGTGGACACCTCACGCGTGTGCCTGTCCGCAATAGATAACGGCAATCTTGGCGATATAGGCTTCGGAGCAAAGGTTGAAATAACGCAGGGCACGCTTGTTTCTACTACCGGAACAGTTGTTGATGTTGTTGCTGAGGAATTATCAAGCGGCTTTGGCGATTTTGGCGGCGGCGACCGCACGTATACCGCTAACAGATTTGTTATAAAGCCAGATGAGGATGTGGAGTTTGAGGATTTCGGAACTATTCAGGTGACATTCACAACCCTAAGGAGGGATGATACGGTTATTGTTCCTTCCGAAGCGGTGTTCGAGTTTGGCAGCGGATATGCCGTAAATGTTCTTGTCAACGGTGTAAAGATTCAAACTACTGTTACTGTAGGAATCGTCTCCGGTGACAAGACCGAGATAGTTTCCGGGCTTGACGGAACGGAAACCCTGGTTGTTCCGTAATCGGGCGCCGTTGGGTCACTTAAAAAAATTAACACTAATTCTGTGTAAAAGTGTATATTGGCTGCCCGGGTAACCCGCATAAAAACGCCGAAAACAGTTAGGTAATGGGCTTGCTGCATTTTTGTAGGCACTTTTTAACTGGAAATCAGTATAACAAATCTCTGTCTGAAACGATATCAAAAAGCGGGCACAAAATCATTAGATGATGGATTTTGCACCCGCTTTTTTGACATTTCGGTGTTTGCATTTCTTCACTGATTTTCTTGTAGTAATTTTTGCGATAACGAAAGAGGTGACATATAACGGAACAGTCCAGCTTCTTTTCAAAGGACAATCTTTCGCCGCTCGCCTTCCGATTGCGTCCAAGGGATCTTAACGAATTCGTCGGGCAGACGCATTTGCTTGGCGAAGGAAAGATTCTGCGCAGAATCATCGAAAACGACGCTGTGTCCTCAATGATATTCTGGGGCCCTCCCGGCGTTGGAAAAACCACTCTTGCCAAAATCATAGCCAACCGCACCAAAGCCTCGTTTATAGACTTTTCTGCCGTCACAAGCGGTATCAAGGAGATAAAAACGGTTATGACCCAGGCGGAGGAAAACCGCCGCTTTGGGGAGAAAACCATAGTATTTGTCGATGAAATTCACCGTTTCAACAAGGCTCAGCAGGACGCTTTCCTGCCATTCGTCGAAAAAGGAAGCATAATCCTGATTGGAGCGACAACTGAGAATCCTTCGTTTGAGGTAAACGGTGCGCTTCTATCGCGCTGTAAGGTCTTTGTACTCAAGGCCCTTACAACCGCTGATTTGGTTAAGCTTCTTGAAAGAGCCGTCACCGACGAGAGGGGATTTGGACACCTCAAAGTTGAAATAGCTCCGGAATTGTTAGAGCTTATAGCTTCATTCGCCAACGGCGACGCCCGCTCGGCTCTTTCCACTCTTGAAATGGCAGTTCTGAACGGAGATGCCGACGGTGATAAAATTACCGTTACCGCTTCGACTATTGAAGACTGTACATCTAAAAAGTCGCTTTTATACGATAAAAACGGTGAGGAGCATTATAACCTCATTTCCGCTCTGCATAAATCCATGCGCAATTCCGATCCTGACGCCGCTGTTTATTGGCTTGCCCGTATGCTCGAAGCCGGGGAAGATCCGCTTTATGTTGCCCGCCGTGTAATACGGTTTGCCAGTGAGGATGTTGGTTTAGCTGATTCAAAGGCGCTCGAGATAGCCGTGGCAGCCTATCAGGCATGCCATTTTCTCGGAATGCCGGAATGCTCAGTGCATCTTACCCATGCAGTTGTATATATGTCCATGGCGCCGAAATCCAATTCGCTTTATATGGCGTATGAGACTGCCAAGAAGGATGCTCTTTCCCAACTCGCCGAGCCTGTTCCCATGGTGATAAGAAATGCCCCGACAAGGCTTATGAAGGAACTTGAATATGGCAAGGGCTATCAATATGCCCATGATACCGCTGAAAAGCTTACTGATATGCAGTGTCTGCCTGATTCGCTTCTCGGCAGGGAATACTACAAGCCCACCGAGCAAGGCCTTGAAGCAAAATACAAGCAGCGGCTTGAAACCATTAAGGAATGGAAAAAGAATCACAGATAAAATCCGCCGGACGGTTGGAAACTCCAGCTACCCGGCGGCTATTGTTCATTGTTTAATTGATGTTCATAAACCAAAGATAGTTTTTCTTTTCCGGAATATTAATGGTGGAGGTCTTCCACTCTGCACCGTCTCCGAATCGGTATCTAAGCTTGTACCTTGCGTTTTCGGAGCCTTCTGTATACTCGTCGTTCAGAACCCATTCTATGTCTGGGGTAACTCCGCGTATCTGGTATTTTGCAATCCTTGATGTGTAGCCTGACTCAATAAGGTTGAACAGCTTGTATTTTACGTCCATGTCGTTCGGCTCAACGACTATTATAACCTTTCCACGGTCGTTATCTTGAACATCCAAGATGTAATAGCGGTACTTTCCGTCCGGAGATACCGAGTTGCGGTTCAGCCTGTCGATTCTTTCCATGTTGTAGGCTGAGGTTATCTCAGTATCCGTAACGGTGTAATCAAGCTTTGTTTCAATAGCCGACCCTACGAAAAGGGTAGAGAGAATGTTGTATCCTACAAGCCCGACAACGAACATAAGAATATACAGCGAGCCAAGTATTATTTTTGAAGTATCTCCCGCCCCACACGCAAAAAACATAAGTATTCCGACTATAAGCGGCGGAAGGAAAAGCATCGGCTTTGAAAGGTTAAAAAGAGTCAGAAGGAACACTGGAAACAGCATAGTCATTGAAACTATGCGCGTGAAAAGCTGGTTTTTTGTGAGAAACATCAGCACAAAGAAAATCAGGCTCAGTGAGATGTAGAAGATGTAAAAACCCGTCTGATTGGTAAAAACAAGCTTGTACAAAAACGTCCATATGGCAAGAACCGATATCAGAATCAGATAAAGAACGTTGAAGCATGAAATGCCGAAACGAACGAATTTGTTTGAAATAATATTTTTGTTCACAATAACCTCCCGTTTTACAATACACGCCGGAAAAAGGATTCAGCTGGCAAAAAGCTCAGCTGTCGAGCTTCAAAACGCTCATAAACGCCTCTTGCGGAACCTCTACGGTTCCTAACTTTCTCATCCTCTTTTTGCCTTCCTTCTGCTTTTCAAGAAGCTTTTTCTTTCTGGTAACGTCTCCGCCGTAGCACTTTGCCAAAACGTCCTTGCGATAGGCCTTGACAGTCTCCCTTGCTATTATTTTCCCGCCGATTGCCGCCTGAATAGGCACCTCGAAAAGCTGGCGTGGGATATTGTCCTTAAGATTTTCGCAGAGCTTTCTTCCACGCGAATATGCCCTGTCTGCATGTACGATAAACGACAAAGCGTCCACAATTTCGCCGTTGAGCAAAAGGTCGAGCTTGACGAGCTTGCTCGGCTGGTATCCCGCCATTTCATAGTCATACGAAGCATACCCGCGGGTGCGGGATTTAAGAGTGTCGAAGAAATCGTATATAACCTCGTTCAATGGCATTTCGTAGTGAATATCAACCCTTGTCTTGTCAATGTACTTCATGCCCTTGAAATTGCCCCTGCGCTCTTGGCAAAGCTCCATAATATTGCCCACAAACTCGCTCGGCGAGAATATGTGAGCGTTAATAATAGGCTCTTCTGCAAGCTGTATAAGCGAAGGGTCGGGGTAGTTGGTGGGGTTGTCTATATATTTGACCTCTCCGGAATTGAGCGTTACCCGGTAAATAACCGACGGAGCGGTTGTTATAAGGTCAAGATTGTATTCGCGCTCAAGCCGCTCCTGGATGATCTCCATGTGCAAAAGCCCCAAAAATCCGCAGCGGAATCCGAACCCCAAGGCAACAGAAGTTTCCGGCTCGAAGCTCAGCGAAGCATCGTTTAGCCGAAGCTTCTCCAACGCGTCGCGCAGGTCGCCGTACTTTGCGCCGTCAGCCGGGTATATGCCCGAGAATACCATCGGGTTGACGTTGCGGTATCCCGGCAGAGCCGAAGCACATGGACGCGCAGCGTTCGTAACGGTATCGCCCACCTTTGTATCCTGAATGCTCTTAATAGAAGCGGTGATATATCCGACCTCACCTGCCTTAAGCTCGTCGGAGGGGATAAGTTCCGTAGCGCCCATATATCCTATCTCAACGGTCGAAAATTCCGCACCGGTAGCCATGAGCCTTATGGTGTCGCCGACCTTTAAGGTGCCATCCACCGCTCTGACGTATATAATAACCCCTTTGTAGGAGTCATAATAGCTGTCAAAAACAAGGCATTTCAGCGGAGCATCAGGGTCGCCATTGGGGGCAGGGATATCGGTTATGACCCTTTCCAGGACCTCTTCGATGTTTATGCCCATCTTTGCGGATATCCGCGGAGCGTCCTGCGCGGGAAGACCTATAATATTTTCTATCTCCTCAATAGCCCCCTCGGGATTGGCGCTCGGCAAATCGATTTTGTTTATTACCGGAAGCACCTCTAAATCGTGCTCTATGGCAAGGTAGGTGTTCGCAAGCGTCTGCGCCTCTATGCCCTGCGAAGCGTCAACAACAAGTATCGCGCCCTCGCAAGCGGCGAGCGAACGCGACACCTCATAGTTAAAGTCGACGTGGCCGGGGGTGTCTATCAGATTAAACACATAGGTTTCGCCGCTTTTTGACTTGTAGTTAAGCCTTACGGCGCGCGCCTTGATAGTTATTCCGCGCTCCCGTTCGATATCCATGTTGTCTAAAAGCTGTTCGGACATATCCCTCTTTGCAACAGTCTCGGTGAGTTCGAGAATCCTGTCGGCAAGAGTGGACTTGCCATGGTCTATGTGCGCAATAATGCAGAAGTTTCTTATATTTGATTGATCCATAAGCATTTTCCTAACATGATGAGATTAAAAATCCCTATTAGTATATCATATTTTTTTCAATTTGTAAACCCGGATATTGGTATCAATTTGGCTACAAAAACATTAAGGCGATATGCTTCTTTCATAGCAAATCTCAATAGGATATATACCGTGCTTGTGCTTTTCATTTGTAATGAATCCATTTGTATCATAAGACCTTCGGGCTGTTATGTTCTCCTTGAAAACCCAAAGCATAATCTTTGTATATCCTGTCAATACCATATCTGAGAGAACCCTATCCATCATTCTGCTTCCGTAATCATATCCGTGGTTACCGGCAAGCTGTGAATACAGATGAGTTTGGCATATCCCGGCATATCCTTTTCTCTGGTTTCGCCCCACCATGCGATACAGCGTGACTTACCATTGACTTTAAGGATATAACCGTTTTCCTTATTCTGATCCGACAGACTTTTATACATGGATGTTACTCTTTTAAAATTTGCGCATCTTTTAAGGATATCTTCATCAAGAATATTCATAAAAACACTTTTCCGGCTTTCAGTCTGAATATATGCAAGAGTTTGTTCATCACCTAAGATGGCTCTTTCAATTGAATTTGCCATTGTATTATCACTCCTATATATCCATATGTATCGCTCTGATTATATCGCGGACAGCCTTGATATCCCAGCAAGCTAAAGACCAATCACAAACACATCGTCAATATTTTCATATTGCCAGTCTATTCTCAGCTCATAAATCCTCTGCTTTGGCATTCCGTCATAATAGTAAATATAGTCCCTGGGCGGCTCGACCTCCTCAATCAGCTTTGCACCCAACTTTTCAATGGTTTTATATGACGCCGTATTGTCATAATTGCATGACAGATATATCTTATCCATGCCGTAATATTGTGCAATCGGCAAAAGAAGCTTGCACGCCTGCAAAGAGTAATGGTTTCCCCGATACTCCTCATTGACCTCATATCCGATATTGCCGTTGTAATACGAATGATAGTTATGTCCGATTCGCAGGCTTATTTTCCCGACGGCGACATTCTCCGGCTTCAAAACAATATCCCACCAATAGAAGGGGAGACTGCCGTCCTTGCCTTCATACGTATCAATCAGCCGAAGTTCAATCCGCTCGCCGATTATATTGTAAAATGCTTTGTTGAATATGCTTTCGCTCATTCGTATAACCTCCGTATTAGCGCTTGTCCCGCCGGATTTACCGCGAAAAATCTCCTATTTTGCCCAGCAGCTCGCCGATACTGTGATACATCCCGGAATATATCACCGGGTCGAGCTTGGTGAGGTCAATATCGAAGGCGTCCTTGCATACAAAATTCTCGTCCACCTGAATGTTTCTTATTTTGCAGAAAAATGTGGTCGATTCTCCGGTTTCGACCGACCTGTCAACCTCACATTCATACACCCATCGGCTTGAATCAAGTGTGGGGACATCTACAACTTCGCCCCTCGAAACGCTGTAGGGAATACCGTCTTTCTTGCCGTCCTCCGCGCGGTGCGTGCCGAAATAGTCCATAAGCTCTAAGATATCTCTGCTGACTAAATTCACGCTGAGCTTGCCTGTCCTGATTACATTCTGCTTAGTCCTTTTCGTCCCGAACATGCTTATCACCAACATATAATCATCGCCATTGTCACTTGTAATGCTTACCCAAGTAATCGGCGCAAAGTTGTGTGAACCGTCCTCGTTATTTGTCCCGATGATAAACGCCGGCTGAACGCACATTGAGAAGTGGGTTCCTATTGATTTTCTTTTAATTTTGTTCATGTTATGTCTCACTTTCTGTAAGTCACAATGTATATTATTTTGTCCCAAAATGCCTATAAGTCAAAATCCCGATCGCATAAAGTAAGCGCACCGAAACAGTAGTGCGATCGCTCCACCGCTGCTATTTTATATCGGCAGCCTTGGAAACATGAAACGGCTCGGTCACTCCCGACGAAGCTATCGGCTTTTCACTATGTGCTTAATTGCTTCTTTTCTTCAATGGGGTCGGCGACCAAGTCGGGGGAAGCCTATATTTTTTTCGAGATATAAACAGGCTCTCTGAATGTTCCGGGATTCCTGCCGCAGGTTAAAGATCTCCTTTGCAAACCAATCTGTAGAACGCCCGGAATATGGCAGATTATAGCTGTAATCGTGTTCGCGCCGGTATTTGTGCCATTCGTTAGCCGGATTCAGCTTATCCCGGATTTCCTTGGCAGTCAGGCCGCCGAATACCGATAGCCTATCTTTCAATTCTCTTTGTCACATTTCTGTATAGCGAATACTCACAAGACGGCACAAAAACATATTCCGCTTAAACGCCCATGCTTCGGCAACCTTGAAATCCTTATATGCTGCGATGTCCGGCTGCTCCGCTCTGAACCCTTTTTTCCGCTCCAGAGCATCATGTATTGGCTCAGACGTATAGTGGGATTCGGGTCATACTGCATCGCAGATGTCCGACACAATATTCTCTATCCTGTCAGAGCTTTTTTTTAACGAGTGCCGGATGTTCGGAAAAATAATGAGCATAATGTTGATATCGCAGTTTGTATGGGATACTCCTTTTCTTTGTGTGTTTATTGCAAACAGCAACCCCGCAAATCCATTATGCATAACTGCGATATAAGCTAAGCCTATATCTCACGAAAAAGATTAAGGCTTTGGCCTTCGTTCGCATCAAAACCAAGCTTCCGGTAAAACGGAGCTTTATCCGGGGCGGCGCATAATTCAACAAATACTTTTGTTCCTTTGATACCGTTATCATCAATATACTTAAATAATTCGTTTATCATAATTCTTCCGAGTGTTATTCATGGCAAGCTCTGTCTGTTCGAAGGACGGTCCGTTTCCCCACACAGTTTCCCACAATTCAATAAATTGTGCGGCGGTTAACTCGTTGCATTTGATAACTAATTTACTCATGTATGTCTCCACAATTCTCTCAGCTTCTCCCAAAGCTCTTAGCCAATCCGCCCTCAGAAGTCTCACGATAAATAACCTTCAAATCCTTACCCGTCTCATACATGGTCTTAACCACGGTATCAAAGCTGATCATTCTCGAATCCGCCAAGAAGTCAGCAAGGTTGACGGCATTCAGCGCACGCATGGCGGCGACGGCGTTTCTTTCAATGCATGGTATCTGCACAAGCCCCTTAACGGGGTCGCAAGTAAGCCCCAAGTGATGCTCCATCGCGATTTCCGCCGCACATTCTATCTGGTCGAAGCTCAGCTCGTAAAGCTCCGCGGCTGCGGCGGCAGCCATCGAGCAGGCGGAGCCTATTTCCGCCTGACATCCGCATTCTGCGCCGCTTATCGAGGCATTCTTCTTTATAAGATTTCCGAAGATTCCCGCTGTTGCAATGGCGTGCAAAATCTGCTCGTCGTCAAATTTGCGCTTGGGCTGTAAGAATTTCAAAACCGCCGGAAGCACTCCGCAGGCGCCGCATGTTGGAGCGGTAACAATAGTCCCGCCGGATGCGTTCTGCTCGCTGACAGCGTAGGCGTATGCACAGATAAGGCGGTTGTCCTTAGTCTCGTTGCTTTCGTCAATGTGACGCTGATGGTATAGGTATCTTGCCTTGCGCATAAGCCCCAGCCCGCCGTTAAGCACTCCCTGAGCCTCTAGGCCTTCTTTGATTGCGCTTTGCATAGTCTCCCAGACTTTTGCAAGATACTCCCATATGTCCGGCTCGCATTCGTCAACATACTGCCATATGCGGATGTCCTTTTTACGGCAGTATTCCGATATTTCCGAGAAGGAGTTGAAGCCGTACACCTCCGGATACTCCCGCTTTTTCTCGCCGTCTGCAAGTATCTCTCCGCCGCCGACGCTGTAATACCGCTTTTTCGCGATTTCCGCTCCGTCCTGCCGACAGGCGATGATGTCAAGCGTGTTGGGGTGGAAATCTGTTGGGGTGACGAAATCTGCTTCGATTTCAAACCTTCTTCCGGCAAAAGCATCTTTCAGAACGCCGTCGGTCATATGCCCCTTGCCGGTCTTGGCAAGCGAGCCGTAAAGTATTACCTTGTAGCCCCAGACGTTTGGATACTCGCGCAGAAACTTCTCTGCTGCGCGCAAAGGCCCCATGGTGTGAGATGAGGAAGGCCCTCTTCCGATACGATATATGTATTTTAACGACTGCATAAGATCCGCCTCCGAAAAATAACTTTATTTCTTTAAGTAAGTATAATCTATCCCGGCTGAAATGTCAACGCCGCCGGCATAATTCCGATGTATATTGGTTGCTTATTCAACCCGGCATAAATTTGCTGCAAAACCGCTATACAACGGGCTTGCAGTAATTTTATCGACACTATTTATCGGAAAATAAGTATAGTACTAATTTTCGTCTAAAGTGAACCCAAAAACGGGTACAAAACTGTAGTACTATGGGTTTCGCACCCGATTCTATGACAATGTATGGTCTGTACATTTCCGGACGAATATAAGTATAGGATTATTATAGAGCTGCAAGCTCCTGTTTTGTAGCCGGTTACAAACATTCCGCTTTTAGTTCCGTTATTTTGATTTGTTTTTACCAATGTATTATCTATTGCAAAATTCATTTGTATTTGCTATAATAGCATTATCGTGTTGATCGATTTTATTTAAGAGGAGATATATATGACTTCAAATAATACAAATCTTGTTTCACTCCCATGCGTTGCAACAAGAGATATAATAGTTTACCCCCACATGGCAATGAAGTTCGACGTTCTGCGCCCCAAGTCACTTGCTGCACTTAAAGCCGCTCTTGACGGCGACAGGATGGTTTTCCTTTCCGCCCAGAAGGATTCTGCCACTGCAGACCCCGGCGTTAAGGATATCTACAGCATAGGCACCGTCTGCGTAATCAGGCAGATAGTCAACGCTAACGACGGCATGTCCAGAGTTCGCGTTGAAGGACTTTACAAGGCAAGAATAGCCGAATTTGAAGATAACGGAAGCTTTCTCAGTGTTACGGTAAAGCCTCTGAAAACTTTCACTGCCGACAAGGCTTCGCAGGAGGAGCTTGACGCTGTTACAAGGGTGCTTAAGTCTGCTTTTGAAATGTATGCACATTCGGTTCCAAGGATGCCGGAGGAGCTTAAGACCTCCATTATGCGCGCACAGTCGCCTGTTGAGCTATACGAAAGAATAGCCTTCAACGTTGTTATGGACACCGAGGACCGCCAGCAGGTTTTAGAGGCCGGCTCGCTTTCGGAAAAGCTTGCTTTGCTTGTTGCGATAATAACCAAAGAAGCTCACATAATGTCTATAGAAAACGATATTCAGTCGAAGGTTAGTGCCGCTATAGAGCGAGGTCAGAGAGATTATTATCTCCGCGAGGAGCTGAATGTTATAAAGCACGAGCTTGGAGAGGATGAATCCCCTGAAGATGAGGGCTATGAGTATCTTGAAAAGATATCAAAGCTCAATTTGAGCGAGGAATGCGTTGAAAAACTTGTTTCCGAGGCAAATAAGCTTCAGAAGATGCCATATGGCTCGCAGGAGGCTTCGGTTATCAGAAGCTATCTTGATACTGTTTTAGAGCTTCCGTGGAACAAAAAGACCGAGGATAATCTTGACATAACCAAGGTTACGGCCCAGCTCGATAAAGACCATTACGGCATGAAAAAGGTAAAGGAAAGAATCCTTGAGCTTTTGGCCGTGCGCTCGCTGACTCCGGATGTTAAGGGCCAGATAATCTGCCTTGTAGGCCCTCCCGGCGTGGGCAAGACATCTATAGGCCGCTCTATAGCCAAGGCTCTGGGCAGAAAGTATGTAAGAGTTTCGCTTGGAGGCGTAAGGGACGAATCGGATATCCGCGGTCACAGAAAAACATATATCGGCTCGATGCCCGGCAGAATAATAAACGCCTTAAAGCAAGCCGGAACAAAGAACCCTCTTATCCTGCTTGACGAGATAGATAAAATGGCAAACGACTTCCGGGGGGACCCTTCAAGCGCCATGCTCGAGGTCTTGGACAGCGAGCAGAACCGCGAATTCCGCGATCACTATATTGAGCTGCCCTTTGACCTTTCGGATGTTCTGTTTATTACAACCGCCAACAGCCTTGATACCGTCGCCGCTCCGCTGCTTGACAGGATGGAGATAATAGAGCTTGCAAGCTACACCCGCGAGGAAAAGTTTGAAATAGCAAAGCGCCATCTTGTGCCCAAGCAATTAAAGGCAAACGGTCTTAACGGCAATAAGCTAAGATTCACCGATGCCGGTTTGTATGAGCTTATCGACTTCTACACCCGTGAGGCAGGTGTGAGAACGCTTGAAAGAAACATCGCATCCATCTGCCGTAAGGCTGCTAAGGAGATAGTATTAAAGACAGCCGCGAGAGTAACCGTAACCCCGGAAACGGTGGAAAAGTATATGGGCGTAAGAAAGTACACTCAGGACTTAAAGTCGGACATCCCGCAGGTCGGAGAGGTAAACGGCATGGCGTGGACGGCGGTAGGCGGAACCCTTATGCCGCTCGAAGTGATTTCTGTTGACGGTAAGGGCGCGGTAGAGCTTACCGGCTCGTTGGGCGATGTTATGAAGGAAAGCGCTAAGATAGCTGTAACCTACGCCAGAAGCGTCGCTGAGAAGTACGGCATCGATAAGGATTTCTATACTAAAAAGGATATACATATCCACGCCCCCGAGGGCGCAGTTCCCAAGGACGGTCCGTCAGCCGGAGTAACGCTTGCAACAGGCATTATTTCCGAGCTTTCGGGAATCAAGATCCGCTCCGACGTTGCTATGACAGGAGAGATCACGCTGCGCGGCAAGGTGCTTGCAATCGGCGGCCTTCGTGAAAAGACCATGGCGGCTTATAGGGCCGGAATAAAAACTGTTATAGTTCCTGCCGCTAACAGGCCTGATATGGAGGAGATAGATGAAAAGGTCAGAAATTCTCTTGAATTTGTCTTCGCAGAAACTATTGAAGATGTTTTGAACGTCGCTTTGGAGCTTCCTGAAAAGGAAGGCAGGGAAATTAACCCGGTTATATACAAAAAGCCTGACAAAATGATTGGAGCAAGACTTAATGGAATTTCAAAACGCTGAATTCAAAGCTGCATACGGAACATTTTCGCAGCTTCCCAAGTCGGACAGGATGGAAATAGCCTTTGCCGGACGTTCAAATGTCGGCAAATCCTCCCTTTTAAACAGGGTTTTCGGAAGAAAGGCCTTAGCAAGAGTCAGCTCGGTTCCCGGTAAAACACAGACTATCAACTTCTACAGTCTTGAAAACGTCAGTTTTGTGGATCTTCCCGGCTATGGCTACGCAAAAGTATCAAAGTCCGAGAAGGAACGCTGGCGCGAGCTTATCGGCGGATACTTTGCCGACCCTGACAGGGATATTGCCATTGTATTCTCGCTGATAGATATGCGCCATCCGCCGTCTAAGGACGATTTGGTTATGCTCAATTATCTTATCGACAACGAAATACCATTCTGCGTTGTGCTTACGAAGGCGGATAAGCTTAAAAAGACAGAGCGTGCCGAGCGCATGGAGGCCTTTAAAACGGAACTGCCGCTCTACGAGCAGCTTCATGTTATACCGTTTTCGGCAATTACCGATGAAGGCGTTAAAGACATAAGGAGCATAATAGAGGAAGTATCTTCCGAAGAATGAGAGAAAAATATACAATTTTTTTCGTTTGTTTTGACGATAATCACAAAACATATGAAAAAATTAAAAAGAGATATTTACTTTTCTTATTTAATGTGTTAATATGTTTTCGTATGAAATACAATTCGGAGGATTTTGCATATGAATAATAAAATGAAGGATAAATATATCGACGATCTTTTTGAGGCTATACTTACTCTTGAAACTTCGGAAGAGTGCTATGACTTTTTCGGTGATCTGTGCACTGTTCTTGAACTGAAATCCCTTTCTCAGAGATATCAGGTTGCAAAGATGCTCACCGAGCATCATGTATATTCCGACATAGTAAGCGAAACCGGGGCTTCTACCGCCACAATAAGCAGAGTAAACCGCTCTATCAACTACGGAAATGACGGTTATTCTATCGTCTTTAACCGCTTGAAGAAAAAGGAAGAGCAAAAATGAGCTACGGCGTTTTCGCTGGGTATTACGATTATTTCACGGCAAATGTAGACTATAAGGCCTACGCCCAAAGAATAAACACTATTTCGAGGAGTCTTGGCATTAAGCAAGGCTCCTTGGTTGATTTAGGGTGCGGCACTGCAAGCCTGAGCCTGGAGCTTGCGAGTCTTGGCTACAGCGTCACCGGGGTTGACATTTCGTGCGATATGCTTTCAGCCGCCGCGCAGAAGTCTATTTCAGCCGGAGTTAAGCTTCGGCTGATAAATCAGGATATATCAAGGCTTGAGCTGGACAAAAGGTATGATGTTTTCGTCTGTTCGCTGGACGGCATCAACCATCTTCCGGGATTGGATGCTGTCGCGAAGACGTTTTTAAGAGTGAGAAAATACCTCAGCCGCAGGGGAGTATTCATCTTTGATGTAAATACAATATACAAGCATAGGCATGTTCTTGCGGACAACTGCTTTATATTTGACAGTAATAAAGCCTACCTCGGCTGGCAGAATGACTATAACCGAAGCGACAACAGCGTTGATATTACCCTTGATTTCTTCATCCCGCAGAGAGACGGCGGATATTCCCGCCGTACCGAGCAGTTCAAGGAGATGGCGTACCCCGTAAAGGCGATATTTGAAACACTCGACAAATGCGGCTTCAGGGTGATAGGAGCGTATGACGGACTGAGTGAGAATAAGCCCAACGCCAAAACCGAAAGAATACTATACGTTGCAATAAGAAAATAAAAGGATAAATCAATATGGGAAGAATAGTAAGAACAATATCCAAAGACGCCGCAGTGGTTTGCAGTGCAATAGAAGCTGCCGACATAGTAGGGGAGATAGAAAAAATTCATGAGACTTCGGCGGTGGTAACAGCCGCCATGGGCCGCCTTGCAATGGGAACCTCCCTTATAGGCTTCGGCTTAAAGGATAAAGACGACAGCGTCACCGTGCGCATAAACGGCGGGGGACCGATAGGAACGCTTACGGCGGTTTCCGATTCCATGGGAAACGTTAAGTGCTGCTGCGACAACAATATCGTTGAAATCCCGCTGAAATCAAACGGCAAGCTGGATGTCGGCGGAGCAGTCGGCACAAACGGCACTATAACCGTTGTCAAGGATTTAGGCTTGAAGGAGCCGTATGTCGGTCAGACCGAGCTTGTAAGCGGTGAAATTGCCGAGGATATAACAAACTACTTCGCCACAAGCGAGCAGACACCTACCGTCTGTGCCTTGGGCGTGCTTGTAAACCCGGATTTGACGGTTAGACGCGCAGGCGGGTTCATCATTCAGCTTCTTCCGTTCGCATCTGACGCCTGCATAGACGTTATTGAGAAGAACATCGCAAATATATCCAGCGTTACGAATCTTTTGGAACTTGGCTATACAGCCGAAAGCATAGCAATGCTTGCCTTAGAAGGCTTGGAGCCGGATGTTCTGGATAATTTTGAGGTGTGCTATAAGTGCGGCTGTTCGAGGGAGAGAACGGAGCGGATCTTGTACAGCCTGAATAAGAAGGACATAGAAGAGCTTTCTCAGGACGAGGTAACAGAGGTCAAGTGTCATTTTTGCAAGAAGTCATATAAATTCACGCGGGATGAGATGTTGGAGCTACTGAGCAGGAAGTAATGCCGGTTTTACGTTACGCGGAAAATGTTAAGCGATCCGGCAGGGAAGGCTGCCGTGTTAAAATCAAAAATACTTTAAAAAAATACTTGACATTTTAGCTCGGGTTGTGTATAATATCATATGTCGCTGATGAGGCGGCAATATGGAAGCTTAGCTCAGCTGGGAGAGCATCTGCCTTACAAGCAGAGGGTCATAGGTTCGA
>CAZIOV010000025.1:0-17579 GCA_964541045.1 uncultured Oscillospiraceae bacterium | reverse complement strand
CAATTTCGGAGAAATCTTTTGAGAATCTTTGTAACGTATCATTGACAAACAAACAGATTTGGTAGAAAAATTTGCGAAAAACTATTGATTTTTTATTTCGTATGTGCTATAATACCATTCGCGGCCTGTGAGTGCCGCGGAAATGGTGGATATAGCGTAGTTGGTTAACGCGTCAGATTGTGGTTCTGAAGACCGTGGGTTCGAATCCCACTATCCACCCCATAAAGAAAGGCTGCCTGCAAGGTGGCTTTCTTTTTTATTTTTTTCGCTTCCAATTTGTCACTATTGACAAAATTCGACCTTTGTATTATACTTATTTCCAGTTAAAAGTGTCCATAAAATTGCCGCAAAACTCACCAGTAGTGTTTTGTTGAGACTCTATGGTTACACTTTTATGAAAAATTAGTATTATACTTCAAATACACAAAAGTATAATAAAGGGAGCGAAAGATTTGATTTATGTATTCTATAACCCTCTTGCAGATAACCACTCCGGCGAGAGCAATGCCCGTAAGGTTGAGCTTTTAGCACCGCAGGAGCAATATTCCTATGAAGATTTAACGCATATACAAGATGTTTTTCGAGCAGTCTGCGCAATACCATTGCAGGATAAAGTTATTATTGCCGGCGGTGACGGAACCTTGAACCATGTTGTAAATGATTTTTGCGGTAGAGTTCCTCAAAGAGATATATGGTATTTTGCCTGCGGCTCCGGCAACGATTTTTATAAGGATGTCAAAAGAGATGAACATGGCGGGCTTATCCTGCTGAATGAATACATAAAAGACCTTCCGACGGTGGATGTAAACGGTTCGGAAAGACTGTTTCTCAATAACGTTGGCTACGGTCTGGATGGCTACTGCTGCGAGGAAGGAGACAGACAGCGCTGCAAAAGCCGCAAATCAATAAACTATTCGTTAATAGCACTAAAGGGACTGATGATTGCTTATAAGCCTGCTGATGCAAAAATATCCGTCGACGGTAAAAACTACGAATACAAAAAGGTTTGGCTTGCTCCGGCAATGAACGGAAGATATTACGGCGGCGGAATAATGATGGCTCCCGGCCAGCAAAGGCTTAATCCCGAAAGAAAACTCAGCTTTGTTGCGGTTCACGATATCACAAGGCTCGGTGCTCTTCCGCTCTTTCCTAAGATATTTTCGGGAAAGCACATAGGCTATACGAAGTACGTCAGCGTGATATCCGGGCATGATATAACGGTGGAATTCAGTCGCCCTACAGCTTTGCAGATAGACGGCGAAACCGTTCTCGGCGTGACCAAGTACCGCGCGGTATCTCACGCCTCAAAGGAAGCAAAAAGCCCTGAAAAGCTAACTGTATAGGATATATATGTGCCGCCTTGATTGGCGGCATTTTTGCTATAGCTTCCCCAACTTTCGGTTGGAAATCAGGATATTCGTTTAAACCAATAAGTTATTGTATTTAACCGTTAAAAAAGGTAGAATATATTTGTAGCTACAAAATAATCTGAAAGAGGGTCAATTTATATGACAAGCATAAAAATCAACGAACAAATCGCTTTTTTAAGAAAGCAGAAGGGGCTTACTCAGGAGGAGCTTGCAAAATCGCTCGGCGTTACGAATCAGGCGGTGTCAAAATGGGAATAGGCGCAATGCTGCCCGGATATTGCACTTCTGCCGGATATCGCTCGGCTGTTTGAGGTTTCCGTGGACGAGCTGATGGGCTATAAGTGCAGCTCCGGTCTGGGCGATATCTGTCTTAAAATCAAAGATTATTTTACCGCACTTCCCGAAAAGGAAGCGTTTGAAAAAGTATACCGCATTGCGTCGCTGCTTCACGAAATCGCCTGCACAGACGGGTATAAGAATAGCCTGCTTTGGAGTGATAAGGATTACATTTCCGATGATGTCTCGCGCTGGGGCGCGTCCATCTGCTCCGAGCCGGAGGGCAGCACCGCAAGAATGAACAACTGCTTATTCTTTTCCTTGGGAAAAGGATACCGTGAGCTTTCCGGCTCTCAGCTAAGAAAGCTTGCAATAACTTTAGATCAACTTGCGGATGCACGTTATCTTAAGGTTATGTTCACGCTTTACGGCCTGACGATAAAAGATTTTGACGTTTATGTCTCTGTGGAGGATATCTCGAAAGAAGCAGGCGTGCCTGTTAATGAAACTGAGGAAGTCTTAAAAGAAATGCCGGTAACGATAAAGGAGACGGACGGCAAATTCCTATACAGATTGGACGGCGCATTCTGCCATATACCTCCGATGCTGTCTATGCTGTGGTATGATATGTAATCGTGTAAAATAATAAAAATCATGCGAATCATTTTAGTATTACACCAGCTCTGCCGCAGGCAAAGCTTAATAACGCGTTCTGCCCATCCAAAAAACGGATGGGCAGCTTTCTATTCGATATAATCTTTTTCCTCACTTGAGCCGACTATGCACAGCACAAGATAGGTGACTCCCAAGAATCCGCCGAGCATCATGCCGAGAATAAAAGTAATCATATTGGATACCTCCGTATTAAATCTGATAATATTATACTCAACTATAGGAATATTATAGCAGGAATGTTTTGCCATTTGACTGATAAAGCAATCCTTCCGCAAAAATAAATAATCTGCATATTCAAATAATTATCGCAATAGCTATTGCAAAACAGCTCAAAAAATGCTATTATATTATAAAAAATATATAATAGAGATGGAATGCGATAAGATATTTGTTGAAAAAAAGCACTGGCAATTGCTGCCACCTATCGCAGGATTGAAGGACGGTCTTATTATGAATATCATTGTAGCCGGCTGTGGAAAAATCGGCACGGCAATTCTTTCCTCCTTGGTCTTGGAGGGGCATGATGTTGTTGCGGTTGATAATGATTCTGAGGTTATATCTGACATAACAAATATTTATGACGTTATAGGCGTAAATGGAAACGCTTCCGATTACGATACGCTTTCGGAGGCAGGTGTAGGCAGTGCGGATATGTATATAGCTTCAATGGATTCCGACGAGCAGAATATGCTTTCTTGCTTCCTTGCAAAAAAGATGGGTGCAAAACGAACTATAGCAAGAATCCGCAATCCGGAGTATAACGACAATAGCCTTGGCTTTATGCGCAGACATCTTGAAATATCAATGGCTATCAACCCGGAGCTTTTAACAGCTTATGAATTGTATAACGTTTTAAAATTTCCATCAGCTGTAAGAATAGAAACCTTTTCCAGAAGAAATCTTGAAATGTTTGATCTGATACTTCCCTCGGGGAGCGAGCTTGATGGAATGTCGCTTATAAAAATGCGGGAAAAATATAACGCCTGCGTTCTTGTGTGCTGTGTTCAGCGCGGCGATGATGTTATTATACCCGACGGTAACTTTGTTCTCCAAGCAGGGGACAAAATAGGGCTTTCCGCTTCACCGTCAGAGATATCTAAGCTTTTAAAATCGTTGGGCGTTTTGAAAAAGAAAGCAAAGAAAATTATGATTCTGGGTGGGAGCAGGATAGCCTACTACCTTGCCAATATGATAACCGCCGGCGGAAGCTCCGCCAAGATAATCGAACAGGATGCCGCACGCTGCGAAGAGCTTTCCGAGTATCTCACCGAAACTACCATCATACATGGCAATGGTATGCAGCAGGAGCTTTTGCTTGAGGAGGGAATTGAATCTGCCGACGCTTTTGTTTCCCTTACCGGCCTGGATGAGGAAAACATTCTCACCGCTATTTTTGCATCAATGCAGCAGGTGCCCAAGGCTATAGCAAAAGTAAACAAGGATGAGCTTGCTTCGATGGCCTCAAAGATCGGCGTTGAGTGTATAGTGTCTCCGAAGGACATAACTTCTACTATTGTAGTAAAATATGCAAGAGCTCTTGAAAACGCCGAGGGTTCAAGGGTGGAAACTCTATACAAGCTGATGGACGGAAAGGTCGAAGCGTTGGAGTTTGTTGTAAACAGTGAATCGAAGCTCACAAACGTCCCGCTTAAAGAGCTTCAAATCAAGAAGGGCATACTTATAGGCGGAATAATGAGGGGCAAAAAGACGATCATCCCCTCAGGCAACGACGTTATAACGGTGGACGACAGGGTCGTAGTCATCTCGGCAAACAAACGCCTTAATGACCTTGCCGATATTCTGAAATAATAAGAGGCCTAATGCTATGAATCGTAAAATGGTATTCTATGTTATCGGGCAGATAATATGCGCTCAGGCTGTTCTGCTTCTGTTGCCTCTTGCAGTGAGCGCAGTATACGCTGAAAGCTGTGCTTTTTCCTTTCTGATAACCATAGCGGTTTCCGCTGCGATAGGCACATTTATGGTTTTGCTTTTTAAACCGAAGGATAAGGTAATATATTCAAAAGAGGGATTTGTAATAGTAGCTCTTTCGTGGGTGCTTATGTCGCTTATAGGCGCTTTGCCGTTCACACTTTCAGGCGAGATCCCATCGTATGTAGACGCCGTTTTTGAAACTGTCAGCGGCTTCACAACGACGGGTGCCTCAATTGTCCGCGATGTTGAATCCATGAGCCATGGAACGCTTTTCTGGCGGAGCTTTACCCACTGGGTAGGAGGAATGGGAGTTCTTGTTCTGGTGATGGCGGTTCTGCCCACCACTGCCGACCGCTCTATCCATATAATCCGCGCCGAAATGCCCGGCCCTGTTGTGGGCAAGCTTGTTCCAAGAGTGCGGCAGACTGCTAAGATCCTGTATCTTATCTACATTGGGCTTACAATTGCGCAGATTATCTTTCTATGTGTCGGCGGTATGAATCTGTTCGAGAGTGCAATATATACCTTCGGAACAGCCGGAACCGGCGGCTTCGGCATAGATGCTGACAGCCTTGCCGGCTACAGTCCGTATATTCAGTGGGTTGTTACCATATTTTTAGTACTTTTTGCCGCAAACTTCAATATACATTTTCTTATTCTTATGCGCAAGTTCAAGGCAGTTGCTTCATCAGACGAGCTGTGGACATATCTCGGCGTAATACTTTTCTCGGTGACGGTCATAACCTTTAACATCCGTCCGCTTTACGCGACTTTTGGTGAAAGCCTTCGCAATTCAGCCTTTCAAACTATGTCTATTCTTTCCACTGCTGGATTTTCGACGGTGGATTTCAACCAATGGCCCGCGCTTTCAAAAACTATTCTTTTTGGACTAATGTTCATGGGAGGGTGCGCAGGCTCGACGGCGGGCGGGCTTAAGATTTCAAGAGTGCTTATGCTGTTTAAATCTGTCCGCCGTGAGTTTAACAGAATGATTCATCCGCGCTCGGTATCTTCAGTCCGGCTTGACGGCAGAAAGATAGACGATCAGACCCTTTCGGGAGTCGGAATATATTTTGCTCTTTACATGGGCATATACTTTATTACTTTCCTTTTAATATCATTTGAGCCGTTCGACTTTGAGACGAGGTTTTCATCGGTCGCAGCCTGTTTTAATAATGTCGGCCCTGGATTCGGAGCTGTCGGTCCGATGGGAAGCTACGCCGATTATACGCCGTTCTCAAAGATAGTGCTTTCAATCTCCATGCTGCTTGGCAGACTTGAGATTTATCCGCTTATATTCGCCTTCATGCCATCACTGTGGGTGAAGAAATCAAACAAAACCTGACGAGGTGACAAAATGCTTAATTTCTTTAAAAGATCAGCCTGCATATTTTTTTCGCTTTTAATGCTCCTGCCGCTTGTTTCCTGCGGTCAGACTGAGCTTTATACGCCCGATTTAGAGGGGACAACCGAATCAAACTTGGTCGAGGTTATAGCCTCAGAGGAGCACCAGACCATTCGGGGCTTCGGCGGAATCAATTTTCCGTGCTGGATAGACGATTTAACCGAGGAGCAGCGCAAGACTGCCTTTCAGAACGGCGATGATCAGCTTGGCTTCACAATCCTCAGAATCCAGATTGACCCCGATAAAAACAACTGGAGCCGTGAGCTGGACACAGCTAAGGCTGCACAAAAAGAGGGTGCGCTGATATTTGCTTCACCGTGGAATCCACCTGCGAGCATGTGTGAGACCTTCAACCACAACGGGAACGCAAATGCCAAACGCCTGCGCCACGATAAGTATGCTGAATATGCAGAGCATCTTAACGACTTTGTCCTGTATATGCGTGAAAACGGAATAGAGCTTTATGCTATATCCATACAGAACGAGCCGGACTATGCAGATGAATGGACATGGTGGTCAACTGAGGAGATAATGGATTTTATCCTTAATTATTCAGACGCTATTGACTGCCGTTTGATGACTCCTGAATCCTTCCAATATAAAAAGGATTATTATAGCGAGATTCTTAACAACGAAGAAGCCTTATCTAAAATAGATATCTTCGGAACTCACTTTTATGGCACGCAGAAAAAGGATATGAGCTTCCCGCTGTTCGAGCAGAAGGGCGAGGGCAAGGAGCTTTGGATGACCGAGGTGTACGTTCCGAACAGCTCTTCAGACGCTGATACATGGCCGGAAGCAGTAGAGGTAGCCGTCAACATTTCGGACGCAATGACTGAGGGAAATATGCAGGCCTATGTATGGTGGTATATAAGAAGATTTTACGGACCCATGAAAGAGGACGGAACCATAAGCAAGCGAGGCTACTGCATGGCTCACTTTTCAAAATTTGTCCGTCCGGGATATATAAGAATCGGAGCGACCGAAAACCCGGCAAGCGGCGTAAGTGTTTCTTCTTATAAAGGGGACGGCAAGGTGGTTATAGTTGCCGTTAATCATTCTTTGTCAACCTATGGCCAGAATTTCAAGCTGACCGACGCCGGCACGATAGATAACATAAAGGCATATACAACCACTATGCAGGAAAACCTCGCGCTTACCGATAACATTTTTTTCGAAGACGAAAGTTTTGCGTATATTCTGCCGCCTGAGAGCGTTACAACGTTTATTATTTCGGTTGAATGACCGAAAAATTATATACGAGATAGGAGAAATGCTAAATGTCAATACTTGTTTCCGGCGGAGCCGGATATATCGGCTCGCACACTGTTTTGACCCTGCTGGAGAAAGGCTATGACGTCGTTGCTTTCGACAATTACTCTAACTCCTGCCCCGAATCAATTAGACGCGTTGAGGAGCTTGCCGGCAAAAAAGTCAAGCTTTATGAAGCAGATATGATGGATCTGCACTTGATGGAAAGGATTTTTGATGAAAACCCCGATATCACTGCGCTGATTCATTTTGCCGGTCTGAAGGCGGTCGGCGAATCCGTCTCAAAGCCCATTGAATATTACGAAAACAATATCGGCGGCACCTTGAACCTTCTTAAGGTCATGCGCGCTCATAATGTCAAAAATATCATTTTCAGCTCTTCTGCAACCGTTTACGGCACGCCCGAAAGAGTCCCGATATCTGAAAAAGCTCCAAAGGGAGTTTGTACGAATCCATATGGCTGGACAAAGAGCATGATTGAACAGATATTAACCGACGTTTACACCGCAGATAATGATTGGAAGGTTGTTTTGCTTCGCTATTTCAACCCTATTGGAGCTCACCCATCCGGAAGAATAGGGGAAGACCCGCAGGGAATTCCCAATAACCTTGTTCCGTATATTGCTCAGGTTGCCGTAGGAAGAAGAGAGCAGATAAACGTTTTCGGCAATGATTATAAGACGCACGACGGTACGGGCGTCCGCGATTATATCCACGTATGCGATCTGGCTGACGGACATGTTAAGGCGCTTGAAAAGCTTGAAAGGTCTGACGGCGGAGTTCAGATTTATAACCTCGGAACGGGTATAGGCTATTCGGTATTAGACGTTATAAAGGCATATGAAAAGGCTTGCGGAAAAACTCTGAAATATGCTATATGCCCTCGCCGAGCCGGTGATGTTGATGAAAACTATTCCGACCCATCGAAGGCTCTCGCAGAGCTTGGATGGAAGGCAAAATACGGCATAGATGATATGTGCAGAGATTCTTGGAACTGGCAGAAGAACAATCCATTTGGATACAAAAAATGATTGCAAGGGGAAACAGTATATTATGAAGAATAAATTATTTAAGCTTATATGTATTGCACTTTCGGCGGTTATGCTTATTTGCTCGCTCAATGTCGCGGCATTTGCCGAAAAGGTCACCAATCTTTCATATACCGTCTTCAGCGGTGAAAAGAAAATCGAAGGCTGGTATCCTTCTTTCATCACACAGTATAAGCAGCCCGATGAAATGGACGATTTTCTCAAAGCTATACAAAAGGAAGGCGCAGTCATCGAAATAACCTATTCTGGCAGCGCAAATGTAAATCTTCTTTTGCAGAGCTATCCAATCAAGCAAAACGGTAGCTATACCTGGGCGACATATAATGGTGGAAAGCTGAAATCTTCAGGGACAAAAAAGGTCATCAGCTTCTCGGCTTCCGGCCTGATAAACGCCTATACATCCAAAAAGCACGATGACGATGGCAGCAATTTAAGCCTTTCAAAGGTGTTGAATTTTGGTGTAAGCGGTGAGGGCAATACTGTTTATTCCATAGTTGTAAAATGGAGTGAATCCGGTGTGCCGCGAATTGACTTTGACCCTTCCGTTACATACCAGACGATGGACGGTTGGGGAGCATCATACACCTGGTATGGCGACTGGCTGACAACTGTTAACAATCGCGAAACCGGTTTTGATTATATATTTAGCGACTGCGAGTTTAACATCTTAAGATTCCGCGACCTTAACAAGGTAAGGGGATACGGCGGCGCGTGGGAGGATACCACATATAAGGCATATAAAGCTTATTACGACGCAGCTGTTAAGCGCGGTATAGATCCTATTGTCATGGTAACAAGCTGGGGACAGTATGACAGAGAGCTTGATTTTGTAGCTTTCACGGAAAAGGACGATGAGGGTCATACCTATTATACGCTTGCCAAGGACAAAAACGGTGAATATATGTATGATGAACTTGCTGATTTCTGCGTTGAATCTATCAAACTGTTCAAGAAGGCTGGCATACCTGTAGACTATTTCTCGATTTCAAACGAAACCGAGCTTCAGGGAACCGGTAATGACGAAAACGGAAATGCAAGAAGCGAAGCCGGTTTCTATTTTGGCCCGACAGAGAATGAATACCACTGTGCCTACTGGAAGGCACATATGGCTGTGTACGAAGCTTTTAAAGAAGCGTTCGGTGATGACGCTCCGATACTCACCGGCGCAGAGGTAATGGCGGATACTGAAAGCATTATCAGCAAATATGTGGATCCTCTTATCGAAGCCGATCCTGATAGCTTCGGACTTATTGCCCATCATCTTTACGGAAGCGTAAATACTCCAACTTCATACTCTGATGTTTACAATAAGTTCGGTTCTGATTACAAGCTGTGGCAGACCGAATGGTATAACAACAACTTTATAGACCATGCCGAAAAGCTTATAAATGAGTTGAATTATGAGAATATTTCGGCTTACCTTTATTGGAATGGCGTTTGGATATCCGACACTGCCAACTGCCTGATTCAGGTGGACGATTGGCGCAACAGTCCTGAAATTATAAGGCGTGCTAACCATTATGTAATGATGCACTTTTCAAAGTTCATCAAGCCGGGATATACTCGAATAGAAACTGATTCTCATATATCTGATTCAAACGTCACTGCGTTTATCTCGCCCGAAGGGGATAAGCTTGTAGCTGTAATTCTGAACAATACAGGCAAATCCGAAAAGCTTGAGTTGAAGATTGACGGCTATAATGTTATATCAAGCAAAATCTATACAAGTACGTTTAACTCGACAAAGAATCCCATGACAGGCGAAAATGCATACAAGTATACCGACGATATCACAAAAAACAAGTATTTTGTAGAGTCTAAACCGACAACAAGCTCGACGATAACGTTTAAAAACAACACACTTACAACAATAGTTATGGATATCGAGCAGGTTAAATCGGCAAAGTAAAACAGTAATTCACAGTATTAACCGTATTCACATTGAATGCAGTTGATTGTCAGCATTACATAATATTATGTCAGTTGTTATTCTTTTATATCTGATTCACTGTGTTAGCGTTTTAAACAATTGCTTTTAGTAAATTCACATAAAGTTTACATTTGTAATGCAATTTTTTAAGCTTTTTTGCACAATGCTTATTTTTCCTAAATATCTTAAAGAAACATTGTATATTTTGGCAATAGTAAAATCGAGCAAATCAATGTATAATAAGTATTACAAAGCGTTTAATGGATTATTTCTGTTTTTCGCAAAAATCAAGGAGGTAAATTATTATGAAGAAATTATTGGCTATGCTTCTGGCTTTGGCTATGGCTATTTCCATGCTCACCGTTGCAGTTTTCGCCGAGGCTGATCCCGGTACGGACGAAGTTGAAGATCCCGACGATTTATACGTTGAAGAGCCCTCTGAAGAGCCTGAGGATTCAAACCCCGGTACGGGTGTCGTCTTCGCAGTTCTTCCCATGGTAGTAGCCGGTGCTGCTGTTGCTTTCGCTAAGAAGCACTGATTCGTTTTTTGCGGGAATTAAAGCGTCGAAGCTTCTTCGGCGCTTTTTTCTTTTGCAAATCATGAACTTTGGTGTTGCTATCCGTAAAAAAATGTGCTATAATACTGCTGTATGCTGTAATATTAATGCTAATCTTCGTCTGAAATGATTCCAAAAGGCAGGCACAAAACCGCCGGGCGATGGGATTTTGCACCTGCCTTTGCGATCATTCACGGTATGATCATTCACGGTATGACCATTAATGGTATAACCATTCATGGTCTGTATATTTCCAGACGAATACAAGTACAATTCTGCGTAAAAGTGTTGCTATGTAATCGTCGCAGAACCGCTATGCGATGGCTGTAGCGATTTAGAGACGCGTTTTAGCACAAAATAAGTGTAAATTTCCGGGAGATATTTTATATGGATATATGCAGGGGCGATATTTTAACGATGAAAAAGAAACATCCGTGCGGTGCAGATAAGATGCTCGTTCTTCGCTCCGGAATGGATTTTAAGCTGAAATGCTGCGGCTGCGGCCATGAATTTATGATTTCACGGCTTAAAGCCGAAAAGAATATTAAACGCGTAAATAAAGAAAACAGGGAAAACTAAAAAATATAAGGGAATGATAAGACGATGTTTGAGAAGCTTTCAGCCCTCAATGACAGATATAACGAAATAAATGAACGGCTTATGATGCCGGATACCGTCAACAACAATTCGCTTTACCGCGATTTAATGAAAGAGTATTCTCAGCTTACGCCGATAGTTGAGGCATACCGTGCATATGTCAAGGCTCAGGACGCCATGCGGGAAGCCGATGATATTATGAAGACCGAATCCGATAAGGATCTTAAGGATATTGCTCAGGAGCAGTATTATGAAGCCAGAAAGAAAACCGAAGAGCTGTCGGAAAGGCTTAAAATTATGCTCCTTCCTAAGGACCCTAATGATTCAAGAAACGTTATAATTGAAATAAGAGCAGGCGCAGGCGGAGAAGAAGCCGCACTGTTTGCAAACTCTCTTTTCAGAATGTATACAATGTACGCAGAAACAAAGCGCTGGAAGACGGAAATTATGAATGCTAACAGAACCGAACTGGGCGGTGTTAAGGAAATATCTTTTTCGGTTGAGGGCGAAGGCGCATATTCCCGCTTCAAATATGAAAGCGGCGTTCATAGAGTCCAGCGCGTTCCGGAAACGGAATCTCAGGGAAGGATACAAACTTCGACTGCTACGGTTGCTGTATTGCCGGAGGCAGATGAGGTTGAGCTGAATATCGACGAGAAAGAACTTAGAATCGACGTTTTTCGCTCCTCTGGCGCCGGCGGTCAGCATATAAACAAAACCGAATCTGCCGTAAGAATAACACACCTTCCTACCGGAATGGTAGTAGAGTGCCAGGATGAAAGAAGCCAGCAGAAAAACAAAGAGCGCGCAATGAAGGTTCTGTGCTCCCGCCTTTTGGAGATGAAGCAGGAGGAGCAGGAGAAGGCAATAGCAGGTGAGCGTCGCTCCCAAATCGGCACCGGCGACCGCTCAGAGAGAATAAGAACATATAACTTTCCGGACGGACGGGTGAGCGATCACAGAATCGGTTTGACTTTGTACAAGATAGACTCTATAATGAATGGATCTCTTGACGAATTGATTGACGCCCTCGCTACTGCGGATCAGGCTGCTAAGCTTGCCAAGCAGGAGGGAAACTTCTGATGGAAACCGTTATGCTTATGCCTTCAGAGAAAGGCATAGATACCGCCGCAATGCTGCTTAAGGCAGGCGAGGTTGTTGCTATACCCACCGAAACTGTTTACGGCCTTGCAGCAAATGCCTATAACGAAGCAGCGGTAAGAAAGATTTTTGCTGCTAAGGGCAGGCCGTGCGACAATCCACTTATCGTTCACATATCAGATATTAGTATGATTTCCGATATTGCTGCCAGCGTGCCGGAGCTCGCTGTTAAGTGTGCAGAGCGCTTTTGGCCCGGCCCGCTGACCATGATAATGCCGAAAGCCGAAAGAATCCCGCTTGTAACCAGCGGCGGGCTTGATACCGTTGGAATAAGGTTTCCATCGAATATATATGCCCGCAGAATTATCGATAAGTGCGGATTTCCTTTGGCTGCACCATCTGCAAATCTTTCCGGCAGTCCAAGCCCTACAAATGCTCAGAGAGTATTTGAGGACATGAACACAAGAATATCGGCGATAGTGGACGGGGGCGAGTCTGACGTCGGCGTTGAATCAACGGTAATATCCTTTGAAAACGACGGTATCAGGATACTTCGTCCGGGCAAGGTTTCGTATGAGGATTTGGTGACCGTTACGGATAACGTTCTTGTCGATCACGGCGTTTTGGAACGCGTTTCCGATAGCGAGAGGGTTCGTTCTCCTGGAATGAAGTACAAGCATTATGCTCCTAAGGCAGAGGTCATTTTGCTTGATGGCAGCACAAAGGAATATATAAAATATGTTAAAGAAAATGCTCGGGAAGGCTGCTTCTGCCTTGTTTTCGACGAGTCTGAGGCTGTTGACGGTGTTGGATATCTGACCTATGGAGACAGTGCTGACGAGCAGGCACACTGGCTTTTTGAAAGGCTAAGGCAGTTTGACGGCATGGGTGCAAAGATGGTTTTTGCCCATTGCCCTTCGAAATCCGGCGTTGGACTTGCAGTGTATAACAGAATCCTGCGTTCTGCCGGATTTAATGTTATCGAATTGGGTAAAAGTAAATGAGCTTATTTGACGATATAGTGCTTATCGGGCTGACCGGCCAAAGCGGAGCTGGAAAATCAACCGTAAGTGCAATGATAAGAACAAACGGCATAGCGGTTATCAACGCCGATAAGATCTCACACTCCGTGGCTGATAAGCCGGAGCTTATATCTGAGGTCGGTGTGATTTTTCCGGACTGCATAGAAAATGGTTCGCTGATGCGAAGAAAGCTTGCAGGAGTTGTGTTTAATAACCACGAAAAGCTGTTTTCTTATACCTCGATTATATATCCGTACATAACCAAAGCTGTATTTGACGAGATATATGCAGTTAAACAAAACGGTGAAAGAGTTGCCATATTAGACGCTCCGACTTTGTTTGAAAGCGGGCTTGACAGTATATGCAGTAGCGTTATAAGCGTAATAGCACCGATGGAAATCAAGCTTGCAAGACTCCTTGAAAGAGATGGTATTCCCGCAGAGCTGATTAACTCGCGGATAAAGTCTCAGAAGTCTGAGGACTATTTCAGGAATCGCTCGGACTATATTATTGTAAACGACTCGGATTTCAATGCACTCGAGCTTAAGACAGAGCAGGCAGTAAAGCAGATAAGGAAGAGATTTAATGTTTAAAAGATTTTGCGCCTTTATTCTTGCCTTGGCATTCATAGCTCTGCTTGTTGTTTTTCTATTTGGATATATGCCGTATTGGTTCAAAAATGAGAGCTATCCCACCGAATATGAGGATATTGTTGAGCGTTACAGCCGGCAATTTGGAATCGACAAGGCTTTTGTATTTGCGGTAATAAGAACCGAGTCAAATTTTAATCCAGACGCCGTCTCCGATGCAGGCGCAATAGGTCTTATGCAGATTATTGAGGCTTCATTTGACTGGGTCTCGAAGAAGCTCGGGCATGAGGACCTGGTTTTTGACGATATGTTCACACCTGAATACAGCATAGAATACGGCTGCTTTATGCTTGGATTTCTTTATGACAGATTCGGAAGCTATGAGCTTGCTGCGGCAGCGTATCACTCCGGAATGGGTGAGGTATCCTCGTGGATAGAATCGGGAGAGGTAGATGTGGAAAATCCTGATGTTAACGATTTTAAAGGCAGTAATACCCGCCATTATGTTAATAAAATAATGAGGGCGTATAATAAATACTTAGAACTGGAAGAAAGGAACAAATAGTTATGGAAAACAAAGTAAAATCAGAAGGCGAAAAGCTTCAGGAAAAGCTGTTCTCTCAGAAGAAAAACGGCATACTAAAACTCAGTGATGAGCAGATTAAGGATGTAGACAGCTTCTGTGAGGGCTATAAGGCCTTTTTGGACAACGGTAAGACTGAGCGTGAAGCCGTAACAACGGCGATAAAGCTTGCGGAAGAGAAGGGCTTCACCAAGTACGACTTTAAGCACAAGTATTCAGCAGGTGATAAGGTTTATTGCTCGAATCGCGGGAAAAGTCTTATTTTGTGCACGTTCGGAACAGAACCGATAGAGAATGGTGTTAAGATAAACGCAGCGCATATTGATTCACCCAGGCTCGATTTAAAGCAGCATCCCGTTTATGAGTCTAATGAGCTTTGCCTCTTGAAAACTCATTATTACGGCGGCATAAAGAAATATCAGTGGCCAACCGTACCTCTTGCTCTGCACGGCGTTATTTTTAAGGCAAACGGCGAAATGGTAACCGTTTCAGTCGGTGAGGATGAGAATGACCCGATATTCCTGGTTACCGATCTGCTTCCTCATTTGGCCCAGGAGCAGTCGAAGAGAACCCTTGGCGACGGCATAAGGGGAGAGGAACTGAATGTCCTCATCGGCTCGATACCGTTCAAGGATGACAGCGTTTCTGAAAAGGTAAAGCTTAATATACTTTCAATTCTGTTTGAAAAGTACGGAATCGTCGAAGATGATTTCATCTCTGCCGAGCTTGAGGTAGTTCCTGCTTTCAAGGCAAAGGACGTCGGCTTTGACAGGGGACTTATCGGATCCTACGGCCAGGATGACAGAGTCTGCGCATATACTGCTTTGATGGCGGCGCTTGAAACCACTGCTCCGCGGAAAACTTGCGTAACCGTTCTTACTGACAAGGAAGAGATAGGAAGTGTTGGCAACACCGGTTTGCAGAGTGCATATCTTAAATACTTCCTGTTCTCGCTCGCCGAGAACGCCGGCGTAACCTGCCCTGAGGTTATATCCAATTCCACCTGCCTTTCCGCAGACGTAAGCGTAGCCTTTGACCCCACCTTCCCGGATGTTTGCGAGTCAAAGAATGCCTCATACTGCAACTATGGTGTTGCCATGTGCAAATACACCGGCTCGCGCGGTAAATCCGGCTGCAACGATGCCAACGCCGAATTTGTGTCCTACGTTAGAAACCTATTTGACTCTAACGGAGTTATCTGGCAGACCGGTGAACTTGGCAGGGTGGATCTGGGAGGAGGCGGAACGGTAGCCGCATACATTGCCAATCTCGGCATCGACGTTGTTGACGTCGGAGTTCCGGTACTTTGTATGCACGCCCCCTATGAGGTGACAGCAAAGCTCGATGTTTACATGGCATACAAGGGATTTTCTGTGTTCTTCAACAACTGATATAAATTTTTCGGGATATTACAGTGCAGAATCATTATACATCGATTCTGCGCTGTTTTTTTGTAAGATGAAAATTATGTGAAATCTCTTTTGACTTTTGACAACCGCTGCTATAAGTATTATACTGCATAACACAACAGTATAACACTATCGGAAGGAGGAAAAATGTGAAGCTTATAATCTCAAACGTATCGGGAATACCGATTTATGAGCAAATTAAACAACAAGTTAAGTCCGCCATTATATCGGGCGAGTCTAAGGAATATGAATTGCTTTCCTCACTCAGAACTCTTGCAAAAGGGCTTAAAATCAGCGTTCTGACTGTGAAAAAGGCATACATTGTGTCGGAACATGAGGGATTTGTTAAGAATATTCAAGGACGCGGCTGTTTCATTTTGGGGCAAGGCTCTGAGCTTTTAAGAGAATAGCTTATCCGCTAAGTTGAAAATAACCTGACAGAAGCCGTAATCGCGGCGCGAATCGCCAAGCTTTCTGATGAGGAGATGCACTATCTTTTGAGCATAATAATGGAGGAAAAAGCAGATGAATAACTATTTGGAAGTAAGCAATCTATCAAAGTCATTTAATGGCTTTAGGCTTCGCAAAATCAGCTTTACTCTGCCGAAGGGATTTATTATGGGCCTTATCGGCTCGAACGGCTCCGAAAAAACCACAATCAAACTGATACTGACATGCTCAAGCGTGAATTCTGAGAAATCAAGCAATTCTCGAAATCAAGACTCAATCTTTGATACAATTTAACACAGCCTGAGCAGGGGGCGTGTTTCGCTGTCGGGGGTGTGGGCTTTGAAAGCAGGAGTGTGGGTTTAAAGCGCAGTTCATCCATCCGTGCGTTGCCCATGAATGTCCGGGTCATGATTTGTTTGCCCTTGAGTAACGGCAGATCTCGTCACCTCCGAAAATGGGCGTGAAAAAAGCACCGCCGAAGCGATGCTTTCAAAATCGTGTTAAATTTGTTGTTTCGGTAAGCTGGAAGTACCTACTAAGCTGTAAAAGTCAAAAAGAATCCTTGCCAATGCTTCCGGCGCTTCAATATTCACCTCATGCCCAGCGCCATTTATCACTTGAAATTCTGCACTTTTCATAATCCCCGCCAGCTCCTCGGCAGCTTTTTTATTTGCAGAATCCTTCTCTCCGCAAATTACCAATGTGGGACAGGTAATTTTTTGAATGGTATTGCTAAAATCCAACTCCATCATGGTTTTGCAAAGCCGCAAAAAATCCTTTTTGCTAAAACCCGTTTGCTGAAACAAGGTTTTTGGCATAAACCGAAAGAGAATACTTTGAATAAGCAACAAGCCTTTCGGCATTTTGTACTGCGCAGCAATCAGTATAAGGGAATTCACTCTTTCTGGATGCTCACAAGCATAGCTCAAAGCCAATACGCCGCCGAGAGATATGCCGCATAAATCAATTTTTGCATCGTAGCTTTCACAGGTTTTGGAAAAAGCATTGTATAGATTCTGATAGGTTGCGTCCTGTCCTCAAACTAACTCAGCTAAATCGGGACATATGCTATACTTCTCAGCTTTTAACTGCATAATCGTTTTTTCCCAGCTGTTTGGTGTCTGGCCTAAACCATGTAAATATATTTGTTGCATATTAATCCCTTTTCAAATTCCGGTTTACCTTTTTGTTATGTTCGATTTTACCATCAAGACTTTCTAATAAATCTGCACATTTTATTTGTATCTCTTTCCCGGGAATCCTTATCTCCTGTTTCCCTAACGTCTTTACTGACAATCCCGGTTGAGCAGATTGACCTGAAAGTCGCCCTAAATTCATGGCAGACAAAAGATATGCCA
>CAZIOV010000024.1:0-17665 GCA_964541045.1 uncultured Oscillospiraceae bacterium | reverse complement strand
TTTTATCTTTGTCAAGTACTTTTTTCGAACTTTCTTCGCTTCCTTTGACGCGGTTACTTTTCCTTGCCCTCTCGAGACAGCTTTATTAGTATATCACATTGTTTTCGCAATGTCAATACTTTTTTTAGATTTGTTAAAATTGTCCTGTTTAAAGCTGAATTTGGCTTGAAAAACTGGTCATATTCGTCACAAATCTATGCAATTAATTATTAGAAGAAAGCTTATTTGGCTGTTTTTGCCTTATATCTGCAGGAATTATTGCGCTTTTGGGTGAAATAATACTAAAAACAGAAAGGATGATAATTATGACTTCTTCTAAAAAAATGACGCTATATTATCTGATAGTTTCACTTGTTCTTTGCATATCAACCTCGATATGCTTTAAGAGCTCTGCGCCCAGCGTCTCCGGCGATATTGCCGTTCTTTCAAAGCTCGGCTCGCAGGGCAAGGAGGTCACCGAAATACAGAATGCGCTTAAAGAGCGCGGACTGTTTACCGGCGAGGCTACCGGCTACTATGGTACAAAAACGCAGACGGCCGTAAAACGTTTTCAGCAGCAGAAAGGGCTTACGGTGGACGGAATCGCCGGACCTCAGACTCTAAGTGCCCTCGGTATATCAACCGGAAGCGTTCCGCAGGCTACCGAATCTAACATCAACCTGCTTGCAAGGATAATTTCTGCCGAGGCACGCGGAGAACCTTATACCGGGCAGGTTGCCGTCGGAGCCGTTGTGCTTAACAGGGTTGAGTCGCCTTCCTTCCCTGACACCATTTCCGGAGTGATATATCAGAACGGCGCCTTCACAGCAGTGAACGACGGTCAATTCTGGGAGCCCGTAGAGGCCGGCTGCTACAACGCCGCGCGTGACGCTCTCAACGGCTGGGATCCCACCGGCGGCGCTCTTTACTATTACAACCCCGCGAAAACCTCCAATAAGTGGATACGCTCCCGCCCGGTAATCACTCAGATAGGCGATCACCTGTTCTGCTCATAATCTGTTGACATTAAAGCCTCTCTATATTATAATAGTATATACAATATTTTGTATGAGTCGGCCGAATCGGCTCATCAAGTTGAGTCACTATACTATTATAATATATAGAGAGGTTCAAAGTATGGAAAAGATAGCGAGCTTTCAGGTCGACCACAGAAAATTCGGCGTCGGAATGTACATATCCCGTATCGACGGCGACGTTGTGACATATGATGTTAGGATGGTTAAGCCAAACGGCGGGAAATACATCTCTAATCCTTCGCTCCACACCATTGAGCATCTTTTTGCCACATATGCGCGTTCCTCCGAGATCAAGGACAGCGTTATATATGTCGGGCCAATGGGCTGCCGCACCGGTTTTTATCTTTTGATGAGGGGAGAAAATCACTCTGCCGCCATAAATTTGGTTCGGGACAGCTTTGAGTTTATTAGCAGCTTTTCCGGCGATATCCCCGGGGCGACCGAGTCGGAATGCGGAAACTACCTTGAGCACGATCTTGAAGCTGCCAAAAAGGATGTTCTGCCGCTTCTGAAGGTTCTTAAAGACTATTCCGAGGACAGGCTTGTTTATCCTCAATGAGCACAATCGGCATCGAAATAAGTATAATATTAAAAGAATCGGGTGCAAATCCATTGTCGGTGATTTTGCACTCGGTTTTTTCTTTCATTTCAGACGAAGATTATTATCTTTTCAAGCGGAGATCAGTATTTATCTGCTGTGAGAAAGAGCCGGCTTCCGTGGAGGATAATATTTCTTTACGATTGTGGGAAATGTGAAAATATGCCGAAATAACTGTGTATAATAAACAAAAATCATCTGAATAATCCCGATATCAAATATTTCCCGGTTGATTTTTCTTTTTTATCTGCTATAATAATATTGATTGTAACTGTTTTGTAACCAATTCGGTTTTGCGGCCGATATTACCGGCGGAAAGGAGACGGATCAAGTTGTTAAAAGCGAACCTTTATGCAGTCCTTATGGTCATAGCGGCATTTTTGCAGTACACCGGCGGCATCGTTCTCAAAATACTTAAAACCGTCTTTAAAACTGTTTTCGGATATATATTCCGCCTTATCGGAAGCATATGCAGAGTAATCGGAAAGTGGCTGACAAAGGAATTCAAGCAGCCGCTCTATGATATATGGTGCTATATTCTTACTCCCATAGCCCATGCTTTCGGAACTCTTTCCCACACAAGAATACAGCTTAAAAAGACCCGCGAGTTCGGTGCACGCCACGCCTTAAAGGTCGTTTGGAATGCTATAGAAAAGTTTTTTATCGGGCTTTTCAGATTTCTGCAGCACTCGTTTAGCTATATCGCTCCGGCGGTGTGCATAGCGTTTTTAGTCATGCTGATAAAGTATGCCGGAACCCTTCAGTATGCCATATCGGTTGAATACAACGGCAGCGATCTGGGCGTTATAAGCAGCGCCGCCGAATATGATCAGGCCCAGACTCTGGTTCAGGACAAAATAACCTACGCCGAGGGCGACAAAGCTGTAATCGAAACCCCCAAGTTTTCGGTAAGAATGCTTCAGACTGATGATTCGACGGTTGATACAAACAACCTTTCCGAGCTGATGATAAATTCGTCGGAGGTCGAAGTTGTTGAGGCTTACGGCTTTTATATCAACGACTCGCTTATAGGCGTGTACAATCAGGAGGAAATGGAAAAAGTCAGAGCGGCTTTGGAAGGCAGGCTTGCTCAGTTCTACACGCAGAACGATATTTCGGCAATGTTTTCGGACAATGTGGAAATCAGCCAAGGAAGGTATCTTGAAAACAACCTCGTCTCTGCGGATGAAGCAATTGAATATATAAACGGCAGCAAAACGGTGGAGGCATTTTACATAGTAAGGCGCGGGGATTCTATATCCTCCGTTGCCAAAGAGCTCGGCTACTCAAGCGAGCAGCTGAAGGAGGAAAACCCATTCCTGTATAACGGCATAAACGTCGGCGATATGATAACCTACCACTATGAAGAGCCGAATCTTTCGGTTATAACAAACCATTATGAGCAATATGACAGGGTGGTTGAGCGCAAGGTCCAGTATATCTATGATGACGACGAGGAGGAGTACACCGAAATCCTTGTTCAGCGCGGCTCCGCCGGAAGCGAAAACGTCACGGCATACGTAACCGAGGTCAACGGCAAGGAAACCCAGCGCGACATTGTTTCGCAATACACCATTGAAGAAATGGTTCCGATGATAATAAGAACCGGCACCCGGCCCAATGAATCCCTGGGAGGAGACACAAGCGTTATCGACGTTTTGGGAACCTTTATATGGCCTGTGGGATGGGACGGCGGATATTCCTATGTCAGCTCGCTCTACGGCTACCGCTCGTGGGACCGTTCAACTCACCGCGCCATAGACATCGCGGCAAAGCGCGGCACCGAAATATATGCTTCAAACAGCGGAACTGTCTCCTTTGCCGGAACAAACGGCGCCTATGGCAAGATGGTTATAATAGACCATGATTACGGGTATCAGACGGTTTATGCCCACATGTCCTCCATAGTGGCGGAAAAGGGAGATGTTGTTGAAAAGGGAGACGTTATAGGATACGTAGGAATGACCGGCTCTGCCTCAGGCAACCATCTTCACTTTGAGCTGAGATATCACGAGGAGAGGATGGATCCTATTTATGCCTTAGGCGGAATCGGAGATCACGAGGTAAGAAACTATTAATGCATAAAGCCGGCAGCAAGCGGAAAAGTCAGGCGCAAAAATGCGCTTGACAATCCTCCATGCTGCCTACTTTTTATGACGAAAGAAGGCAAAAAATACGAAAGAGCTGTACAGCCTTTACAAAAGCTGTTTGAAGGCACCCTTTGAAGACGCGCTGAGCAGAATAAGCATGCAAAAATCATTGTCTTTTCTCTATTCTCTCTTATCTTTTATCCGAAAAAGTCGCCCGGAGGAAACGAGAGAAAGAGAAAAGAGAAAAAAAGAAAAGCCACTTGAGTGACTTTTCTTTTTGGTGCGGCAAGTGGGACTTGAACCCACACGTCGTTGACACACGCACCTCAAACGTGCCTGTCTGCCTATTCCAGCACTGCCGCATATATAACTGTTTCAAACAGCTTCATTATTATATCAGACTTTTTTTCGGTTGTCAATAGGTAAAACAAAAGTTTTTTAAAAATTCGAATCCGAAATTTGCCAAAAGACAGGTCAAACATTTCGCGCTCCGATAGAACCTATACGATTCTGCCGAAGCGCCGATTTTGTTATATTTATTCCGCCCTGCCCCGCTTTCGCAAAGGCTTCTTAGCGGACGATCTGCGCATTTGGACTTTCTCGCTGTGCAGATATCCCCACCGAAATTCACTAACCTGTGGCAGGAATCGCTCGAGTGCTCGGGCGAAAGGATTGCACGCAAATCCTTTTTCACCCTTTGCGGCTCTTTGTTTTCGGTCAGCCCGAGACGGCCGCAGATGAGTATGCAGTGGGCATCGGTGACTGCTGCGGGCTTGCGGCAGTAATCCCCATAATCAGGTTAGTGATCTTTGCCTATGCTATGGGGCTTCCCCGCCATCCGCTTCTATCGGACGCCGGGCGCATAGCTCCAAGTTTCATTAATTGAAAGCCGCTTCCGCCGCGAAGCAGAAATTCCGCTTCAAGATTGGCAGAATCAAGCTCTTCGAGCCTTTTACGGAAATTAGCGGAAGGAATATCCAGTTCGCCGCTTTTCCACATGAACAGTCCGCGGCTTATCACGGTTTCCCCGCCTTCAGCAATGCTTTGTAAAAACCGATTTTCCTCCGCTATACGGTCAAAGCCGTGAACAGTCTCATCGGTCATATCGGTGAACCCAAAAATGTCCCAACTCGCTGTCGCTACAACGGCGGCCAATTTGGCAGACTTATCCGCCGCGAAAATTCTTTCAGCATATTTTACCAGCTCTATATAACCCTGCGGAATATTGATTGTACTCATGGCCATACTCCAAAGAACATCTTTGTACCGTCGTCAAAGCAATAATAGTAATTGTAAAGAGAACCTCCGCCGCCACAATAATAGTATGAATAATCCGTTCCGTAATAAGCTTGTGCAGCACTCAGAGATTTCCATCCTGTAGAGCCAAGCATATCCCCATCTGAATAGCAGACAGGAAGAATTGCCGCATTCGTATTATTAATGCTCGAATTTCCCGGTGCTTCGCTATTTTCAACATAATACTCCTCAGAAAAATTATACATTTCCGCGAAAGCCACAATTGAGAAGTTGAAAAATACTGCAACAATAACAAGCAATACTGCAAATCGTTTAATAATATTCATGTTATCCTTCTTTCTGCTGTTAATATTTTCCGGCAACAATAGTCTTGTCCTGAGCTATTACTGTATTACAGACTCATTCACTATAAAACAAATAGAGAAATGATAAGACTTGTATAAGTACCACGCGCCGGAGCTCATCATTCTACACCGACAAAAATGTTCTCAAAGAGAGCTTTTGCCGGTGCGGCAAGCGGAGCTTGAAACTTTATGTCATTGTCACACGCATCTCAAGTGTATCTGTGTTCTAATTCCGGTACCACTGTATGCTGCCATTTATAACGGCATTGTTATCATATCATACTTCTTTATGGTTGTAAAGAGCAAAAATGTGTTTTTGATTTTTATATCTTTCCTTCCCTATTCTCACTCTCGCACAAGCCCTTAAGCGGACATCCCGCGCACTTGGGCTTCCTCGCTGTGCAGACGTCCCTGCCGAAATTCACTAACCTGTGGCAGAAGTCGCTCGAGCGCTCGGGCGGAAGGATGGCGCGCAAATCTCTCTCGACCTTTTGCGGCTCCTTGCTTTCGGTGAGTCCCAGCCGCCCGCATATGCGTATGCAGTGGGTGTCGGTGACAACGGCGGGCTTGTGGTAGACATCCCCCATGATGAGGTTGGCGGTCTTCCTGCCTATGCCGGGGAGCTTTATAAGCTCTTCCAGGCTGTCCGGCAGTTCCCCGCCGTAATCGTTCACAAGCACATTTGCAAGCTCAACAATGCTTTTTGCCTTTGTTCTGAACAGCCCGCATGGACGGACTATCTCCTCAACGTCCTTGACATCAGCTTCCGCGAATGATTGCAAGGTGGGATATTTTGCAAACAAATCCTTAGTGACGATATTTACGCGCGCGTCGGTGCACTGCGCCGAAAGACGGGTGGCAATAAGCAGCTCATAGGGCTTTATGTAAATAAGCGAGCACTGCGCCTCGGGATATATTCTTTCAAGCTCGGAAACGATTTTAAGCGCCTTTTCCCTGCGCTTTAGCATAATTTCATCCTCCACAGATGTTCGGCCCCTTTCGGTTCGGATTTTTACGACATAATTTTAGCATATTCTCGGCGATTTTTCAACAGAATCTTGATTTTTAGCTATAAACAGTCCGTTTGGTGTGATTTTGACCATTTTTTTGGCGTGATTTTGGCTTAAACGCTATTGATATTGAGACAAAAATATGTTATAATCTTGATGTGCGTGTAAAAGCGAGGCCGGTGTAGGGTATTCTCATTCGGAACGCTTTTGGGCGGCCGGCAAAAAGGAAAAGCGCCGTTCGTCTTAAGAACGCAAACATAATTCTTTAAGGAGGTTAAATAAATGGGTAACAAAATTACGTCCATTCCCTTCAAAGGCACGCCAGAGCAGGAAGCCGAGCTTATGCAGTTTATCAATGAAAACAAGCAAGAAAAAGGCTGCCTTATGCCCATAATGCAGAAGGCTCAGGGCATCTACGGCTACCTTCCCATCGAAATCCAGTCGCTCATCGCGCGTGAGCTTGGCATTCCGATGGAGAAGGTTTATGGAGTGGCTACGTTCTACGCGCAGTTCACTCTGGTTCCCAAGGGAGAATACAATATCTCCGTCTGCTTAGGAACCGCCTGCTATGTTAAAGGCTCCGGCAACATCTTTGACAAGATAAGCGAGAAGCTTGGCATCGGCGGGGACGAATGCACGCCCGACGGAAGATTTTCTCTTACCGCCTGCCGTTGCATAGGCGCATGCGGTCTTGCACCCGTTCTGACCGTTAACGATGATGTTTACGGACGTCTGACTGTTGACGATATTGACGGAATCCTGGCAAAATACGGTTTCTGATATGGCTTAAGCCTTTGTGGGAGGAAGCATCTGATGAAAATATCTAAGATCAAGGAACTTCTGAACGCCAAAACTGTCTGCGGTGAGGAGCTTTTAGGCTCTCACGTTTATTCCGCCTGCGGAAGCGACATGATGAGCGACGTTCTGGCATACGTTAAGGATCAGGCTGTGCTTCTTACGGGACTTGTCAACTCACAGGTAATAAGAACCGCCGAAATGATGGATATGCGCTGTATAGTTTTCGTTCGTTCAAAATACCCGAACGAAGAGATGATAAGCCTTGCCAAGGAAAGCGGAATAGTTCTGCTCGCCAGCGACAAGCGCATGTATGAAGCCTGCGGAATACTATACACAAACGGATTAAAGGCGGAAGAAGTAAAATAATGGACGGATTAACCTTCCATTTCGATGTTGACGGCTCCGATTTCACCTCTGCCGGTCAGGCTTCGGTTCATGTGAAAAAGAATTTGCGGCAGCTTGGCATCGGCCCCGAAATTATCAGAAGAGTATCTATCGCCATGTACGAAGGCGAAATCAACATGGTCATACACGCAAACGGCGGAAGCGCCGACGTTACGGTGACCGAAGATCAAATAATAATCGTTCTTTCCGACCACGGCCCCGGCATAAAGGATATTTCTCTTGCTATGCGCGAGGGATATTCGACCGCGCCGGACAATGTGCGCTCCTTGGGCTTCGGCGCTGGAATGGGTCTTCCCAACATGAAGCGCTATACCGACGATATGAAGATTGAATCGGAAGTCGGCGTTGGAACAACGGTTACTATGGTGGTGAATCTTACTTAATACGCAGAAGTAAAGAGGTGGCATTATGAACAAGTACGAGCATTCGGTTTACTTGGACGCCGAAAAATGCAACGGCTGCACAACCTGCTTAAAGCACTGTCCGACCGAGGCAATACGCATTAAAGAAAACCGCGCGGTAATAAATCAGGAAAGATGCATAGACTGCGGAGAATGTATTCGTGTTTGCCCGAACAAGGCAAAAAAGGCAACCTGCTCCAAGCTTGACGCTATGGCAGGCTTTAAATGGAAAATAGCCCTTCCCGCTCCAACTCTTTACGGCCAATTCGACAATCTTGACGATATCGATTACGTTATAGACGGCCTGTATAGAATAGGGTTTGATGACGTTTTTGAGGTATCGGCTGCTGCGGAGTTGGTTTCTGCATACACAAGGCTTTATCTTAAAACCGAGGGTGTTAAAAAGCCGGCAATAAGCTCGGCATGCCCGGTAATTCTGCGGCTTATAGGGCTTAGGTTCCCTTCGCTTAGCGACAATATCATTCACATTCTGCCGCCAATGGAGGTTGCGGCAAAGCTTGCAAGACTGCGGGCAAAGGAAAACCATCCCGAGCTTGCGGACGAGGATATAGGCGTATGCTTTATATCGCCCTGCCCGGCAAAGGCAAGCTATGTTAAAAACGGCTTCGCGGCATATAAGAGCAATGTGGATGTTGTGGTTTCTATAAGCGACCTTTACTTTATGCTTATAAGCAAGATGAAGCATGAAACGCAGGATACGCCCCTTTGCCATTCCGGTATGATAGGAATAGGCTGGGCAAGCACCGGAGGAGAGGCAACGGCGCTGTTTAATGACAATTACCTTGCCGCCGACGGTATTGACAATGTTATAAGAGTTTTAGACCAGATTGAAAACGGAAATATCCCGAATCTCGAATTTATCGAGCTTAACGCCTGCTCCGGCGGATGCGTGGGCGGAGTGCTTACGGTTCAGAACCCCTTTATTGCAAAGGCAAGGCTTCAGACCCTCAGGCGATACCTTCCGGTATCTCGCAATCAGCTTCCCAAGGGCGAGCAAAGCTACATTCCGGATACATACCTTTTCAACGAGCTGCCCGAATACCGCCCGATTTCGAGACTGAGCGACAATATGGCACAGTCGCTGCGGATGATGGCGGACATTCAGAAGCTTAAAAACGAGCTGCCGGGAATCGACTGCGGATCCTGTGGGGCGCCCAATTGCAGGGCCTTTGCAGAGGACGTTGTTACCTGCGGCGCGGACAAATCGCAGTGCGTACTGCTTCACAACAAAGAGCTTGAAGCGATGCTTGAAAAGCTTTCCGACAAGGAGGAAACCGTGTAATGACAGTTAATGAACTTGCCGGCTGCGGCTTCAAAACAATTGCCCTGCCCGACGGTGACCGCGAAATAAACGGAGTGTATATCGGCGATCTTCTTAGCTGGGTAATGGGCAGAGCCCGGGCGGACAATGCGTGGATAACCATTATGTCTAACATAAATATCCTTGCAGTGGCCTCGCTTGCGGATACGGCCTGCATTATTTTAGCCGAGGGCGTTGAAGTTGCGCAGGATGTTATCGGCACCGCAAACGCAAAGGGAGTAAACATACTTTCCTCCGAAAAGCCGGCGTATGAAATCGCCTGCCTGCTTAAAGAAAAGCTTTAAGTAAAGGTGATATGAACAGATATTACTATGATTTGCATATCCACTCCTGCCTTTCCCCCTGCGGAGACAATGATTCGACCCCCAACAACATTGCCGGGATGGGAGTTCTGAACGGGCTTAATATTATGGCGCTTACCGACCATAATACTTGCAAAAACTGCCCCGCATTCTTTGCGGCGGCAAAGCGCAACGGCATAATTCCCGTTGCGGGAATGGAGCTTACAACCGCCGAGGACATACACGTTGTCTGCCTTTTCGAAGAGCTTGACGACGCTATGGCGTTCAGCGGCGCCGTGGATAAAAAAAGAATACCGATAAAAAACCGAATCGATATCTTCGGAGAACAGCTTATCCTCGATGAGAATGACGAGGTTATCGGTCATGAGGATAACCTCCTTTCAAACGCAACCGAGGTTACTATCGACGAAGTCCCTGATATGGTGCGAAGATTTAACGGAATCTGTTATCCCGCTCATATAGACAGGGAGGCAAACGGTATTCTTGCGGTTTTAGGATTTTTCCCTCCTATCCCGCATTTTAACTGCATAGAGCTTCACGACCCCGAAAAAGTGCCCGAAATCGTTTCAAAGCATAATTTGCAGGACAAAAAGGTTATAATAAGCTCAGACGCTCACTATCTGTGGGACATCAAGGAAAAGCGCGAGTATTTCGAGCTTGACGACGAGCCTTATTCCTCTGCCTTGGTAAGAAAAAGGCTGTTTGAACACTTAAGGGGAGAGTGATATGAAAGAGCTGTCTTTAAACATTCTCGATATCGCCGAAAACTCGGTCAAGGCGGGCGCATCTCTTACCGAAATCTTTATAAGCGAGCTTGGCGATAAGCTCACCCTTACCATCCGCGACAACGGCTGCGGCATGAGTGAGGAAATTCTCAAAACCGTTACCGACCCTTTTTACACCACCCGAACCACCCGCAAGGTGGGAATGGGGCTTCCCCTATTAAAGATGGAAGCTGAAATGACCGGCGGCAGCATGGAGGTCGTTTCAAAATGGGAGCGCGAATATCCCGACGGTCACGGAACAACGGTTACTGCGGTGTTTTACAAAAACCACATAGACTTCACCCCACTGGGTGACGCTGCCGAAAGCATCTGCACTCTTATTCAGGGCCATCCCGAACGGGATTTCCGCTTTTTGCACACCCGCGACGGCAAAACCCTTTGCGAGCTTAACACAAAAGAGCTAAGAGCGGTTTTGGAGGATGTTTCCCTGAACAGCTTTGAAGTTATAAGCTGGATAAGAGAGTATATGCGGGAGCAGTATTCCGGCGACGGCACGCTTCAATAGCGGATTATCCGCAAAACAACTAATGCTAAGGCACAAAAGCCGTGCCTTAAGAAAGGATAAATATTATGAAATCTTTAGCTGAACTACAGGCAATTAAAGACAAAATGAAGGACAAGGTAGTATTAAGAGAAGGCTCCAACGAAGTAAGAGTAGTTGTCGGTATGGCAACCTGCGGTATCGCCGCCGGCGCAAGACCTGTTTTAAACACCTTTGTCGAAGAGGTAAACAAAGCCGGTCTTGAAGACAAGGTAACCGTTTCGCAGACCGGTTGCATAGGCATATGCCAGTTCGAGCCGGTCGTTGAGGTTTTTGAAGCCGGCAAGGAGAAGGTAACCTATGTTAAGATGGACTCCGACAAGGCAAGACGTGTTGTTGCAGAGCATTTAAAGGGCGGCAAGGTAATAACCGAATACACAATCGGTGCCAACAACAACTGATCCCGCCACACACCGACTGTATTCAGAATACTTTGGCATGAATACTTAAAAACAAGAAAGGAAAGATACAATTATGATTCGTTCACATGTACTTATCTGCGGCGGCACAGGTTGTACCTCCTCGGGCAGTAAGGCAATACAGGATGCTTTCCGCGAGAGCATTGCAAAGAACGGTCTTGAAGACGAAATCAAGCTGGTTCAGACCGGCTGCTTCGGTCTTTGCGCATTAGGCCCTGTTGTTATTGTCTACCCGGACGGTACATTCTACAGCCGAGTAACCCCGGAAGACGTTGATGAAATAGTTTCCGAGCACCTTTTAAAGGGCAGAGTTGTTAAGCGCCTGGCTTACACCGACACCGGCAAAGAGGTCGCTGAGGAGGTTATAGAAAACGTTTCCTTGGGAGATACCGCTTTCTATAAATCCCAGCACCGCGTTGTTTTACGTAACTGCGGCGTTATCGACCCCGAAAACATCGATGAATACATAGCCATGGACGGCTATGCAGCTTTAGGCAAGGTCCTCACCGAAATGACTCCCGAAGAGGTCATCAAGGTTGTTACGGACTCCGGCCTCAGAGGCAGAGGCGGAGGAGGATTCCCCACCGGCAGAAAGTGGAGCCTTTGCGCACCCAATAAAGCCCCTCAGAAATATGTAGTCTGCAACGCCGACGAAGGCGACCCGGGTGCATTCATGGACCGTTCCGTTCTTGAAGGCGACCCCCACAGCGTTATCGAAGCTATGGCAATCGCCGGCTACGCTATCGGCGCTACTCAAGGTTATGTTTATGTAAGAGCCGAATACCCCATCGCCGTTAAGAGACTTCAGATAGCAATAGATCAGGCAAGAGAGTACGGCCTGTTGGGCAAAAACATCTTTAACTCCGGCTTTGATTTCGACCTTCACATCCGTCTCGGTGCGGGCGCTTTCGTCTGCGGTGAGGAAACCGCTCTTATGACCTCGATTGAAGGCAACAGGGGCGAACCGAGACCGCGTCCTCCGTACCCGGCAGTCAAGGGACTTTACGAGTCTCCGACGGTTGAAAACAACGTTGAGACCTTTGCAAACATCCCGCAGATTATCTTAAAGGGCGCAGACTGGTTCGCGTCCATGGGAACTGAGCGCTCCAAGGGTACAAAGGTATTCGCCCTCGGCGGAAAGATCAAGCATACCGGACTTGTTGAAATTCCTATGGGCACAACGCTGCGCGAAATCATCGAGGATATCGGCGGCGGCATCCCCAACGGCAAGAAGTTCAAGGCTGCTCAGACCGGCGGACCTTCCGGCGGATGCATCCCCGCAAGCCTTATCGACACCGAGGTTGACTACGATAACCTTACCTCCATCGGCTGCATGATGGGTTCGGGCGGTATGATCGTCATGGACGAGGACAACTGTATGGTTGATATGGCCAAGTTCTTCCTTGAATTCACCGTTGATGAATCCTGCGGTAAGTGCACTCCATGCCGCGTCGGTACAAAGAGACTTCTTGAAATGCTCGATAAGATCACCAAGGGCAACGGAACCCTTGAAGACCTTGACGAGCTTGAAAAGCTCTGCTACTACATCAAGGAAAATTCGCTCTGTGGCTTGGGCCAGACTGCTCCCAACCCCGTCTTAGCAACTCTTCGCTTCTTTAGAGACGAATATATTACTCACGTTGTTGACAAGAGGTGTCCCGCAGGCGTCTGCAAGAGCCTGCTCAAATACGAGATCGACAAGGAAAAGTGCATAGGCTGCGGCATGTGCGCGCGCCAGTGCCCTGCTTCCGCGATCACAAAGTCCACCTACATAGCTCCCGGCAAGAAGCTCCCCGCTCACGAAATAGACCCCGAGAAGTGCGTTAAGTGCGGTGCTTGCATGGGCGTATGTAAGTTCAAGGCAATTTCAAAGAAGTAATAAAGGAGGTAACGGACAATGGATATGTTAAACATAAAAGTTAACGGCATGGCGATTGAAGCTCCCAAGGGCGCTACCGTTCTGGAAGCCGCAAGAATTGCCGGCGTTGAAATTCCCACCCTCTGCTTCTTAAAGGAGATTAACGAGATCGGCGCCTGCCGTATCTGCGTTTCAGAGGTAGCCGAAATGAGAGGACCCTCTTTAGGTCCTAAGAGACTGGTTGCCTCCTGCGTTTTCCCGATTTCCCAGGGAATGGAGATTTACACCAACTCCCCCAGAGCAATCGCCGCAAGACGCCAAACGCTCGAACTTATTCTTTCCACCCATGAAAGAAAGTGCCTCTCCTGCGTAAGAAGCGGTCATTGCGAGCTTCAGAAGCTCTGCCGCGACCTTAAGGTTGAAGACGAGGGCAGATTTGACGGAGCAAAAGTCAAGTATGATATTGACGACAGCGCTCCCCATATGATAAGAGATAACAATAAGTGCATACTCTGCCGCAGATGCGTAGCCGTATGCGAAAAATATCAGGGAATCGGCGTTATCGGCCCGAATGAAAGAGGATTTATCAGCCACATTGGCTCGCCCTTCGATTTAGGTCTTGGCGATACCTCCTGCGTTTCCTGCGGACAGTGCATTGCGGTATGTCCCACAGGTGCTCTTGCCGAGAAGGACTTTACTACGGAGGTATTCGCAGCTATTGCTGACCCCGAAAAGCACGTTATAGTTCAGACTGCTCCTGCTGTAAGAGCTGCTTTGGGCGAAATGTTCGGTCTTCCTATAGGAACCGACGTTGAAGGCAAGATGGTTGCCGCTTTGCGCCGGTTGGGCTTCGACAAGGTATTTGACACCAACTTCGGCGCCGACCTTACCATCATGGAAGAGGCTAACGAGTTTGTTGAAAGAGTTAAAAACGGCGGCAAGCTTCCGCTTATCACCTCCTGCTCGCCCGGATGGGTCAAGTACTGCGAGCATTACTTCCCCGAGCTGACAGACAATCTTTCAAGCTGCAAGTCTCCCCAGCAGATGTTCGGCGCTATCGCAAAGAGCTACTATGCCGAGAAGATGGGCATTGACCCCAAGGATATAGTATGCGTGTCGGTTATGCCCTGCACCGCCAAGAAGTTTGAGATAAACAGAGACGATGAGGCCGCAAACGGAGTTTCGGATGTTGATATCTCTCTTACCACCCGCGAGCTTGGCAGAATGATCGAGCGCGCTGGAATCCAGTTCAACTCACTTCCTGATGAGAAGTTCGACGAGCCTTTGGGAATCTACACCGGCGCAGGTGCTATCTTCGGTGCAACCGGAGGCGTTATGGAGGCAGCTCTTCGTACCGCTGTTGAAACTCTCACCGGCGAAGAACTTCCCAATGTCGATTTTGTTGACGTTAGAGGAACCGCAGGAATCAAGGAAAAGACCTACGAGGTTGCCGGCATGAACGTTAAGGTTGCGGTTGCTTCCGGTCTTGCAAACGCCAAGGAGCTCCTTAAGAAGGTTGAATCCGGCGAAGCTGATTATCAGTTCATCGAAATCATGGGATGCCCCGGCGGATGCGTTAACGGCGGCGGACAGCCTCAGCAGCCCGGCTATGTCAGAAACACTGTCGACATCAGGGCAAAGCGTGCCGCGGTTCTTTACAATATCGACAAGAACGCTTCCATCAGAAAGTCGCATGAGAACCCTGTTATCAAGACTATTTATGCCGAATATTTGGGCAAGCCCGGTTCCGAAAAGGCTCATCACCTGCTTCATACCACCTATGTTAAGCGCGGAATCGTTGACGACCCCAGAAAGTAATATCTCATAAATTACAAATCACCGCCGCTCCGAAAATTTCGGGGCGGCGGTTTTATTAATCGGTACTCTTTAATTCGACAATATTAACAGTTAATGGATTATACATATATTCGTCCAGAAGTTTACAGACCATTCATGGTCATACCATAAATGGCCAAACCGTTCATGGTCATAAAATCAGCATAAAAATAATCAGCGGAAGACAGAAAAAATGCCTCCCGCTGTTAAAAGCTCGGAATATTTGCGCTCGATATAGTCCGCCGTAGCCTCCGGCGAATGTCACAGTTCCCTTTGGAAGTACTATCTGCAAGACCTCGCTCATAACGGTTTTATTGTCTTTTCTTCCGGCTGTCACATCAGTGTATCTGTATACAAAGCCGTCATTGCAGCCGCGTAATATAACAGTCATTCCCGCTTCGCCTTTTTAAGTTTGATTTTCCTCTCCATGCAGTAATTAAAGCAGGAATTTTCCTTTTGCGAGACGGTCGGGCAGGTATCGCACTCCAACTTCACAGCATCCGTGCGGTCATAGGAGATTATGCTCTCTATCTCACGGAAAGGCCGGCGTTCGGACTGAGGTCGGCGTGCGGCATGACAGGCGCATCCATACCGTTGCAGGCAGAAAGAGTGCAAACCGCAAGCGTCAGCGCCGCAAGCAGCAATATAATGTGCGTTTCCTCATGATAATGTTCCTCCAAAGTAAATTACAATACCCTATAAGGGACAATGCCGGATGTCAATCCGAAAGCTCTATAATTGAATGAAGCACCTCGCCGTCCCCGCTCGTTACGGCAACAGTATGTCTGCCCTCGGCAAAGGCATATTTTAACAGGAGCCTATCACCCGGGCGTATTTCCTTCTTGTAGGTTATGCGAAAGCTGTCAAACGGCCTCTGCCTATACACTTCCTCCGGCAGGGCTTCATACGCCAGATCAAGATAGTTGGTGTTGTGAACGTGGCCGAACAAATCGATATCGCGGCGCTGAACAGTGTATTCGACAGCCGAGGAATACCCCGCCGGAGGCTTAAGCTTTTCAAGAGTGGGGTCTATGGGTATGGTTCTGTTCGGCTCCGAATCATACTTCTGCGCGGTTTCATCGTCAACGCGGATTATCGACCACTTTTCGGTGTTCATAAGCACCCATTTCGAGGATGCTGCGGCGCACATCCTTTCGGAAGAATCCTCAAGTGTAAAATACCTGTTTCCAAAACAGCGCTCTATACTGTGCGACCAGGTTGTGACCGCAAGCTCTTGGCCGTAAGACGGGCGGTGAAGAACCTTGACCTTCCAGTCTAAAAGAATCCACGCGGAATGGGTGCGTGGAATGTCGTTTACACCGTCGCCCAATGTATCGGCATGCCTGCCCGCAATGTTTTCAAAATACTCTAAGATCGCACGGTTGCCAAGTTGTGCACCGTTATCAAGGCTCTTAAAATCTGTTTTTACCTTTTCTGTGAAAATCATGCCTAGCCCCCAAAATCGTATTGCTTTTAACTTACCTGTTTATTTCCTTGCTGCGCCGGATATGTATTCCTATGTGACCGATTCCCAAAATGACAGCAGCAACCGGCAAGATTGCACCGGCAAGAGGAATCCCCATAAATCCGCCGTAAAAATCGGAAAGTTCGCGCTCTCTCCGGAAGTATTTCACCCGCCAAAGCTCGTAGGTCGCCATCAGTGCAAATGCCGCGCCATATAAGCCGCGCCGTTAGGCCGTGAAAATTAAAATCGTTAAAGATAAGCCGGCACCTCGCCGAGCCTTTCAAAAGCCGGCAGTATCTTATTTTCATTTTCGGAATTATATCCCTGCGGCTTATTCCACAGCCGTATAATATTCGGAACGAACAGCATGGTGAGAAATATCGGCCCAACATAGAAAAATCCGATAGTCCCATTGCAATGCCTCCGATTTATATTGCTATTATTTTATTGTATCACGAAAGAGCGCATATTTCAAGCCATTTTTGGTTGACATCTATGCTTTGGTGTTAAAATATAAATAATATTCGGTGATTTATCGGGGCTGAACAAAGAACGCGCCGTGTCCGCCCTCAAGCTCGATTTCCCTTTCGCGGATAGCTGTTTGCTGCAGCAAGGTCATTATACACGATTTTCGGGATATTGGCAAGCAACGCGGGTTAACATTGCGGTAGCCTACGATTGAAAGCAGGCTTATTTCCGCTCATACGTAACGATATGTTCGATTCCTGCGTGCTCATGGGCGAGATAATCCTGCATAAAGCTCGGAAAAGCCTTGTAGTTTCCCAATTCCTCTATGGGAATCCAACGGAGCTGCTCCTTAACATGGCCGACAGTATAGCTGTCCGATTCCGTCACCCTTTCGCCACGCGGCTTCATCAGGTAATAGAATGCGATTTCGTGGCACTCAAGCCCTTTTAGCGAGCCGTTGTTTTCGTTAAAGAAATTCTCGTGGATGACCGCCAAACGGTCGATTTCATACTCGACCCCGGTTTCCTCGAAGACCTCCCGCTTTACAGCGTCCTCGGCAGTCTCGCCCATATGTACTCCTCCGCCGACCGAATATAGGTAGTCTTCTCTTTCGTTGCCGATAAACAGCACACAGCCGTCCTCAACAATGATCCCCCGCCGCGCGGTATCTGAACCAGTTGTTATCAACGTTAAAGCAGCAGTCCTGCATAATAACCGCCTCCGTAAAATT
>CAZIOV010000023.1:0-18471 GCA_964541045.1 uncultured Oscillospiraceae bacterium | reverse complement strand
AGCTATGTATAAGAATAACTACAACAAAGCCTTGCCCGACTTAATCTGATAATTGCTCCTCCTCCTTATCGCAATCCTGTTTATCAGCTTCTGTGTTCTTTCCTCCATTATCCTGACTATTATCTTCTTTTTCCGCTGAATCGGATGTACCGATTGGATTTTCACCAGTGTTATCGAGATTATTTGGATTATAAGGTAATCCACTTCCGGCAACAATAGCTGCCGCCAAAAGGATTAGCAATTGATTTTTGATTTTTTTCATAGATAAAACCTCCTGAATTATTTTGTAAGTATATTATAGCACAAAATACAATTAATGTATATGACGAATTGAGAAAATTAAATTTTCACGTTTCGTCATATACAAATGGAAAAAAGTATGCTACAATGTAATTGAGCTCAAAACCAATTGAAGAAGACAAGCATAAGGGCAGCTGACTTTTGCTTGGGAATGAATAGAATAATTAAGAAGGAGTCGTTTCTATGAAAAAAAGAATTACATCCTTACTGTTGGCAGCAGCACTTGTGATAGGTGTTCTGTCGATAGGAGCCTATGCATACTCCAACGATGCAAGTATCTACTATTTTTCGTTCTTCGACAATCGGTGTGAAACCGATGTCATCCAAAAAGCAGATGGGTCGTCTGCATATGTTTTTTGCTCTTATGCAGAATATCCGTGGTATGCTTCCGTTGGTGCTGGAAACTATACTTACCAGTACAAGTACGATCAAAACTCTTATAGCGGTTCAGAGTACATAACTAATGGTAGCCAAGCATGGATAAAGAACAGCGTTTATGAGCGCGGCTTTAGCGGTATATACCTTATCGGAAATCCGACAGAAAGTTACAGCTACAGCGCACACGGCACATGGAACTCTGATAGTGGTTCTTTTTAATGCATCCGATATGTTACAGCCGTCTATAAAGGCGGCTGTAACATTGTGCTATCGCAAATGTTTTAGGAGGAACATAAATGAAAAAGAAAACACTCACCATATCCTTACTCGCTGTTGCTCTACTGATTGTATCGCTTATAATAAAATCAGCGGTTTTACGCCACGCTTCGCCGCAGGAAAGCAATGTTGACGGGCGGGCTATCCTGACTGATCTGCCGTTTTATACAAGCTGTCAGGGATGGGATTACACAGTAAAAAGCTTGGAATATTCTGACCGCCTTCCCGTAGGCGTTACCAGAGCGGATTGCAGTCCAAACAGTATGGAATCATGGTACGAGGAAAACGGAACCATCGTCAATGAGGATGGAAGTGTAAATGAAGGCTATTTTGTAGTGAATCTTGATATCGAGCTTGAAGATAAAGAAGGCAAATATATTATGCCTATAGGCGATCGCAAAATAATGCCTGTCAATGGTATAACTCTATATGCCTTTGATGATAAAAAGAGCACCTACATCCATCCCTATTATGTCAGCAAAAGCTGCTATGACCCGGTTAATGATGCGGACAATCCGATAATCAGCTATAGCTGTGTGGATTTTTCAGAGGGCAAAGTTGACCTTACACTTAGTTATATAGTCGGCGAGGAAATATACTCCGAATATCCGGAATGGAATTTGCTTTTGAATATTATCGGAATAGACATAAATAGCGAAAAGGCCTACAACAAATACGTCGAAGAAAATGGCTATCCGCCTTTTGTTATATTGGCCTTAAGGGAAAAGGAGTGATAATAATGCTGAGATTTGAGCTTAAAAGAGCTTTATCGGGCAAAGCGTTTCTGTTTGCCCTGCTTTTCGGATGTGTAATAACCTTATCGGATGTTTTTCTCAACGTCATCCCCGAGGCGTACAACCAGAATTATAGCCTTGATATAGCCGCGGAAATGGACGTATATCCCAAATCCGTATACAGTAGCTGGATAGGCGGGCAGGCAAGAACCCTTCAATCGACATTATTCTACCTATTTATTCCCTTGATTGCCGCTATACCCTTTGCCGATTCCTACTGCTTTGATAAATCGGGATACATAAAAAATATAGCCACAAGATGCAGCATAAAGGATTACCTTATATCAAAGTATATTGCCGTTTTCCTTTCGGCCGGAATTGCGGTGTCTATTCCCATAATCGTAAACTTCATTGCCACAGCCGCCGTAGTGCCCTGCCTTGTTCCGCAGGCGTCAACCTTTCTGTTCACGATAGATGCACGTTCGGCATTTGACAAAATATTCTACACCACTCCGTTTGTTTACTTTCTAATCTATTTTGCAATAGACTTCGTAGTCGCCGGACTGTTCGCCGAGATTGCACTGGTCGCCGTTCTTATCACTAAAAACAGATATGTCGTTGTTATTTCGCCTTTTGCTGTATATTTGGCGCTGTATTTTATCAGCGATGCAATAGGCATTAGGAGCTTGAGCGTTTTTGAAATGGTAAGAGCGGTTCAGGTTCAGCCCCTCAGCATTATTCGCTTAATAGGATGTATAGCCATCCTCTTTGCCGCCACATTCATCCCATATTACGTTTACGGCAGTAAAGACTGCTCACTTTGAGGTTATCATGAAAAAGAAAACATCGCTTCTGAATATAACGTTATCAATGATAAAATGCGGCTTGCGCACAAGACTGTGGACAATCCCGGCTGCTATAGTATCGGTATATACCGTTCTGTGGTTCTTGAGGGGAACAGCCGCACCGGAGGGAGTTGACAGTACCCTTTCAAAGGGAGTTTTTCTGCTCTTCCGTGGGGATATGCCTTACATAATAGGCACGGGCGGAGATTTTAAGCTGCCTATAGTCTGGCTGTCGGCAAACGCTTTTATTGCATTTACTCTGCGCACATTTCCAATAGAAAGCTCAATGCTCCACGAGCATAAAACCATGCTCGGATCAGTTTCAAAAAAGCGCTGGTGGACGGCAAAATTTATCACCATGTGGGTTTTAGTGAGCTTTGAATTTGTTATTATATACACCGCTGCGATTTTGTTCTTCGCTGTCACTTCAAACAGCCTTGTTCCCGGCGAATACTTTATTCGGATACTTGCGGCGCCATGGCTTACATCGCTGGCTATGTCATCGGTACAAATCCTGCTGAACTTAGTGACAAAGCCGATTATAAGCCTTGCGGCTGTAATAGGGTATCTGACAGCTTCGGCATATTACTACAGCCCCATTATGATTGGAAATTATTCTATTTTACAAAGAAGCAGTTTTATATTATCAGACGGTATTCGGCTTCCTCTTGTGATGATGGTTACACTTTCGGTTGTGACAGTCTGCTACATAGCGGGTCTGATGGCTGTCAAAAAAATAGATTTGTTATAGGAGAAACCGTCATGATAGAGATTATAAACTACACCAAAACCATTAAAGGCTCAACAGTACTGAAGGACATTAACCTGCAATTTGAAAATGGCATGGTTTACGGTTTAAAGGGGATTAACGGCTCGGGAAAGACAATGCTCATGCGAGCGGTTTGCGGATTGATAAATCCCACCGAGGGCAGGGTTGTGATTGACGGACAGGTCTTAGGCAAGAGCATATCCTTCCCGCCGAGCATAGGCGTTTTAATCGAAAATCCAGCGTTTATTGACTGGCTTACAGGCTATAAAAATCTGGAGCAGATAGCGTCGCTTAAAAGAATTGCCGGGAAGGATGAGATACGAAGCGCACTTTCCGCTGTAGGACTCAACCCCGATGACAAACGAAAGTACCGCAAATATTCTTTAGGAATGAAGCAAAAGCTTGGGATAGCCGCGGCAATCATGGAAAGCCCCGACATTCTCATCCTCGACGAGCCGCTTAATGCCCTTGATGAAAGCGGAACGGAAATGGTTCATAAAATAGTTGGAAAATTCAAGGAGAATAATTCAACCGTGATTTTGACCTGCCACGATGACGAAGAACTGCGGAAAATGTCAGATGTAATAATTCATATTGAAAAAGGAGCGATTGTCAATGAGAACAACCTTTAGAATCATATCGGTTCTTGCATCGGCTCTTTTTATAAGCATTATAGGCTTTAAGATTTACGCTGTTAACAAAGCATATCCTGCCGCTCAAATCAAAAGCTACTCTTTAGGGGATAAATTCGACTTCCACGGAGCCGAAATCAGCGTAGACAGCGCCACGCTGTGCCCCACCTCGGATATCATAGAGGGTTACGTTTGCAATGTACTTGATGAGCATAATAAGCCCCTTTCCAATGACCAGTGCAAGGTATTGATTGTGACAATCACCGCCGAAAACAAGACGGCCGAGGAATTAATTCTGCCGTTTCATGAAGTAGCTGCCGAATCTGACGGCTGGCACAACGGCTTAGGGCTTACGGAATTCTGCGCAGTAAACGAAGGCATTACATGGCCCGATATTAAGCTTCCGGCAGGTGAGATGACTACCGTAAAGCTGACCTTTAATATGTACTCCATTCAGTTTAAGAACAAGGAGTGGAAGTGGGTTGACAAGAGGAATTATAGCTTGGTGTTCTCGGAATATCCGGTAAAGACGGCGGTTGAGGTTGTTGAGGGGGAGTTGAGATAACCTGGGGACGAGGATTGGAAAACATTTAACAGAAGACGAGATATTAATGAAAGAAAGCTTTACTATATAAATGTGCCTGACCCAGCTAACTAATAAGGAACGGGAAATCATGGTGATGCACACCATTGCCGGCATTATGCATAAGTTGATTACTTTGATAAGATACCGCTCAATGAAATCAAGCCGACGGACATACGTTCATGGCAGAATACCCTTACAAGCTTTCGTAATGAGATCGGAGAGCCTTATTCTCAGACCTATCTTAAAACCGTCAATAATCAATTAACTGCGATTCTCAACTACGCCGTAAAGTACTACGGCCTGAAAGAAAATTCCTGCCGCAAGGCGGGAACTATGGGCAGGAAAAAGGCGGATGAAATGCTGTTTTGGACGAAAGATGAATTTCAGACTTTCATCAAATCTGTCAGCTGCAAACCTGCAAGCTATACAATTTTTATGACGATGTATTAACCGGCATACGTGAAGGAAAGCTGCTTGCGCTTACGCCGTCGGATATCGACCTTGACAAAAAGACGTTGACTGTCAATAAAAGCTACCAGCGTCTGAACGGCGAGGACGTGATAACATCACCTAAAACGCCGAAAAGCAACCGCACGATTCCTATACCGGAAGGTTTGTGCGATTGCTTAAGAGAGTATATGGAACGCTGTTTTGAACTCCGACCGAGCGACAGACTGTTTCCGTACACCAAGAGCTTTTTGTATCACGAAATGGAGAACGGCTGTAAAAGGGCGGGCGTTAAGCGAATAAGGGTACACGATTTGCGCCATAGCCATGCGAGTCTGCTTGTTGAGATGGGCTTTTCGCCGCTCCTGATTGCCGAACGTCTCGGACATGAAAAGGTACAGACGACTATGGAAATCTACAGTCATCTCTACCCGAATAAACAGGTTGAAGCAGCCAGCCAGCTTGACGGCATTATGTAGCCGGTGTTTGGCTACAAAATATGGCTCAGATGTAGCCAATTTGTAGCCACTAAATAAAGAAAAATCCTGAAAAGCCGCATCAATTAAGGCTTTTCAGGATTGAAATACTATAAAATTCTTACTCCCACTCAATAGTAGCCGGCGGCTTAGTAGTAATATCATAAACCACTCTGTTAATATGCTTAACCTCATTAACAATTCTCGATGCGCACCTTTCCAGCACGTCATAAGGAATCCTTGCAAAGTCTGCGGTCATAAAATCGGTGGTGGTGACTGCCCTGAGTGCAAGGGTGTAGTCATATGTTCTGCCGTCGCCCATAACGCCCACCGAACGCATGGTGGTCAGAACTGCGAAGTACTGGCTGATGCCTTTGTCAACGCCGCTTTTTGCAAGCTCGTCGCGCCAAACCCAGTCGGCATCGCGAAGGATCTCTAACCGCTCGGCTGTGATTTCGCCGATCACCCTTACTGCCAAGCCGGGTCCGGGGAAGGGCTGGCGCGATACCAGCTTCTCCGAAAGCCCAAGCGTTCTGCCCAGCGCGCGAACTTCATCCTTGAACAGCAGACGCAGCGGCTCGATTATTTCCTTAAAATCAACGTGATCCGGCAGGCCGCCGACGTTGTGGTGGCTCTTTATAACTGCGGCATCGCCGGCGCCCGATTCTATGATGTCGGGATAGATGGTGCCCTGAGCAAGGTAATCCACTCTGCCTATCTTCTTTGCCTCGGCTTCAAATACGCGTATAAACTCCTCACCGATGATTTTGCGCTTTGTTTCGGGAGCTTCCACCCCCGCAAGCTTTGAAAGGAACAGCTCCGCCGCGTTGACGCGGATGAACCTCACATCCCAGTCGGCGAAGGCCTGCTCAACCTCGTCTCCCTCGTTTTTACGCATTAAGCCATGGTCAACAAAAATGCAGGTGAGCTGGCTTCCGATAGCCTTAGAAAGAAGCGCCGCGCAGACCGAGGAATCCACCCCGCCCGAAAGTGCCAGCAGCACCTTGCCGTCCCCGACCTTCTCTTTTATTTGCGAGATTGCCGACTGCGCAAAGCTCTCCATCGTCCAGTCGCCCACGCAGCCGCAGACCTTGAACAAAAAGCTTTTGAGCATCTCACTGCCGTACTCGGTGTGGTTGACCTCTGGGTGGAACTGCACAGCATAGAGCTTGCGTTCGGGACACTCCATCGCCGCCGTGGGGCAGACAGATGTGTGGGCTGTTGTGCGGAAGCCCTCGGGAACTGCGGCTATGTAGTCGGTGTGGCTCATCCAGGTTATGGATTTTTCCGGGAGGTCTTCAAACAGCAGGGAAGTGGAGTCAAACTCGGTTTCGGTCTTACCGTATTCGCTCACAGGAGCTGTCGCGGCAGTGCCGCCGAGTGTGTATGCCATAAGCTGTGCGCCGTAGCATATCCCTAAAATCGGAATCCCAAGCACGAATATGCCCTTGTCGATGTGCGGCGAGCTTTCGTCGTAGACGCTGTTGGGTCCGCCGGTGAAGATTATTCCCGTGGGTGATTCCGCCTTGACGGCTTCAACACTCGCCTTTCGGTAGGGGATGACCTCGCAGTAAACCCCGCATTCGCGCACACGCCGCGCAATCAGCTGGTTATACTGCCCGCCGAAGTCGATTACCATTATTTTTTGATGCTGCAATTTTACCACCTTGCCTTATCCTTTATATCGTTTGATTTTTTATCCTTCATATCTATAATACCAAGTGCCCCATCAGGATTTGCGCTTGAAAACCTGAATCCTGCCTTTTCAAAAGCTCTTTGTGATGGCTTATTCTCAGGGAATATCACCGCTTTTGTTATAATTTCTTCAATATTTTTTCGGCATGACTGCTCGCTGCCCTATGCCAGCCTTATCAGCTTGCAGTTTTCCATTCTTACCGACCAGAGGTCCCTCAGCGGAATGCTTTTCATCCGGCAAAAAATGCTCGCATTCATCACGGCATGCCCTACAATAAGGATATCCTTGCCCTGCGCAAGCTGCGGCATAACCTCTTGCTCAATAAATTCGCCGGTTCTTGAAAAAAGCTGTTCAAGGCTTTCGCCGCCCTCTACCGGAACCGTGTAGTTTTCCGGCTCCTTAAACAGAACGTTTATCGGGCAGTCGGGAACCTGAAAGCTGTTTTCAAAGCCCTCGTATATGCCCAGGCCTATTTCAATCAGCCTTCCGTCCGGAATTATCGGAACATTTCTGCCCCTTAAAAGTATTTTGGCGGTTTCCCAGGCTCTGTCGAGGGGAGAGCAGTAGCATATGTCAAAATGTACATCTGCGTATTCTTCGCGAGCAGCTTCCGCCATAAGGCAACCTTCGGCATTCAGCGGCACATTTGTCCTGCCCTGTAGCTTGTGCCTGATATTCCAGTCGGTTTTTCCGTGTCTCATTATATATAACATATTTGCCTCATACCCGCCATTGCGATCCTTGGTTTTTATTCGCTCGCGCTCTTTACCATGTTTCCCTCATCGTCAAACTCCACTCCGTTCGGCTTGCAAAGCTCGTTCATCAAATCGATTATCTGCTCATAGCGAGAGGCATACTTGCCATCGTCCCGCTCAAGATAGTAAACCTTGTAGTTCTTGATAAACAGCGGGTGAAGCTTGAGCGATTTGAAGCCGTCCTTATCTACAGTGATGTCGAAAATGCAGGCCAGGCCGTCGATATCGTCATCTATATGCCAGAAGATCAGGTTGCCTATGCTGTAGAAAATCGGCTTGTCGTTGTAGAACTCTATTGGCTGGAGGGTGTGAGGATGTGCGCCAACAACAATGTCTGCGCCGCTGTCAACCAGCGCATGCGCAAGGTTTTTCTGGTAGGAATTGACCTCAAAGACCTCCTCGGTTCCGGCGTGCATAAAGACTATCAGCACATCGCACTGCGAGTCGTACTCCTTAACCTTTTCTAGGAACGCGAGCGTGCGCTCATCGCTCATCTTATAAACCATGTTGATTCCGGCGTGATCCTCACCGGCGGCGCAATCGTCGGAAAGATATATGTAATTACAGCCGGCAAAGCCGATTTTAACACCGTTGACGGTTTTTACAACCAGCCCCTCGGCCTGCTCTTTATTCAATCCCGCGCCGAAATAATCTATTCCGTAGTTTGACAGATACTCAAATGTATCGGTCAAAGCGTCGTACCCAAAATCTCGGGTGTGGTTGTTTGCAAGGTTTACCATGTCTATGCCTGCGTTCACAAAGCCCTCCAGCATCTCCGGGGGAGTGCGGAAGCCATACCCCTCGCGCTTTTCCGAAGTGCCTCTTTCGCTGACGCAGGTTTCAAGGTTGACGATTGCCAAATCAGCACTCGAAAATACCTCACTGACCTCTTTCCACGGGTAGTCTATGCCCCATTTGTCGGCGGCGTCGGCAAACTCGGAGTCTACAGAGGTGTCCCCTCCGATGCACAGTCTTACCGTGCCGTCACTGTGCGTGGAAGTGTTTAAAATATCATCCGGCTCGGGCTGAGCATCATTCGTAACATCCTGCTCATCCTTGGGTGCGTTTAAAATGTCATCGCCGGCACTGCTTTCATTGCCCGGCTCGGTCTGCGATTCAGGCAAATCTTCCGGCGAGGTGGTTATAACCCTGTCCGGCACTCCCGACGGGCTGGGATTTGCCGTGCTTTCACCATTGCTCTGGCTCTGAAAGCCGTCAGTTACCTGCGGCGGAAGAGTTGTCTGAACGTCTCCGTCACTGGTTTCCGCCGGTTCTTCACTTAAGGTCATCATAAAAAGCCCCACTCCCAGAGCAATGAGCAAAAGGCAAAGAACAATTATGATAATTCTTTTGTTTTTGTTTTTCATTTATGTTCCCCACAATAAACGATGATAAATTATTATAGCACAGATATCTTTATTTGTCTACAATAAACTGCCCCAAATCGAACAAAATGCAGCGCTGTACAGGCAAAAAATATTAGCATAATATAAAACCAGCGCGCATTGATGAAGTAATACCAATTTTGCGAAAGAGTGTATATGGGGCTACTTACGCAGCCCGCATAAAATCGCTGCAAACCGCTATATAGTGGTTTTTGCAGCGATTTTAAGACACTTTGAAGAATAAGTATAAGCAAAAAGCCTCCGGCAAGCAGCTGTTTTGCTTTCAAGGCCTTAGCTCTGCTTTATGTAAGCTTCCAGCCGGTATATCGGCATGCCCGAATCCGAAAATCTTTTTTCATATTCGGTGACAATATTGTCCTCCATGCCGTCAGCGTGAAGGTCGAGCGAGACGTTTTTAATGGTGAAGCCGCAATCCGAAAGTTCCTCTATTGAAAACTCAAAGAATTTGCGGTTGTCGGTCTTCTGATGAATCTCCGCGCCCGGCGCCAGAAGCTTTTTGTATATGCTGAGAAAATTGCGGTGCGTAAGCCGGTGAGGGGCATAGCTCTTTTTGGGAAATGGGCAGGAAAAGTTAAGATAAAGCCTGGTGATTATGCCCTCCGGGATGAACTTTTCGAGATATTGTGCGTCACACCGCAGAAGGTAAAGGTTGGGCAAATTCATGGCTATAGCTTTCTCCGCTGCATCTACGATGACGTTTGATGTCCGCTCGACGGCTAAAACGTTTATTTCCGGGTTCTTCTTTGCAAGCTCGCAGGCAAACTGCCCTTTACCTGCACCGATCTCCATTATCACCGGATTGTCGTTGCCAAACAGTTCCCTGATGTCGAGATATTCTTTAACCTCTACCGAGGTCTGAAAATTCCTGTCTTCGCAGTTTAATATTATAAGCCTGCCGGTCTTGCGGCAAGCCTCAAGCCGGCTATCAAGATTGGCCTTTCTTCTCATTCTCATGCCGTTTTGTCTCCGTTTAACCGTTTATTAGTATGACTTCTGTTCCGCCCACCGGCCTTATGTTCAGAACATGGCAGCTGTCGGTGCCAAACACGCTTTCTATGCCTGCTTTAAAGCCCGCAAGGGCGCTTTCGGGTACGAACGCCTGGACGGTTCCGGCAAAGCCGCCGCCATGAACTCTGAATGCGCAGGACCCAGCGCCGTCAAGAAGAGATTGGCACATATACAGCGCAAGCGAAACGCTCTGCTGAGCGGGTAGGGAAGCTGCAAAAACATTCTGCAAATATTTATAGGAGCTGTTGCCTGAGGCATTTATAATTTTCAGGAAGGAATCGAAATCCCCGGCCTTAACAGCCTTTGTAAGCTTATCTACACGCTCGTTTTCGTCAAAGAAGTGCAGAGCGCGCAGAACGGCTCTGTCGCCGCAGGCACTGCGTATTCTGTCAATATCAGCAAAAACATCCTCCCTTGAAAGCTCACGCAGGTACTCTTTTCCAACAGCTCCGGCCACCGACTTCATTTCCTGCGGTATGGAAGCATATTCCGGAGTGAGTTCGGCGTGGCTTCCCTTGGTGTCAATAATGCAAAGGTGGCAGTTATGCGCTTCAAGGTCAAGGCTCATTGCCTCTATAACCGGCTTTTCGGTGTCTGCAAAGTCAATTGAAATAAAGCCGCCGACCGCGGAAGCCATCTGGTCCATAAGCCCGGAGGGCTTGCCAAAGTAGACGTTTTCGGCATACTGCGCTATCTGAGCTATCTCAACCGCGCTGACGTTTCCGCCGCAGTAGACGTCATTGAGAATCTCGCCGATAAGCACTTCGAATGCCGCCGAGGAAGAAAGCCCCGAGCCCTTAAGAACGTCAGACGAGGTAAAGGCCTTGAAGCCGCCTATATTATATCCTCTTGCCTTTAGCCCTGCACACACTCCTCTTATAAGAGAGGCGGAGTGGGAAATCTCTTCTCGGTGAACCTCAAGATCAGAGGTATCAACAACATCGATTTTATCAAATCCTTCTGATTTTACGGTTATAACACCGTCATCAGTCGGCAGAACCGCCGCTATTATATCGAGATTCACCGCCGCAGCAGCCACCTTGCCGTGGTTATGGTCGGTATGGTTACCGCAGACCTCAGTTCTTCCGGGAGCCGAGAAGAACCGCCCGGGTTCTGCACCGAACAGCGTGGAAAACTCCGAGCTGATAAACTTGTATCTTTTGTCCTGTCTTTGCATATCGCCATGATATAGCGAGTTGAATTCGGTTTTCATAATTATCACCGTTTCCTTTCATGCGGCCGTGTTTATTATATTATTCAATATTCTTAAAGAACAGGCGGAATAGGCGCTTCGCATGTTCATATCAATTGTCATCCGAAAGCCTGCGTCGTTTGCCGTTCCCGAAAAGGGTGTCAAACTTTGCACTGTGGAAGTATACCGAAAGCACAAGCCCTATCGATACCGTAGCCGTCAGCATTGCCGACCCTCCCGCTGAAAAGAATGGCAGGGGGATTCCTATAACCGGAGTTACACCGGTCACCATTCCGACATTTAGCACACAATGTGTCATAAGATAGGCGAACACGCCCACGCATATGTACTTGCCAAGGGGATTTCCGCAGCGTATACTGTCGGTGAAAATTCTTAAGCAAATAAGAGCAAGCAGAAGTATTATAAAAAGGCACCCTATAAATCCAACCGTCTGCCCGGCGTAAGAAAGAATAAAGTCGTTGTGGCAGGCGGGCACATAGCTGTATTCACCGCCGAAAAGTCCCTTGCCGCGCAGCTGCCCCGAGCCTAAGGCGATAAGTGAATGGTTGGTCTGATATAAAAGATCGGCAGATGAGTATTTTGCCGGGTCGATAATAGAAAGTATGCGGTTTTTATGCACCGGCTGAAGATAGAAGCTCCACATCAGCCAAAAGCCGAACGGGGCTATAACTGCCGCGCCGAGGATGTATTTAACCGATATGCCGGCGGCAAAAACCACCGCAAGGAAAATGAACATGAAAACCAGTGCCGTTCCATCATCCCCCTGCAGCATTACAAGGAGCACCGGAAGCCCTCCGTGGATGCACAGAGCAAGAACGTTCAGCGGATTGTTAAAGAACTCCTTTGTTTTAAAGCAATGGTAGGAAAGCGAAAGAATATAGGCAAGCTTTAAAAATTCGGCCGGTTGAATAGTCATAAAGCCGAGATCTATCCAGGCCTTATCGTCCGCCCCTTCAAGGCCGGAGGTTCCCAATGATGTAAAAGTTAAAAGCGTAAGCCCTATTGTGGCCGGAAGATATATAAACCACAGCTTGGAAAACCACCTGTAGTCAAGCGCGGCGATTACAAGAGATGCCGCCATACCTATTGCAGCGGCGACTATCTGAGTTTTTACAAGAGAAAAATCAACGTCGGCGTTGGTTATCGATTGCTCTGCGCTGTTTATAACCAGAGAATACAGAAGAACTGCGCCGACAGCGCACGCAGTGGTCACCATAAGTATAAGCGGCTTGTCAAGCCTGCGGAAATAGTTAAAAACATAGCGTAGTATTTTTTTCAAGCCGGACTTCACCTCCTGCAGCTTTGCCATTACGATTATTATTTTATCACATATTGCTCTGATTTTCAACGGTAAAATATTATATAGATATCAATATATTAACGCATAAACAGCAATCCCCCGGGGTAGCGGAGCTGCCCGGAGGATATTGTTGCAATGTATCGGGAATCAGCGAGAGTATATAAGCGAATCGACCTCGCCGTTTTCAAATATATGCGCGATTTCCCTGCGTTCCTCTCCCCTTACGGGAAGGAAGGGATATATAATCACAGCTGTGTTGGAGCATTCCAGGCAGCGATAAGCCTTAACCCGGCAAGCATACATTCCGGTTGGAATATCTGAAACTTTGCTTATCGGAACAGCGTTGTTCAGATAATATTCGGCGTTTTCATGGTCGACATAATTGCCCACAGACATAGGCAGGAAATAAAGGTGTGTGTCGGTGATTTCCATCGTCGAATAGCATTTTGAACACCAGTCAATGTGGAAAGCTCTCAGCATCTTTCTGAATAATTTCATGTCAGTCTTCCCTAAAATTAATTCGCGCCGGTTCCCAAAGCGTTAGCCTTGGCGTTGTTCAATACCTCAACCATAAGGTCGGCCTTGGATATGCCGTCTAAAATGTAATTGTCGGTCATCTTGTAGCGGTTGTTGGAAATGAAGGTGTTTACGTTGATTCTTGCGCCGTCAAGAATGAAGCAAAATCTTACCCTCTGCGAGCCTTCGAGCATACCCGAACCGGTTCTGCCATCTTCAACCCAAGCCTTTTCTATTTTTGAAGCCGAAACTATGTACTTCTTGAATGGGTTCCAGAAGAAGATTACGGCAACTTTGCCGTCGGCAATGTCAACAATTACCGTTTCACCCTTGCCGTTAAAGGTTTGATTGCGCTTAAAGTTCATATTGCCCAGCTCGCTCTCGAACTGCTTGACCTTGGACTTATAAAACTTTCTGCCCAAAACCGAGAACCAAAGAACAACAAGCGCAGCTCCAATGATAATAACAATTGTTCCAACGCCGGAGTTATGAACCAGCGCAACCGCAAGCGCCGAAATGATCAGATATACCGCTATCGGCAGGCATATATAGCCTATTGCAAACAGCGGATTGATTCTTTTTACTTTTTCGTTTGTTTCCATAAAAATCCCTCTCTTAAAATTTATCATATAAAATATTTGAATATTTGCATTAGTATTTTATATCATAGAAAAATTAATGTCAAGGTGTTTTTACATGTATATTAAATTTTTTGAGGCTGTCAGAACAGCTAATGTAATCGCTTCAAACAGTATCAACAACATATTTTACGGAACGGAAAACATTGCTGTGCGGCGAAAAAAAACTGTTGCATAAGCCGCCGAATGCTGTTATAATAAACTAAAGTAGATTTGATGGGGGAACATATATGTCTAAGTGGGATAAGGAATACTGTGCGCTTTTAAAAGAGATTCTGCATAACGGAACAAGAACTCAGAACCGCACCGGCGTTGATTCGATAAAAATACCGCAATGGAGCTTTGCACTGGATTTATCCGAGGAGTTTCCTATACTTACCACCAAACAGGTGTTCATTCGACAGGCCGTTTTAGAGATGCTGTGGATCTATCAGGCGCAGTCTAACGACGTCAGATGGCTTCAGGAACGGAATGTCCATATATGGGATGAGTGGGAAATAGACTCCGGGGGATTCTGGAATGCGGAACAGATGGTGCCGGACGGCAAGGGAGGGCTCGTAAAAACACATATTCGCCGCGAGTTCGGTAAGGAATGGGCACATACCATAGGAACCGCCTACGGTTGGATAATCCATAAATTCGGCCTTACGCAGAAACTTATTAAAAGCCTTAGGGAAAACCCCACAGACAGAAGGATGATAATATCGCTCTGGCAGAACGATTATCTTGATACCGCCGTTCTGCCCTCCTGCGTGTGGTCGAGCGAGTGGGACGTTACCAATGGCAGGCTGAATGCACTTGTTCATCAGCGAAGCTGTGATACTCCGCTTGGTCTTCCTTTCAACGTTACGCAGTATGCAGTGCTTTTGTATATGCTTGCTCAGGTCACCGGGCTTGAGCCGGGAACGCTGAGCTGGTCGATAAAGGACGCGCATATTTATGTAAACCAGCTTGACGGAGTTTGCGAGCAGTTGAGAAGATTTGACGAAAAGGGCGGCCTGCCCGCGCCGAAGCTCTGGCTCAACCCGGAAGTGAAAGACTTTTTTGAGTTCGACAATTCGCCCGAACTTAAGGATATCAAACTTATCGGTTATGAACATATGGGAAAGATCAGCTTCCCCATTGCGCAATAGTTGGACATTTGCTTTTCCGCAGCGCAAAAATATGTCGCCGGGTGCGATATCGCATCACACAAACTATAAAAGCTGTCAAAGTAAAAAGGAGCCTTTTGATGTCAATAAAACTTATCGCCGCTGTCGGCAAAAACCTTGAACTCGGAAAGAACAACGCCATGATGTGGAACCTTCCGGGGGATATGCGCTTCTTTCGCACTCAAACGCAAGGTTCAACTGTCATAATGGGCAGGAAAACCTTTGAATCCATCGGCAGGCCTTTGCCAAAGCGGGCAAACATAGTTATTTCACGGAATTCGCGGCTTGAAATCGAAGGGGTTACGGTTGTATCATCTTTGGAAGAAGCCACAGCTGCCGCCGGCGGAGACGCTTTCATAATAGGCGGAGCTAGCATATATGCAGCCGCCCTGCCAATTGCGGACGAGCTTATTTTGACGGAAATAGATATGTATTACCCCGGCGCGGACGTGTTCTTCCCGGAGTTTGATCATGGCGCTTACAGCCGCAGAGTAATAGCAGAGGGAGAAGACGGAGGGATTGCATATAAGCACGTATCCTATATCAGAAATTGAGATATGCGTGCGCAAGTGATATAAGAGATAAAAGAAGAGCCAATGCGTCGGATTTGCCGGCACATTGCTCTTTTTTTAGCTGGAGAAAAACTGACTTGGCTTTTGGCGCGTCCGATATCAACCGACTCTGAAATGTCCGATTATCTCTGATTTCCTTTTTTCCAATATATCTTGTTCATAGCTTGACTGGAAGGCAGAACCGTTGTGGATGACAAAGGGAATTCCGTCTTTGTTTCGCTTATCGGAAACTATGCCTATGTGGCCATCAAATACCACAATATCTCCGCCCTGCCATTCGGCAATTTCGGCAATATCGGTTGTCAGCTCGGTCGCATAGCGCTTAAAATATACCAGCTGATTGCGCACACGGCGGAAATCGATATTTTTGTCAATCGGTTCGTCTGCGTAATCCTCGGGGTGGGCGTGGCGGTCAGAGTCAACAAGCTCGCGAAGGTCATAGCCCGCGCCTAAAAGTCCCTGGGCGATAACGTCTGTACATACTCCGTACTCATCGTCGGGGTAGCCTCCGGAGTAATATTTGCTTTTGTATTTGGGATTTGTTGCGACATATGCGCGCACATTCTCTAAAATGTCCGTCTGGTCGTCAACACCGTCCCCATCGCGGTCGTTGGGGCTTATGTACGTTTCGATTCCAAAATCCTCGTTGGTATACATCTTATGTGGAATAAGGTTCATGCGGTAGGCAATAAACCACCATATAAGCGCAAGTATTGCAAGAAAAACAATGAGCGATAATATGTTTTTAAAGCTCTTTGTAAGCTTGGCTTTTTTCATCCTCTGTTCACCTCTTGCTTACATTTTATCAACTTTTTCGAGCCGGTCAACATTTCTTAAGAAAACTTAATGTAATATTAATAGTCTTAATTATCTTATTAATTTTTTTAATAGCTGTCAAAGAAATGCATGCGAATAAATCAATAACATATTAGTTTTAGGAGCTGCAGATGCTCTACTTATGATGTATATTGATGATACTTGAGCGCCGGCATGGTCTTTGTGCAAAGACGATTTTTCGACGGCTTCCAATTTTGGAGGAAGCGATTAAAGATTAAAATGGTTTGCGCATAGTCCGTACAGAAATGTATTCGAGGCTATGCGCTTTTCTTTTATTTACGGGGATGCCGAGAGCTAACCCCATCTATCCTATCTGTTTTTCGTTCTTGACATAGTGCGAAAAACAGAAATAATTATCATATACTCATAAATGTCAAGAAGAAACGGAAAGAAAACTGCGTATGAAAAAGAAAGCTATGATTTATCGTAGAATGCTTCTCTTTCCATTTCCGATTTATATTTTGCCCCCGGCACGGCTCTTGCCATAAATCTCAGCCGCGAGGCTTTTTCGGTAAGCTCTGCACATCTGAGCGCATGGCTGCCGGTCTTTGAAAGATCTGCGAGCGACGCTGATACCGGCAGGCTTGCATAAGGCTTGCACTGTGCCAATATTTCAAACCCTCTTGAGTTGGCCGCCAGCACCCGCGCATATGGGGGAGACTGCATATCCTGCGCAGTTATGCCAAGTGCTATCGCCAAAACCGCCCTGCGTACGCGCGCATGTGTTACGTTGCGGGTCTTGGCCGCTTCGTACAGAGCGCTCAGGCTTTCAGCAGTCATGGCACTTTTAATGATTCTTTGGCCTATTCCTCCGCCGGTGCAGGGGGCCTGCATTATTTCTTCCGGCAAAGCAGAGATTATTTTCCATAGAACAATGTTGCTTATCCTTTCCATGCAGGAGATATCTTCCCTATCGTAATCATAATTAATATATCTGCTGACATCCTCGCCCAGAATCATTTTGGAGCGCAGGTAGGAAGCGGAAGCATACCCACCTGAGGGAACATCGCTGTCATGAACGGCAGTTCTTTTTATCGCTATCGGGGTCATTCCGCTGCCGCGCATTGCCCTTATATATTCAAGAGCCAGCGTGCAGTTAGGCTGAGACAGTATATCTTCAAACCCTCCTATTGCTCTGCTCATTGCCTGAGGATAGGTAAACCCGCCGGACATGAGCTTTTTGAGCTCGTTCTTATCGACATTTTCTATAGCTTGTGCGCATTGGCAAAGCCTTTCTGCGTCCCGGAGCTCCGCCCCGAAGGAGAGCGCATCTATTGCTCCGAGCCTCTTTAATATCGATACCCCCGCCGAGGCGAAATCCCTTGCCGAACCGATGGAGTAGGGCGGCATAAGTCCGATAACAAGGTCGGCGCCGCCCGATATGGCGGCTTTTGCTCTTGCGTGAGCGTCCAGAATAGCGATATCCCCGCGCTGGACGGTGTTTTCGCTCATCACCACGCAGATGTGAGTATAGCCCAAAGCGCGGGTCTGAGCTATCTGGTAGGCGTGCCCTGAGTGGAAGGGGTTGTATTCGGCGATTATTCCTGCGGTTTTCATTGGTTGGGCGTCCTTTCGTTAATAGGGGATTTATCCATTCATTATATCAATAGATATAAACAGTTCCTTTTCTTCGCCGGTTAATTGATCATCTATTATCAGATTCCGGCAAAGGCTGAATACCCCTTTGGGATACTTTGTAATATAGTAATTTTCTCTGCCTTGTATTCTCACATACTTATTCCATGTTATTATCTCCTTATCGCAATTCTAAGCAGAGTATATCATGAATCGGACATTTTGCATAGCTTTTTTACGAGGAGAGATATGCAGACGGATTTTAAATTATACAAGGTGGATATGAAATACATTCGCAATCTACATAATATAGATGATAAAGTGCTTTTGAACCTGTCAAAAAACGTGCAGTCAAAAATCT
>CAZIOV010000022.1:0-21073 GCA_964541045.1 uncultured Oscillospiraceae bacterium | reverse complement strand
TTGGCGATGACCTTTGGATAACCGCCGAGCAGATAAAGTGCTCATCAAGGCAGAGCGCAACAAATGCCGCAAGCCGGGCGCAGGCCAAGGCAAAAGGTTCGACTACTACATTGAGGAGCCGAACGCCGCCATCGAGCAGTATGAAAATGGCCGTCAGTAGTTTTGACCTGTTTTTGATGTTTTTATGAAAATGCCCGGCTTTTTGGCAGTGTTTTATGCCAAATTATCAGTACAACTTATCAATATACACAAAAAAGCTGACGCCAAACTGTTGAAAAAGTTAATTTCATTTTTGCGGAAAGTGTGATATAATAAACAAGCGATCTACTTAATACTTCAATTTTCTCCTAAAGTGAAAGCATGGCCGGAACACTTTTGACGGAAATAAGTATAAAATGTGTGTCGCCTATCATGCTATTAGAAAGGAAATTATATTATGCTAAAGAGAATTATTGCAATTCTTCTTGCCGTCCTTATGGTGTTCGCACTTGTGGGCTGCGGCAAGGAAAAAAAGCAGATAATAAAGCTTACGCTTTCCACCGAGGATTCGGAAGCTATACTCCGCGCGGCCGGAATCATGCTACCCGACGCCGAAGCTGCTGCCGGCGCTAATTCAACGGTTAAGTATCATCACTGGGTTGATGCTTTCCACAACTACAGCGACGATGAAATCATCAACACCGGCTACTGGACGTTTTCCGAAAAGTACGGCGGAGAGGTTGAGTGGATAGAGACTACATACAGCACCAGGTTTGACGATCTGGCTAACCTCATCCTTGCCGGAACCAGCCCCGACTTTACCACCGCCTCGGTTATGACCTTCCCGGAAAAGTGCCTTAAGGGCGTTTTCGTTCCGGTAACCGATTATATCGACTATACCGACCCGATGTGGGAAGGCACTGCCCAGTTTGTTGACAGATACTTCTCCATGAACGGCGAACGCTGGATAATCTGCACCAACGTTAAGGCGACCGACGTTTGCGCCTACAACCGCAGAATTATCGACGAATGGGGCTTTGATGACCCCGCCGAGCTATTCGCCAATGACGAGTGGACATGGGACGTTTTCTATGAGATGTGCGTTGACTTCTCAGATCCGGACGACGACAGGTATGCGCTTGACGGATGGGCATGGCAGTCTGCGCTGGTTAACTCCACCGGCGTAACCATTATCGCCATCGACGAGGACGGAAAGTTTGTTTCCAATATCGACGATCCTGCGCTGGAAGCGGTTGAAACGGTTATCTACGACCTTAACAAGAACGACTGCAGATGCCCCACCGTTATGAGAGGCACCGAGCAGGACGGCGCGGGAATAAAGGAAGGCAAATGCCTGTTCTGGCTCAGAGAGAATTGGGCGTTCACAGGCCCTGTTGACGATATGAGCGCTATTTGGGGCGATATCGCCGCCGGAGAGCTTATGTTCGTTCCGATACCCAGAAATCCCAACGGCGACGGCAACTATTATCTTGGCGGCCAGCCGGTCGGATACCACATCATTTCGGGTGCTCAGAACCCCGACGGAGTAGTTCTTCTTTCGATGTGCGAGCGCTTTAAGATTCTTGACCCCACCGTTATTGACATCGACGTTAAGCAGCTTAAAGAGGTTTACCTGTGGACGCAGGAAATGCTCGACATGAACGACCTTTGCCAGGAGCTTGCAAAGGAAAACCCCGTTGTTAACTTCTCTTCAGGCTGCCCTGCCGCTTTGAACACCGCAGTTAACAACCTCATCACCGGAACCACCGGCAATAACCCCTCAACCTGGGCGCAGCTTAAGGAAAAGTATGCAGAAACCATCGATTATTATCTTGAGGAGCTGAACGCCGCGGTTGAAAACAACGATGAGCTGACATAGCCTGCCGCGAAAAGCTTTGAATAATTAATTTTCGCCGTCGCGCCCGAAATACGGTGCGGCGGCGGTTTTTGCCTCAAAGCCCGGCATATTTTCCGCCCCGCCGGCATAAAGTCTAATACAGTTTACTATTACATTATAAGGGGGCTGTTATTATGGCGGCAGAGGTATCGGCGGCCAAGAAGCACAATGTTATTTTGGAGGAACGCTCAAAGCTGTCCGTTTCCGGCGTAACCGATGTTGAAAGCTTCGACGAAAACGAAATATCGCTCTATACCGCGCTCGGCGAGCTTTCAATAAAGGGCAAATGCCTTCACGTTGACGAAATCAGCCTTGAAACCGGCGACATGGCCGTAACCGGAGATATAAAATCGATGGTCTACGGCGACAAGGACCGCACAAAAAAGCTTTCCCTGTGGGGAAAAATAACGAGATAAGGCCGGCGAGGGGGAAATAAATGTATCAGGGGATGTTTTTGGGAACCGGCCGGGAAATTGCCCTGCTCGGCTTCGCCGCCCTTACCGGCGCTGTCCTTGGAACCGCTTACGATCTGCTGAGAGCGCTTAGGATGAGCATAAGGCACCATCCGGCGGCGGTGGCGGCCGAGGACTTTTTGTTCTGCTTGCTGTTCGGAACGGTTTATTACGCCTTCTGCGTGCAGTTCACCGAGGGCGCGCTGAGGATGTTTTTGCTTGTGGGGATGCTTGCGGGCTTCTGCATATATCTTGTCAGCCTGGGCAGAATTATCTGCGGGGTACTCGGAAAAGCCATGCAGACGGCGGCGCGGCTTTGCGCATTTGTTGTTAAAATCATCAAAAAAATTTCGGAAATTTGTGCGGCTTGCCGTTTTTTCAAAAACTAAAAAAATTATTTTTTAAAAGCACTTGCCATTGCGCCTTTATGTGTTGTATAATATACAGTGTGTTATTATCGGATAAAGGAGGCAGAGAAAATGGCTGAGAAGCGAAGGCTCAAGGCCGGAGACGACGATGCGCGTGCAAAGCTGAAAAAGCGCGGCAAGCGCCGTTCACCTTTGCTCGAGCTTGTTAAGATATCGGCGTTTACTCTGCTGCTTGTTTATTCGGTGAGCGTTATCATTTCAACTCAGGCGGATATTGCGGAGCAAAAGGCGGCCATAGAAAAGCTTAATGCGGAGATAACCGAAACTCAGCAAGAAAATGATGAGTATCACAGGCTTCTCAACGCGGGTGACGAATACGAGTATATGCTTTCCGCCGCCATAGAGCGGGGCTACGCTTATCCCAGAGAAAGAAGGTTCTATCCCAAGAACAATATGGAATGATTTCGCTTTATACCGCGGCGAGTCAGCCGCGAAAGACAATACAAAGTGAAAGAGGATTAGAAAACTTTTATGCAGCTTGAACAGGGAAATATTGTTGAAGGCAAGGTTACGGGAATACTTAAATTCGGAGCGTTTGTCGATTTGGGGAACGGCAAAAGCGGAATGGTACATATCTCCGAAATTTCAAATTCTTTTGTTAACGACATTAATGATTTTCTGAAGATTGGCGACAGCGTCAAAGTAAAAATACTCTCCATTGCGGAAGACGGCAAGATTGCCCTTTCTATCAAGAAGGCGGGGCCTGCCCCGCAGAAGGAGCAGCATGAGTTCAAAAAGCGCCCGGCTCCGAAGCAGCAGGATTTCGACAAGGATAAGGATACTCCCGGCTTCCAAAGGCGGCAGGCTCCCAAGAAGTCTGCGAAAAAAGAGGTTGTTGACCTTACCGAGCTTGAGTATGCCTACGAGCCTCGTACCACGGTTACCGACGCCGGATTTGAAGATATGCTTTCAAAATTCAAGGCTTCGAGCGAGGACAGGATATCGAGCCTTAAAAAGAATATGGATATCAAGAAGAGAGGATACAGGCGCAAGTAAAGCTGCTTTGCCTGCCGCCGTGCGGCGCATTCGGCAGAATCTTTGATTGGCGGGAATATTTCCGCTTTTAAGACTCTGCGGCCTTGAATGGCCTGCGAAATTCCGACCTTTGGTTTTCTACTTTATTAGGAAGTTAAATTATGGTTAAAAGATTTGCTACTGTGCTGACAGCATTCATAATTTTGTTCTGCCTATGCGGCTGCGAGGCAGGACGGGAGGTCGCCGGGGAGGAGTATATCCTCGCCGCTCGCAAAGAGTATGCCTCTCTGGATTCCGCCCGTGTGGATGTAATCAACGACGATACCGGAGTTTCGGAGCAGATATTCATTTTCAAATACGACGAAACCGACATGATGACATATTCCTACATCGGCCGCTCGGTGGGGACGTATATCGCCCAGTACAACAACGGCTATGAGGAGTTTACGGAGGAAAACGGCGTCGTAACCTATAAAACCACTACAGACTCTGACTTCAACGCCTATTCGCGCACGGTCAAATACCCTTATGCCGATGAGGGGCTGATACTTTTTTATAAAAAGGCGGTGGTGGACGAGCGGTCTTATATCGCCGTAAACGAACAGGCGATTGAGGTCTGCCACGTTTACGACGTTGATAAGCTCGGCGATTCAAGGCCGGACGAAAGCATCGTCGGCTTTTCGGTTAAGTACTTCTTCGACGGTGACGGAAATCTGCTTTACTTTAAGGAGATTTCGCAAATGGCTCTGCCGGATGGCGGCGAGCAGACCTATAGCTATACTATTTATATAACGGAAAAGAACGCAGTTGAATCGGTTCCGAATATCGTAAAGCTGCCGGATGAGGAGCAGAACGACCCGCAGGATGCTTCGCCGGATGGCGGCGGGACTCTGATTTAGGCGGTTATTGTATATTTTTCACAAAAATCAAACTAAAAAAGTTCTGAAATTCTACGCTAAAAATTCCCGCAAATTTCGCAAAACGCTTGCAAAAGGCGCATTTTCGTGTTATCATATATCTTGCGTGACTGCAAAAGATATGCGATGAAGCTGAAGGTTGCCGGCTGTGTGCCGGGTAATTTCAGCCGAGTATGTCCGATTTTAAACCGGGCGACTGTAATAACAACACGGTATGTGCAGAATTAGCATCTTGCGAACAGCGGGATTTTGTGCGCTTGCGCGCGGGAAACGCTGTGTCTAAATGTGCATACAAGCTTAGCGTGCTGGATTATGTGTCCGAAAAACCGAAGCGGTCTATAGCCGTTGTTTTTCGGTTTTTTTATGAGGATTCATGAAACGCACGGAAGCGTGTTAAAAAACAGAAAGGCTTGTGAACACAGCAAGCCGGTTGCCCCCAAAGCAAAAAACATAAGGAGGCGCTTAATAATGGCAGTCAATGAAAAAATCAGGATCAAGATCAAGGGCTATGAGCACTCGAATGTAGACGCAGCAGCAGCAAAGATTGTTGAGGCGGCAAAGAGAAGCGGCGCAAAGGTTTCCGGCCCCATTCCGCTCCCCACGGATAAGGAGATAATCACCATCCTCCGTTCCGTTCACGTCAATAAGGACAGCCGTGAGCAGTTCGAAATGAGAACTCACAAAAGACTTATCGATGTTTTGCACCCCACCAACGACACCACTGCGGCTCTGCAGAATCTTGAGCTTCCTGCCGGTGTTGATATCGTAATGGAGATCAAGTAATCTCCTAAAGAAATCGCGTTTTGATTTCTCAGCGAGGTCACACTTACAGGTCATGTCGGCCGAGCCGACCAATAACCAATAGGAGGAAAACAAAATGAAGAAAGCCATCATCGGAAAGAAGATCGGTATGACTCAGGTCTTCGACGGAGCCGGCAAGGTAATTCCGGTTTCGGTTATCGAGGCAGGTCCATGCGTAGTAGTTCAGCTCAAAACCGTCGCTAATGACGGTTATGACGCCGCTCAGTACGGCTTCGGAGATGCTACCGCAAAGAGCCTTAAAAAGCCTCTGACGGGTCATTTCAAAAAGGCGGACGTCGCCCTGAAGAAAACCCTTAAGGAATTCAGACTTGACAGCATGGAAGGCGTAAACGTAGGCGATATCGTTAAGGCAGACGTATTTGCCGAGGGCGATTTTGTAGACGTTTGCGGCACCAGCAAAGGTAAAGGCTTCGCCGGCACCATCAAGCGCTGGAACAATCACAGATTAAAGGAAACTCACGGTACCGGCCCCGTTCACCGCCATGCGGGTTCAATGGGCGCCTGCTCCAGCCCTTCGAGAATCTTCAAGGGTAAGGGAATGCCCGGCCACTTGGGCGCCGAAAGAGTTACCGTCCAGAACTTAGAGGTAGTAAGGGTAGACGCTGAAAATAATCTTATCGCTGTAAAGGGAGCTATTCCGGGCCCCAAGAACGGTATCGTAACCGTTATAAACAGCGTTAAGAAGGCTTAGTGGAAGGAGGAAGTAACCAATGTCTAAGGTTTCCGTTTATGATATTAAGGGCAATGTAGTTGCTGACACTGAGCTTAACGACGCAGTATGGGGTATCGAACCCAATGCTACCGTAATGCACACCATGGTAGTTAACTATCTGGCAAATCAGAGGCAGGGCACACAGTCCACCCTCACAAGGACAGAGGTTTCCGGCGGCGGAAGAAAGCCCTGGAGACAGAAGGGTACAGGCCATGCAAGACAGGGCTCCACAAGAGCTCCTCAGTGGGTACACGGCGGTATCGCTTTAGGACCCAAGCCCCGCAGCTACAGATACACCGTTAATAAGAAGGTAAGAAGACTTGCTATGAAGTCCGCCCTTTCCTCCAAGCTGGCCGATAACGGCGTTGTCGTTCTTAACGGCATCGAGCTGGAGGAGATCAAAACCAAGAGCATAGTTGAAATGCTTAAGGCTTTGGACGTTCAGGGCAAGGCGCTTATAGTTATGCCCGCTGTTGACGAAAAGGTTATCAAGAGCGCAAGAAACATTCCCGGCGTTAAGACAACGCTTGTTAACACCCTGAATGTTTACGACATTCTGAACTGCGATAAGTTCATCGTCGTTACAGACGCCGTTGCAAAGATTGAGGAGGTTTACTGCTAATGACTAAAACTGCTCAAGACATTATTTTGAAGCCGGTTGTAACCGAAGCCTCTATGGAGGATTTAAGAGCCGGCAAATACACCTTCAGGGTTGCGCTCACAGCCAACAAGATTGAAATAAAGAAGGCCGTTGAAGAAATCTTCGGCGTTCAGGTAGCAAGCGTCAACACTATGAGGGTAAGAGGCCGCTTCCGCAGAATGGGAAGAAACGAAGGCAGAACTCCCAACTGGAAAAAGGCCATTGTAACACTTGCCGAGGGCTCCAAGACCATCGCCTTCTTTGACGGCATGATCTGATGAGATTCGGAGCCTGCGGTTGAATTTTCGGCCGCACATTCCGGCAAAAGCCCCGGCGATATAATAAGAATCCGGGGGTATGTATGGGAAGAGATACACTTCCCGCAAAACCAGAATAAGGAGTGAATAAACATGGCTATAAAGAGCTATAAGCCGACCACAAACGGCCGCAGAGGTATGACTGTTACCGACTACAGCGGTTTGTCCAAGGTCGCTCCGGAGAGAAGCCTTCTCGAACCGATGAGAAAGACCTCCGGCAGAAACAGCTATGGCAGAATCACCGTTCGTCATCACGGCGGCGGCGAAAGAAGAAAATACCGTGTAATCGACTTCAAGAGAAACAAACTCGACATGAACGCAACCGTTCTCACCTTAGAGTACGATCCCAACCGCAGCGCTCATATCGCTCTTGTCAAGTACGAGGACGGTGAGAAGAGATACATTTTGGCTCCCAACGGCTTAAACGTCGGAGACACAATCCGTGCGGGAACCGGCGCCGATATCAAGCCCGGCAACGCTCTTCCCCTTATTAACATCCCTGTCGGTACATTTATCCACAATATTGAGCTTTACCCCGGCAAGGGCGCTCAGCTCGTAAGATCCGCCGGCAATATGGCGCAGCTTATGGGCAGAGAGGGCGAGAAAGTTTTGATTAGACTTCCCTCCGGCGAAATGCGCTATGTCCCCGCAAACTGCATGGCGACGATCGGTCAGGTCGGAAACATCGACCACGAAAACGTTCACCTTGGCAAGGCGGGCAGAAAGCGCCACATGGGCGTTAGACCCCACGTAAGAGGATCCGTCATGAACCCCTGCGACCACCCTCATGGCGGCGGTGAAGGCAAATCTCCCGTCGGACATCCCTCCCCTGTTACTCCTTGGGGCAAGCCTACAATGGGCTATAAGACAAGGGCAAAGCACAACCGCTCCGATAAGTTCATTGTAAAGCGCCGCAACGCCAAGTAATTTGAAAGGAGGCAGATGAATAATGGGTAGAAGCATTAAGAAGGGGCCGTACGTTCAGGAATCCCTTTACAAGAAAGTCGTTGCCATGAACGAAACAGGTGAAAAGAAGGCTATTAAGACTTGGAGCCGCGCGTCGGTTATCTTCCCTGATTTCGTTGGTCACACATTTGCCGTCCACGACGGACGCAAGCACGTTCCGGTATATGTTACTGAGGATATGGTAGGACATAGATTGGGTGAGTTCGCTCCGACAAGAACCTTTAAGGGTCATGCCGGTTCTAAGACATCCAATAACGGTAAGTAGGCCGAAAGGAGGAAATAACAAATGGAAGCAAGAGCAGTATTGAGAACTGCGCGTATTGCTCCTCGCAAGGTTGAGATCGTTCTCAATCTTATCAGAGGAAAGGACTTGGAGACGGCGCTTGCTATAGTTAAGCACACCCCCAAGGCTGCCTGCGAGTATTTGGAAAAGCTTCTTAATTCGGCTGCCGCAAATGCAGAGTTTCTTAATATGGATAAGAACAATCTTTATGTTAAGACCTGCTATGTTTGCCCGGGACCGATTATTAAGAGAATGAGAGCAGTATCCAAGGGCAGAGGTCACAGAATTCTTAAGAGAACTTCACACGTAACGGTAGTTCTCGCCGAGAAGGAATAAGTCGGAAGAGGAGGTAAACTATGGGACAGAAAGTTAATCCCCACGGTCTTCGTGTGGGAGTTATAAAGGATTGGGATTCCCGCTGGTTTGCAGATAAAAGCACTTTCGGCGACACCCTTGTTGAAGATTACAATATCCGTAACTACATCAAGAAGAATCTGTACGCCGCCGGCGTTCCCAAGGTAGAAATCGAAAGATTTGCAAACAAGGTTAAAATCAATATCCACTGCGCAAAGCCGGGCGTTGTTATCGGCAGAGGCGGCGAGGCTATTGAGAAATTAAGAGTAGAGATCGAAAAGATGATCGGAAAAACCGTTAACCTCAATATCTTCGAGGTTAAGTCGCCCGACCTCAACGCTCAGCTGGTTGCCGAGAAGATAGCTGCCGATCTCGAAAACAGAGTATCCTTCAGAAGAGCCATGAAGTCCGCAATCGCAAGAGCTATGAAGCTCGGAGCAAAGGGCATCAAGGTTAAGGCGGGCGGCCGTTTGGGCGGCGCCGAAATCGCTAGAAGCGAGTCATATCACGAAGGAACCATCCCGCTTCAGACAATCAGAGCCGATATTGACTACGGCTTTGCTGAGGCAGGCACAACTTACGGCAAGATTGGTGTTAAGGTTTGGATCTACAAGGGCGAGATTTTGAAGGGTGAGGCTCCCAAGACGGAAGAAAGGCCCGACAATAAGCGCCGCCGCCCCAGAAACGGTGATGACAGACCCCGCCGCAGGGACGATCGCAGGCCCAGAACCGACAGAGCCGAAAGAACAGAAAGAAAAGAAGGAGGTAATAAGTAATGTTACTTCCAAAGAGAGTTAAGTATCGCAAGCAGCAGCGCGGCCGCATGAAGGGCCAGGCTACAAGGGGCAACAAGGTTGCATACGGCGAGTATGGTTTGCAGGCGCTTCAGTGCGCATGGATAACCTCCCAGCAGATCGAGGCTGCCCGTATCGCTATGACGAGATACATCAAGCGCGGCGGTCAGGTTTGGATAAAGATATTCCCCGATAAGCCCGTAACCTCCAAGGCACTTGGCACCCGTATGGGTTCAGGTAAAGGTGCTCCCGATCACTGGGTAGCTGTTGTTAAGCCCGGCAAGGTTCTGTTTGAAATTGCCGGAGTAAGTGAAGAAACCGCAAAAGAGGCTATGCGTTTGGCTATGCACAAGCTGCCTATCAAGTGCAAGTTCGTTGCTAAAGAGCAAGAAACGGGTGGTGAGCAATAATGAAAGCAAATGAAATCAAAGAAATGACTCTTGTAGAGCTTAACAATAAGCTGGAGGATCTGAGAAAAGAGCTGTTTAACCTTCGTTTTCAGCATGCTGTAAACCAGCTTGACAACCCTATGAGGATTAAGGCTGTTAAGAAGGATATTGCTCGAGTTAAAACCTTCATTCGTGAACAAGAGTCCAAGTGATTGAGAGGAGGATTTTACTGTGAGCGAAATGGTTGAAAGAAAGCTTAGAAAAACCAGAGTGGGCAAGGTTGTTTCCAACAAGATGGACAAAACAATTGTAGTTGCCATCGAAGACAACGTTATGCATCCCCTCTACAAGAAGATTATAAAAAGGACTGTCAAGTTCAAGGCACACGACGAGAACAACACCTGCAACATCGGCGACAAGGTTGAAATTATGGAAACCCGCCCGATCTCCAAGGATAAGAGATGGCGTCTCGTCAGAGTTGTCGAGCAGGCTAAGTAAAAAAAGTAGGGTGAGCCTTTTAAAGGTTCGGATTTCTTAAATACTGAAAGGAGGAACTTGCTGTGATACAAATGCAGACAAGACTCAAGGCTGCTGATAACACCGGCGCAAAGGAGCTTATGTGCATCAGAGTTTTGGGCGGTACACGCAGAAAGTACGCCAACATCGGTGACGTTGTTGTTGCTTCGGTAAAGAAAGCAGCTCCGGGCGGCATGGTTAAGAAGGGCGACGTTGTAAAAGCAGTAATCGTTCGTTCAGCTAAGGGTCTTCGTCGTGAGGATGGAACCTACATCCGTTTCGATGAAAACGCAGCTGTTATAATCAAAGAAGATAAAACACCCAGGGGAACAAGAATCTTCGGCCCAGTGGCCAGAGAGCTCAGAGACAATGACTTTGTTAAGATTATGTCATTGGCCCCCGAGGTACTTTAAGGAGGAACCGATATTATGAATAAGATTCATGTTAAAACCGGCGACTCTGTAGTTATCCTTTCCGGCAAGGATAGGGGCAAGCGCGGAAAGGTGCTGGCCGTATCCCCCAAGGAGGGCAAGGTCATTGTTGAGGGCTGCAATATTGCAACTAAGTCGGTTAAGCCCCGCAGACAGGGCGAGGCAGGCGGAATCGTTAAGGCTGAGGCCGCTATGTATTCCTCCAAGGTAGCGCTCGTTTGCCCCAAGTGCGATAAGGGCGTAAGAACCGGAGTCAAGCTCGACGGTGACGGAAACAAGGTAAGAGTTTGCAAGCACTGCGGTGCTGAGATTAAGTAGGAGGAGAAATATGGCTAGATTAAAAGATACGTATGTCCAAGAAATTGCTCCTGCACTTATGAAAAAGTTCGGCTATAAGAACGTTATGCAGATCCCTAAGCTCGACAAGGTTGTTATAAACGTTGCGTGCGGCGAGGCCAAGGAGAATTCCAAGGTTATCGATGCCGTCATGGGCGACCTTGCGGCTATCACAGGTCAGAAGCCTATTGTTTGCAAGGCCAAGAAGTCTGTCGCCAACTTCAAGCTCAGAGAGGGAATGCCTATCGGAGTTAAGGTTACCTTAAGGGGCGACAAGATGTATGAGTTCATTGACAGGCTCTTCAATGTTGCGTTCCCGCGCGTACGTGACTTTAAGGGCATCAACGGCAACTCGTTCGACGGCAGAGGCAACTATTCGACCGGTATCAAGGAACAGCTTATATTCCCTGAAATCGAGTTCGACAAGGTAGATAAGGTTCGCGGCATGGATGTTAACTTCATCACAACCGCAAAGACCGACGAAGAGGCCAAGGAGCTTTTAAGCTTACTCGGCGCTCCGTTCGCAAAGTAAGAGGAGGATACGATAATGGCTAAAAAGTCGATGATATTAAAGCAGCAGGCAAAGCCAAAGTACTCAACTCGTGCTTACAACAGATGCAAGATATGCGGAAGACCTCATGCTTATCTGAGAAAGTTCGGCGTTTGCCGTATCTGCTTCAGAAAATTGGCTCATGAAGGTCAGATTCCGGGTGTTAAGAAGGCTAGCTGGTAAAATTTCAGCAAAGGAGGCAAAACGGTATGCAGATTACTGATACGATAGCTGATTTGTTGACAAGAATTCGCAATGCAAGCTCAGCAAAGCATGCTACAGTAGACATTCCTGCTTCCAACGTGAAAAAGGCGATTGTTGAAATCCTTCTTAATGAGGGTTACATCAAGTCCTATCTGATCGTTGAGGACGGTAAGCAGGGTATTATAAGAATCACACTTAAATATGACGAGAACAGAACACCGGTTATCTCCGGCATAAGAAGAGTTTCTAAGCCCGGTCTTAGAATCTATTCCAGCTGCGAGGATATGCCCAAGGTTATGAAAGGCTTAGGCGTTGCAATCGTTTCCACTTCAAAGGGAATCGTGACCGACAAGAAGGCCAGAGAGCTTGGCGTCGGCGGTGAAATTCTCGCATTCGTCTGGTAAGGAGGCTAATTTCTATGTCAAGAATAGGTTTGAAACCCATTAGCGTTCCTGCCGGAGTTACTGTTACCGTTGCAGACGGAAACGTCGTAACGGTTAAGGGTCCCAAGGGAACTCTTACTCAAAAGTTCCATGACGGCCTTACTGTTGACGTTAAGGACGGCGTTGTTCACGTTTCCCGCCCTGACGACGAGCAGGAATCCAAGGCGCTTCATGGACTTACAAGAACACTCGTTAACAACATGGTTGAGGGTGTTATGCACGGATTTTCCAAAACGCTTATTATCGAAGGTGTCGGTTACAGAGCCGCAAAGCAGGGCAAGAACGTGGTTCTTAACCTTGGCTTCTCGCACCAGGTAACCATCTCGGAGACGGAGGACATCAAGCTTGAGGTTCCTCAGCCCAACCAGATAATAGTAAGCGGCATAGACAAGCAAAAGGTAGGTCAGTTTGCCTGCGAAGTACGCGCAAAGCGTCCCCCCGAGCCCTATAAGGGCAAGGGAATCCGCTACGACGGCGAGGTTATCATCCGCAAGGAAGGTAAGGCCGGTAAAGGCGCAAAGAAGTAAATAAGGAGAGTAACAAGCTATGGTTAAATTAGTTGACAGAGCAAAGGCAAGAGCCCACAGACACGCAAGAGTACGCGCAAAGGTTTCCGGAACTGCCGCTTGCCCCCGTCTTAATGTATTCCGCTCCGCGAAGCACATCTATGCTCAGGTTATAGATGATGTCACCGGCACCACTCTCTGCGCCGCTTCAAGCATGGAAAAGGGCTTTGAAGGCAACGGCGGCAACGTTGAAGGCGCCAAGAAGGTCGGCGAAATGCTGGCAAGCGCCTGCAAGGAAAAGGGAATCGAAGAAGTCGTATTCGACAGAGGCGGTTATGTTTATCACGGACGTGTTCAGGCCCTGGCCGAAGGCGCCCGCGAAGGCGGACTTAAGTTCTAAAAGGAGGTAATTATTTTGGCTTTAATAGATGCTTCATCAATGGAACTTACCGAAAAGGTTGTAGCAATTAACCGCGTATCTAAGACTGTTAAGGGCGGCCGTATAATGAAGTTCTCGGCGCTCATCGTCGTTGGAGACGGAAACGGCATTGTCGGCTTCGGCATAGGAAAGTCGGGCGAAGTTACCGACGCGATAAGAAAAGGTATCGCAGACGCTAAGAAAAACCTTATCAAAGTTTCACTTAAAGGAACAACCATCCCCCACGAAATAATCGGTGCATATGGCGCGGGCAGAGTTCTGATGAGACCCGCCGCCGCAGGTACCGGAGTTATCGCGGGCGGCCCTGTTCGTTCCGTTATCGAGGCTGCCGGAATCAAGGATATAAGAACAAAGTCGCTTAGATCCAACAATCCCTGCAACGTCGTAAGAGCAACATTCAACGGTCTGGCTTCACTTAAATCTGCCGAACAGGTAGCAGCCAAGAGGGGCAAGACTGTTGAGGAAATATTCTAAGGAGGGTTAAGTTATGGCATCCGTAAAAATTGAGCTCGTAAAGAGCCTTAACGGCAGACTCAAGGATCAGATTGCTACAGCTAACGCCTTAGGTCTTCGCAAAATCGGTGACGTTACGGTTCAGCCCGATAACGCTCAGACAAAAGGTAAGATTAATAAGATCGTACACCTGATCAAAGTTACCGAAGCATAAAACAAGGAGGTGCGAATTAATGAAATTGCACGATTTGGCTCCTGCTGCCGGCTCTACCAAGGATTCCAAAAGAATCGGCAGAGGACACGGCTCCGGATGGGGCAAGACGGCAGGAAAAGGACATAAAGGTCAGAACGCGCGTTCGGGCGGCGGTGTAAGACCCGGCTTTGAAGGCGGTCAGACCAGACTTGCAAGAAGAATCCCTAAAAGAGGCTTCAACAATATTTTTGCAGCTAAGTATACGGCAATCAACGTTTCCGACCTTGAAAAATTCGTTGACGGAACTGTAGTCGACGGTGAGCTTTTGGCAGCTGCCGGAGTTGTTAAGGACTGCGGCAACGGAATCAAGGTTTTAGGCAACGGAGAGCTTACAAAGAAGCTTACCGTTAAAGCAGCTGCTTACTCTGCTTCCGCTAAGGAAAAGATTGAGAAGGCTGGCGGAGAGGCAGAGGTGATATAAAGTGTTAGAAACATTGCGAAATGCCTGGAAGATACCGGAAATCCGCAAGAAGCTGCTTTATACAATGCTGATTGTAGTGATCTACAGACTGGGCGGATATATTCCGGTTCCGTTCTTGGACCCCTCGATTATTGAAGAGATGATAAGCGGAAGCAACAACATCTTTGCTTATCTCAACACACTTTCCGGCGGAACGTTTGGAAGAGCAACGCTTTTATGCCTTTCAATTTCGCCTTATATCAACGCACAGATCATCATTCAGCTTTTAACCTTCGCCATTCCCGCTCTGGAAAAGCTTGCAAAGGAAGGCGAGGCTGGAAGGTCCAAATTAAACAACATCACCAAGTGGACAACTCTGGGCATTGCTTTGTTCCAGTCGATTGCCTACTTCATCACCCTTAAGAATCAGGGCGCTCTTACCTATTCAACCGGCGCTTATATGTATCTGTCGGCAGTAGTTATTATCAGCTGCTTCACGGCGGGCGCAATGCTGGTTATATGGCTTGGTTCGCTTATCGACAAGAAGGGCATTGGAAACGGCATCTCAATGCTGCTCTTTGCCGGCATCATTGCCGAAATTCCTTCTTCGTTCGGTTCAACCTTTGCGGTTCTTGCTCAAACCGGCGAGCCTGCCAGAATTGCCCTTATACCTATAATCATAATCATCTTTGTTCTGATGGTTGCGTTCATAATCTTTATGGACAATGCCGAAAGAAGGATTCCCGTTCAGTACGCCAAGCGCGTTGTGGGAAGAAAGATTTACGGCGGCCAGTCTACCTACCTCCCCATAAAGATAGCCATGGCGGGCGTTTTGCCTATAATCTTTGCCATGTCATTCCTTTCAATCCCGCAGACGATCCAGATGTTTATGAAGAACCAGCCGGAGGCGGGAACCTTCTGGTACGGATTCTTTAAGGCGTTTGAATACACGCATCCTGTGTATGCAACGGTTTACTTCATTCTTATAATCCTGTTCAGCTACTTCTATGTTTCCATACAGTATAATCCCGTTGAGATTGCCAATAATCTTCGTCAGAACAACGGCGGTGTTCCGGGCATCCGTCCCGGCCAGCCCACTGCCGACTATATAACAAGAACGCTTTCGAAGCTGATTCTTGTCGGTGCACTGTTTTTGGGCATTGTAGCTATCTTCCCGATAATCTTTGCTCAGATAACCGGCGTTGGAAACCTCGCCTTGGGCGGTACTTCAATACTCATCGTTGTAAGCGTTGCGCTGGAGACCGTTCGCCAGCTCGAATCTCAGATGATGATGCGTCATCACAAGGGATTTCTGGAGTAATTTGGGCAGCCTGAGTTCGGCAGCTTCGGCTTAAACCGCGGCGGCCGGGCCTTCCCCATAAACATCAGCCCGGAGAGGACCGGGCGGGGCAGCTTTTTTAAGGAAAGGCAGGAAATAGTATGAATCTTATATTATTAGGAGCACCGGGAGCCGGCAAGGGAACCCAGGCTGAGGTTATATGCAAGGTCAAGGGCATACCCGCCATCTCAACCGGAAATATGTTAAGAGAAGCTGTTAAGAACGGCACGCCAAGCGGCCTGGCGGCAAAGAGCTATATGGACGCCGGCGCCCTCGTTCCCGACGATGTTGTTATCGGCATTTTAAAGGACAGGATTGCCGAGGATGACTGCAAAAACGGCTTCATTCTGGACGGATTCCCCCGCACCGTTCCGCAGGCGGAGGCACTTGACAGAATGGGCGTTGTAATCGACAAGGTTATCGAAATTTACGTTCCCGACGAAACGATAGCTAAGCGTTTGGGCGGCAGACGCGTCTGCGAGAAATGCGGAAATTCCTACCACGTTGACTTTAAGCCCACTAAGGTTGAAGGCGTTTGCGACGCCTGCGGAGGCAGAACCGTTATCCGCAAGGACGATGAGCCGGCCACCGTTTTGGACAGGCTTAAGATTTACCACGAGAAGACCGCGCCCCTGAAGGACTTTTACTTTGCTCAGGGCAAGCTTACCACCGTTATCGGCCAGGAAGAGGTAAGCGAAACATCTAAGCTTACGCTTGAAGCACTGGAAGCGTGATAAAAAGTGATAAGTATAAAGTCAGCAAAGGATCTTGAAAAAATGCGCCGCGCCGGCGCAATAACCGCCGGTTCTCTGGTGGCCGCCGGAAATGCCATCCACGCCGGAATGAGTACCAAGGAGCTTGATAAGGTCGTTCACAACTATATCACCTCCCACGGTGCAAAGCCCTCTTTTCTGGGCTACGCCGGATATCCCGGTTCTGCGTGCATATCGGTAAACGATACCGTTATCCACGGAATCCCCTCCCCGAGCATAAAGCTGCATGAGGGCGACATAGTTTCGGTGGACGTCGGAGCGTATATCGACGGTTTCCACGGCGATTCTACAAAGACCTTTAAGGTGGGTTCGATCAGCGAGGACGCGCAAAGGCTGCTTGCCTCAACCGAGGAAAGCCTGATGCTTGCCATAGAAATGGCCAGACCGGGCGTCAGAATAGGAGATCTTTCGGCAGCAATTCAGGAGTATAATGAGTCAAGAGGGTTCGGTGTTGTCCGCGAATACGTCGGCCACGGCGTGGGAACGGAGCTTCACGAGGAGCCGGAGGTGCCAAACTTCGGGCACGCCGGCCACGGACCAAGGCTTGTTCCGGGAATGGTGATAGCCATAGAACCTATGATAACCTTAGGCAAGCCGGCAGTAAAAACCCTTTCGGACGGTTGGACCGTCAAGACCCGCGACGGGTCGTTAGCTGCTCATTTCGAGCATACAATCGCAATAACGCCGGAGGGTGCGGTTATTCTTACCCTGCCCGAATAATAATCATGGCGGCGTTTGTGAATATAGTCAAAGGCTCGGTGGTGAAATCACTTGCGGGCAGAGATCAAGGCGGCTATTACGTTGCAGTAGAAGCCGAGGACCGCTTCGTTTTTATCGCGGACGGCCGCGAGCGCAAGCTCGAAAAGCCCAAGCGAAAGAATGTAAAACACATTTCACCTGTCGGCGGGAGGATAGAGCTTGCCGGGCTGACCAACAAAAAACTGAAAAGGCTTCTTTCTCAGCTTTCAACCCAAAAGCAAATGAAGGACGCCGAGCGACCGGACGAGAAGTGAGGAATTTTATTTAATGTCAAAAGAAGATGTAATTGAACTTGAAGGCACCGTTCTGGAAGCACTTCCGAGCGCAAAGTTTCAGGTTGAGCTTGCAAACGGTCACAAGATTCTCGCCTATGTATCCGGAAAGCTGGGGGTTAATCACATAAGAATAGTTCCCGGCGATAAGGTTACGGTCGAGATGTCTCCTTATGATCTGACTAAGGGCAGAATCACATGGAGATCTAAATAAAGCGCTGATTTTAACCCGGAGAGGTTGGAAATCGGGGCGGTTATCGGATGTAATAGGTACAACAAACACAACTGCGAGTTGCGCAAGCGATCCGCGATCATTTGAAGGAGGAATTTCAATGAAAGTAAGACCTTCAGTTAAACCCATGTGCGAAAAGTGCAAGGTTATAAGACGCAAAGGCAAGGTAATGGTTATTTGCTCTAATCCCAAGCACAAGCAGCGTCAGGGATAAAAACGAAAAATGGAGGTGCCCATAAAAATATGGCTCGTATAGCAAGTATAGACCTGCCCAGAGAGAAGAGAATCGAAGCGGCTCTCACTTATATCTACGGCATAGGTCAGCCTACGGCGACAAAGATATGCAAGGAAACAGGCGTTAACCCCGATATCAGAGTTAAGGATCTTTCTGAGGACGATGTTGTCAAGCTCCGCGAATATATCGACAAGTATCTTATTGTTGAGGGCGACAAGAGAAGAGAAGTTCAGCTCAACATTAAAAGACTTATTGAGGTTGGCTGCTACCGAGGCACACGTCACCGCAGAGGACTTCCTGTAAGAGGTCAGAGAACCAAGACCAACGCAAGAACTCGCAAGGGTCCCAAGAAGACCATCGCCAATAAGAAGAAGTAAGGAGGGATATGGAACATGGCTCAGAACACTAAGGGCAAGAAGGTTACAACCGTTCGCCGCCGCAAGGAAAGAAAGAACATTGAACAGGGACAGGTTCATATCCAGTCCACATTCAACAACACCATCGTTACCATCACCGATATGCAGGGCAACGCAATCTCATGGGCTTCCGCGGGAGGCTTGGGATTCAGAGGCTCCAAGAAGTCCACTCCCTTCGCGGCTCAGACCGCTGCCGAAACCGCAGCAAGAGCAGCCAAGGAGCATGGCCTTAAGATCGTTGAGGTTTACGTTAAAGGCCCCGGCCAGGGAAGAGAAGCAGCAATCAGAGCGTTACAGTCTGAGGAGCTTGAGGTAAGACTTATTAAGGATGTTACTCCCATACCTCACAATGGCTGCCGTCCTCCCAAGCGCCGCCGCGTATAGACACTATACGCAATTATGAGCAACCGAGTTTACCAAAGTTTACTCGGCGTCGGGATAAGCGTTTAACAAGTTAAACACAAGAACCGATATTTAATTAAAACGGAGGAAAGTTATAATGGCTTTAAACAAAGAACCTATACTTAAAAGGTGTAAGGCTTTAGGCATCAGCCCCATGGTTATGGGAGTTGCCAAGGAAACCAAGAGAGACCCCAAGGCAAACGTAAGAAAGAAAGAATCCGAATACGCCCGCCAGTTAAAGGAAAAGCAGAAGCTTAAGTTTATCTACGGCGTTCTTGAGAAGCAGTTCAGACACATCTATGAAAGGGCCGAAAAGATGGAAGGCCAGGCCGGTACAAACCTGCTGACCTTGCTTGAATTAAGGCTTGACAATGTTGCTTACAGAATGGGTCTTTCCACCACAAGACGCGAAGCAAGACAGCTCGTTTCTCACGGTCACTTCAACGTTAACGGCGCAAGAGTCGATATCCCTTCCTACAGAGTTAAGGTCGGCGACGTTATTGCACTGCGCGAGAATTCCAAGAAGAGCGTTAAGTTCAAGGAAATCGTTGAGGCTACCAACGGAAGACTTATCCCCACATGGCTCGAAGTCGATAAGGAGAGCCTTACGGCAAAGGTAACAAGGCTCCCTGTTAAGGAAGACCTTGATTACGAAGTAGAAGAGCACATGATCGTTGAGTTGTACTCCAAATAAACGATTTTGGATTCATCTTGCTTTTGGCTTGAGTGGGTGGATGCGCGGCATCGAGCCTGCTCGGCCTTGAGCCGGTCATAAGCGGGAGGGCATTTGGTCTGCCGGCGTTTTGGCGGCGCGGCGGATCACCGAAAAGAAATGGAGGCTATAATGCTAGAAAAAATCGAAAAGCCGGATATAGAAATAGCCGAGCTTAAGAGCAACGGAACTTATGGCAAGTTTGTTTTGGAGCCTTTGGAGCGCGGCTACGGCACGACTATTGGCAACAGCCTTAGACGTGTATTGCTTTCATCTCTCCCGGGAGTAGCAGTAACATCGATCAAGATAGACGGCGTGCAGCACGAGCTATCCACCATCCCCGGCGTTAAGGAGGATGTTGCGGAGATCGTTCTGAACCTGAAGGGGCTTACTGCAAAGCTCTACTGCGACGGTCCGAAGACCGTTTACATCGAAGCAGAGGGCGAGTGCGAGGTCACTGCCGGAGATATCAAGACCGATTCCGAGGTTGAGATTCTAGTTCCCGATATGCACATTGCAACTCTGGACACCGGTGCCAAGCTTTACATGGAAATAGTCCTTGATAAGGGACGCGGATATGTTTCCGCAGAGAAAAACAAGGCGCTCATGGTTAATGCGCCCATCGGTATAATCGCCGTTGACAGTATTTACACCCCTGTTCTTAAAGTTAACTATACGGTTGAAAACACCCGTGTAGGTCAAATAACCGATTACGATAAACTCACATTAGAGGTATGGACGGACGGCGTTATTTCCGCCAAGGAAGCCGTTTCCATGGCAGCCAAACTCCTCAACGAGCATCTGAATCTGTTTATCAACCTTTCTGAAGAGACAAGTGTTGATGAGATTTTGGCTGAAAAGGACAATAAGTCCAAGGATAAAGTCCTTGAGATGACCATTGAGGAACTTGACTTGTCGGTTAGATCCTTCAATTGCCTGAAGAGAGCAGGTATCAACACTGTAAACGATCTGGTAGAGAAGTCAGAGGAAGAAATGATGAAGGTAAGAAACCTCGGCAAGAAGTCGTTCGACGAGGTTAAGGAAAAGTTAGCCTCTTTGGGCCTTGAAATGAGCTACGAAGAGGAATAACACAAAGTTAAGGTAAGGAGGGAATATCTATGCCAGGCGCAAGAAAGTTGGGCAGAACAAGCGACCAGAGAAAAGCAATGCTCAGAGCTATGGTCACATATCTGCTCGAAAACGGTAAGATAGAAACCACTGTAACAAGAGCAAAGGAAGTCGCCGCAATGACCGAAAAGATGATTACCATCGGCAAGGCCGGCGACCTTCACTCAAAGCGTCAGATTCTTGCATACGTCACCAAGGAGGACGTTGCAAAGAAGCTTGTTGACGAGATAGCACCCAAGTATGCAGATCGCAACGGCGGCTACACCAAGATTATCAAGGTTGGCCCCAGGCGTGGCGACGCTGCTGAAATGGCTATTATTCAGTTGGTATAAAGTGAACGTCCCTCACC
>CAZIOV010000021.1:15724-24529 GCA_964541045.1 uncultured Oscillospiraceae bacterium | reverse complement strand
CCATTCGTCACTTCTTTTTTTCTCTTACTGTAACACATCTATTGTAATCCTACAAATGTAATCTTAAATTTTCGCTCGATTGCTTGCTTTATTTAATAGAATGTGCTATAATACTAAATATATATTGGAGTATTATGGATTAGTATTATTTGTAATAAAGGAGTTTTGGTATGCCAAAAAGCATGACCGGTTACGGACGGGCTAAAATGCAGTTCGGAGCAAGGGAGATAACCGTTGAAATAAAGAGTGTTAATCATAAGTTTTTTGAGTTTTCATCACGCGTGCCAAGGCAGTATGGATACGTTGAGGGCAAGCTTAAGGCGCTTTTTTCCTCGTATGTGAGCAGAGGAAAGATAGAAGCTTATGTAAGCATAGCTAACAGTGATGGTTCGGATATCAGCGTGAAAATGAACGAGCCTTTAGCAAAAAGCTATATAGCTGCACTGCGCTCCGCTAATGAAGCCCTTGGCTTGGTTGACGATATAACGTTGTCCAAGGCTTTTGCCATTCCGGACGTTTTTTCTATAACCAAGGAGGAGACTGACGAGAACGAGCTTTGGGAAGAAGTTAAAGAAACTGCCACTGCGGCCCTTGAAGGCTTCGTGTATATGCGCAGGCAGGAAGGCGAAAGGCTGAAAAAGGATATTCTTACCAAGCTTGATTATATAGAGCAGACTGTTTCCGACATAGAGCTTCGCTCACCGCAGGTAACGCGAGAGTATCGTGAAAAGCTGTATCAGAAGCTGTGCGACATTTTGCAGGACAAAAATGTTGATGAATCAAGGATTCTGACAGAGGCTGCAATATTTGCTGACAAAACAGCAGTTGATGAAGAAACAGTAAGGCTCAAAAGCCATGTCGCGTCTTTCAGAGAGCTTTTGGAGCTTGACGAGCCTGTGGGCAAAAAGCTTGATTTTCTCGTTCAGGAGATGAACAGAGAGGTCAATACAACCGGCTCAAAATGCTCCGATCTTGCCATAACAAAAATGGTTGTAGAATTAAAAAGCGCTATTGAAAAGGTGAGGGAACAGATTCAGAACATCGAGTAATGAAAGGAATTTATATGACCGAGAGAATGTTTAACATCGGGTATTCCTGCTATGTTTCGGCAGATAAGGTGGTGGCAATTGCTTCCCCTGATTCTTCCCCGATAAAGAGACTTGTTCAGGAAGCTAAAGATAAGGGCGCGCTTATCGACTGTACCTATGGCAAGAAAACTAAGACGGTTATAGTTACTGCGAGCGACCATGTTATTCTTAGTGCAAGAACTGCCGAATATATTTTGAATATAAAAGAGAGTGAAGAAAATGAATAAGGGCACACTTTATGTGCTTTCTGCGCCTTCTGGCTGCGGCAAGGGAACTGTCCTTGGTGAACTGCTTAAGAGAACCGATAATGTTTTCTACTCTGTTTCAGCAACCACAAGGCATCCGCGTGAGGGCGAAGTTGACGGCGTTAACTACTTTTTCGTAACAAAGGAGCGTTTTTTGGAGCTTGTCAAAAGCGATGGTATGCTGGAGTACGCCACCTTTGTCGATAATTACTATGGCACACCAAAGGCACCTATAGAGGCAATGCTTGCGCAGGGCAAGGATGTAATCCTTGAAATAGAGACTGCCGGAGCCATGATGGTCAAAGCGGTCTGCCCGGAAGCAGTTCTTATATTCATGCTTCCTCCTTCGATAGAAGAGCTTGCAAAGCGGCTTGAGGAAAGGGGAACCGAAACCAGGGATGCAATAGAAAAAAGAGTAGCTCAGGCCTCCCGCGAGATCAGGCTTGCCGGAAATTACGATTATGTTTTTATCAACGACGACCTTGGTCGGGCTGTTGACGATTTGATAATGATAATGAAATCTGCTAAGCATCTTGTAAATAAAAATAATGATTTGATTAAAGGAGTGCTGGAAAAATGTTAAGACCTTCAAGCTCACAGATTTTAAAGAACGGTGAAAGCACCTATTCGCTGGTAATAGGCGTTGCAAAGCGCGCAAGGGAGATTATTGACACTGCTTATGATAACAAGGAAATTATCGACCGCAAACCGGTTGCAACTGCGGTAGAGCAGTTTGCAAACGGCGAATACAGGCTGGTTGAGGATTCGTCTCTTAAAAGAAAATAATAAGGTGATTAGAATATGAATGGCAACCATGCGGCGAAGGTGGTTATTTCTGGCGCTGCTTATGGCTACGATGTCGAATATACTTATAAGTTTCCGGATATTCTTGTTCCGGTTTTAAAGCCTGGAATGAGGGTTTTGGTGCCTTTCGGAAAAGGAAACTTCAAGCGGATAGGCCTTATAACAAGGACGTATGAAAAGCCCGAGCCGGATGAAATGCTTAAGCCAATCATTAGCGTTGTTGATAAGGAGCCTTTGTTAAACCAAGAGCTTTTGAATATGGTTTTTTGGCTTAAGGAGCATACTTTCTGCACATATTTTGAGGCGTTCAGAACTATAGTTCCGGCAGGATATTCGGTTACCAGGCAGAGTGTGTATGAAATATCGAACCATTTGCCTGATGAGGAGCTTACGGCTGAGGAGCAGGCAATGCTTTCAGCCCTGAGAGCGGCAGGCTCAAGGCATGAGTTTGATGAGATTATCGACTGTGGAGAGGATAAAGCCAAAGAAGCAATCGTTAAATCGCTTGTAGAAAAGGGAGTTTTAGAGGAGTCTGATGAGTTTAAGCGCCGCGTGGGCGATGAAACTGTTCGTATGATAAGACTTTCATATGATTGTCTTGAGAACTGTCAGTGGAGTTTTACAGCAAAGCAACAGCTTGTGGTTGACTTTCTTGCCGAAAATGAAACGGCCTCTATAAAGGAAACCTGTTACTATCTCAGCGTTACGCCGACGATTATTTCCAATATGATAAAAAAGGGAATTTTACAGGAATTCCGCTATGAGGCTTTAAGAACACCTATAAAGCCGTCAAATCAGCCTGTCCCGGATATATCGCTTTCAGACGAGCAGACTAATGCTTATGATGGTATAAAAGAGCTTATAGACGCTGGCAAACCTGCGGGGGCTCTTTTATACGGCGTTACCGGAAGCGGAAAAACCGCAGTATTTATAAAGCTGATTGAATATGTTCTTTCAATAGGAAAAACAGCACTGATGCTGGTTCCGGAAATATCGCTTACGCCGCAGACCGTCGCAAGGTTTTCAGGCTACTTCGGAGATAGGGTGGCGGTTATACATTCCGGCCTGTCGGTTGGGCAGCGGCTTGATGAATTTAAAAGAATCCGTCGCGGAAACGCCAAAATAGTTATCGGCACAAGAAGCGCCGTCTTTGCGCCGCTTTCCGATATTGGGATTATCATAATGGACGAAGAAGGCGAGTCCAGCTACAAGTCAGATGCTTCGCCCAGGTACCACGCCCGCGACGTTGCGATATGCCGCTGCGGAACTCATAAATGTGTTTTGCTGCTTGCGTCCGCTACGCCTTCGATTGAAAGCTATTATCATGCTAAAAGCGGGCGATTCAGTCTGTTCGAGCTTTCGCACCGCTATGGAGATACTAAGCTGCCACAGGTAGTTGTTGCTGATATGATAACCGAGGCAGAAAATGGCAATGAAAGTATCTTTTGCGAGGACATGGTGAGACGGATTCGTGTAGAAACCAGGAATGGCAATCAGTCTATATTGTTGCTTAACCGCCGTGGATATAACACAACCGCAACCTGCCTTAAATGCCATTCGGCAATTAAGTGCCCTAAATGCCTTATACCGCTGACATATCATAAGTCAAATGGCAAGCTTATGTGCCATTACTGCGGCTACTATGAAGCTTTCGGCGGAAAATGCCGTGACTGCGGATCGGATAGTGTAAGGCTATCGGGAACAGGAACACAGCTTATTGAAGAGGAGCTTGCGAAGTGCTTCCCTGATGCAAGGATTCTGAGAATGGACGCCGATACAACCAGTTCAAGATACGCATATGAGGAAAAATTCGCAGCATTTGAACGCGGTGACTACGATATAATGGTTGGCACCCAGATGATTGCAAAGGGCCTGGATTTTCCGAGAGTTACAACCGTTGGAGTGATATCACTTGACAGCTCGCTCTTTGCCGGCGATTTCCGAAGCTATGAGCGCACATTTTCGCTTTTAACCCAAGTATGCGGCAGAGGGGGAAGAGGAGAGCAGGAGGGCGTTGCATATATTCAGACTTTTGTGCCCGACCATCACATAATAGAGCTTGCATCGCATCAGGACTATAAAGGGTTTTATGCCGGTGAAATAGCACTGCGCCGCGAGATGATATATCCACCGTTCTGCGATATCTGCTCGGTATTCTTTGTCTCCACTATTGAGGCTGACGCGGTTAGGGCGGCAAATGATTTTGTTGAAATGATGCGTTCAGGGCTAAAAAGCGTTGATGATAAGCTTCCACTTAGGGTGCTTGGGCCTGCAAAGACTGGATATGGCAGAATAAACGGTAGGCATAAATATTCGCTGACGGTTAAATGCAGGGCTTCAAAGGCGTTTAGAGACTTTATGGCAAAAATGCTTATGGCAACTTCAAAAAACCGCAACTTTTCCAATGTAAGGGTATATGCGGATATCAACGGAATGTGAACATACTATGCTTTAAGCATACAAATTATTTTTTTGGACATTTCTAATATATATTATAATTGTAATAGAGAGGACGTATAAACAATGGCTCTTCGCAAGATTGTAACCGACGGCGACCCGGTGCTGTTAAAAAAGTGCAAGCCAGTAGAAAAGTTTGATTTAAGGCTACATCAGCTATTGGATGATATGAAGGAAACTATGTACAAGGCTGAAGGTGTAGGGCTTGCAGCTCCGCAGGTGGGTATAATAAGGCGGGCAGTAGTTATCGACGTCGGTGAAGAATATATTGAGCTGATAAACCCACAGATAACCTGGCAGTCAGAGGAGACTCAGTACGGAACTGAAGGCTGCCTTTCGTATCCTGAGCTTTACGGTTATGTCACACGCCCCAAAACCGTCAGATTCAAGGCACAGGATAGGTTCGGAAGCGAATATGAGCGCGAGGTGAGCGATCTTTTTGCAAGATGCGTCTGCCACGAGCTTAACCATCTAGACGGTATTACGCTTCCTGCTAACATAGAGGCACCATACGTCGAAGAGGATGAGCAGAGTGAAAAATAGCCTGCATTTGCAGAAAGGCATGATGTAGATGAAAATAGTTTTTATGGGTACGCCTGATTTTGCCGTACCTTCTTTGAAGGCCCTGTACGACTCCGGCGAAGAGATTGCGGCGGTTTTCACTCAGACTGACAAACCCAAGGGCAGGGGCAACAAGCTTGCATTTTCCCCGGTTAAAGAATTTGCCCTGTCGCATAATATAAAGGTATTTCAGCCAGTTTCCTTAAAAAGGGAGACGGAGGTTTACACCCCAATAATTAAAGAAATCAGCCCCGATGTTATTGTTGTTGTAGCATATGGAAAGATACTTCCGCCGGAGGTACTTTCTATCCCCAGATTGGGCTGCGTAAATGTCCATGGTTCGCTGCTGCCTAAATACCGCGGTGCGGCGCCGATTCAATGGACGGTGCTCAACGGCGATGAATACGGTGGAATTACCACCATGCTAATGGCGCAGGGCGTAGATACCGGCGATATGCTTTTAAGGCAGCCGGTCAAACTGAATGATTTGGAAACTGCATCGGAATATTATGATAGACTTTCCACGATCGGAGCCGAGCTTCTGCTTAAAACAATTGCGGGCCTAAAAGCAGGTGAAATAACTCCTGTAAAGCAGGATGAAAGCAAAGCTACCTATGCTCCGATGCTTTCAAAGGAGATGTCTCCTATAGATTTCGGCGCCTCGTGTGAACAGGTGTATAACCATATTCAAGGACTTTCGGACTGGCCGTGCGCAACATGCATAGTTGATGGCAAAAAGCTGAAAGTTTTCAGATGCGAAAAGGTAAAAGCCTGCGGCAAGCCCAGAACTGTGATAAATCATGCCGATTTCACGGTTGCCTGCGGCTCCGGCGCGGTTCGGCTCTTGGAAGTACAGGCAGAAGGCTCCAAAAGAATGCCCGCCGCTGACTATTTAAGGGGACATCCTGTTAACGAAAATACTATTATAAATTAATTTTTCTCTGAAAGGTTATATATATGTTTTACTATTGGTACGATTATACCTACCTTTTGCTTGTACCGGCCCTTTTGTTTGGCTTGTATGCGCAATTCAAGGTCAATTCAACTTATTCAAGGTATTCAAAGGTTCAGAACAGCCACGGCTGGACCGCAGCTGAGGTTGCAAGAAAGATTCTGGACGATAACGGTCTTTACGATGTTCGCATAGCGCATATCGCAGGAAGTCTTACAGATAACTTCAATCCAAAAACAAATACAGTTTCGCTTTCTGACAGCGTTTATTCTTCCACTTCTGTAGCGTCGATCGGAGTTGCGGCTCACGAGTGCGGACACGCTATTCAGCACGCTGAACAGTATACGCCGATAAAAATCCGCAACACGCTTGTGCCGGTTACAAACTTCGGCTCTACCTTCGGATTTATCATCCTTGCTGTAGGCCTGATATTCTCGAACGACAGCATAGCTATGATAGGGGTGTTGCTTTATTCATTGATGGCAGTTTTCCAAGCGGTTACTCTGCCGGTTGAGTTCAATGCAAGCTCCCGTGCGCTTACAACTCTACGTGAAAAGTATATTTTAGAGGATGATGAGCTTGCAATGTCCAAAAAAGTACTTTCGGCCGCCGCTATGACATATGTTGCGGCACTGGTATCCTCGATAGCAACTGTTTTCAGGCTTTTTCTTATTGTAAAAGGGAATTCGAGGCGAAGGAACTGATGCAGACTCCAAGAGAAATTACCTTAAAGCTGCTTGTCTCGACCGAGCGCAATCAGAGCTATTCCAACATAGTTCTTGATCAGACTTTGTCGAAATACACGCTTCTGAAGGATGTTGACAGAAGATTCATAACCGCACTTTACTACGGTGTTATAGAGCGCAAAATAACGCTCGACGCAGTTATTCTTGCCTACTCAACAAGGCCGCTAAGCAAGCTTTCAGACGCCGTCAGGACAATACTTCGCATGGGAATATATCAGATACTGTATATGGACAGCGTGCCGGACAGCGCAGCGGTTAACGAAAGCGTTCTTTTGGCAAAGGATAACAAGAACCCCGGAACCGCAGGATTTATCAATGCACTTTTGAGGAGTTTCATACGCGATGGGAAAAAGCTTCCGCAAAGCACAAACAAGGTAAAGAACTTGTCGATTGAGTATTCCTGCCCGGAATGGCTGATTAAGATGTGGACGTCTGATTACGGTGAGGAAACTGCTCTGTCTATGCTTCGCTCATCTGTCGGAAAGCCTCCGTTAACTATAAGGCTGAATACAGCACTATTTACCGTTGATGAAATAAAGGCAGAGCTTGAGAACGAGGGAGCATCTATAAGCTTTTATGATATCCCTATAGGCTGTGCAGAGCTTTTTGGATGCGGCTCCTGTGAAAAGCTTTCTGCATATAAAAAGGGTATGTTTCACGTGCAGGATGTTTCCTGCCAGATATGCGCAGGGTACGCCGCCGCAAAACCCGGGGAAATCGCGCTTGATATGTGTTCGGCTCCCGGCGGAAAGGCCTTTACAATGGCCGAGATTATGGAGAACAAAGGCAAGGTAATAGCTCTTGATCTTCATGACAACCGGGTGAGGCTTATTAAGTCGGGTGCAAAGCGGCTGGGTCTTGACATTATCGAGGCGAGAACCAATAATGCCAAGGTTATAAGCAAGGATATACCGCAGGCTGACAGCGTTTTATGTGATGTTCCTTGCTCCGGGCTGGGCGTGATTAGAAGAAAGCCGGAAATAAAGTATTGCGACCGGAGTGCAATAGCCGGCCTGCCGGAGGTCCAGCATGATATACTTTCGGCTTCAGCTGAATATGTTAAACCGGGAGGAACACTTGTTTATTCTACCTGCACTCTTAACCGGGCAGAAAATGACGATCAGGCGGAAAGATTCTTAGCAGAAAACAAGGATTTTGAGCCATACGTAATAGAGGAATACGGAAGCTATAAGGTGACGCTGACGCCGGAATTGTCGAGAGGGGACGGCTTCTTTATAGCAAGATTCAGACGGAGAATGTAATCGGAGGATTATGAAGGACATACTATCTTTGGAACAGTCGGAGCTTGAGGCGGATATTTTAGCCATGGGCGAAAAGAAGTTCCGCGCCGTGCAGGTATTTGACTGGCTTCATAAAAAGAGGACCGTAAGCTTTGATGAAATGTCAAATCTTTCATCAGAGCTTCGCGCGCGCCTTTCACAGGAGTATTATATAGGAAGGCTTAGCGCGGTAAGAGTTCTTAAGTCCAGGCTCGACGATACCGAAAAATTCCTTTTTGAGCTTGCAGACGGAAATCATATAGAATCGGTGCTTATGAGCTATGAGCACGGCGATTCTCTCTGCGTTTCAACTCAGGTGGGATGCAAGATGGGATGCCGCTTCTGCGCATCAACCATTGCAGGATACAAACGAAGTCTTCAACCATCGGAAATACTGCTTCAGCTTTATGAGGCGGAAAGAATATCAGGGCGAAAGGCTTCGAGCATAGTTTTAATGGGAATAGGTGAACCGCTTGACAATTTTGATAACGTTGTAAAATTCCTCAGAATACTTTCAAGTGAGCATGGAACCAATATGAGTCTGCGTCATGTTTCGCTTTCTACCTGCGGCCTTGTGGACAGAATTTATGATCTTGCTGCACTTGACATGGACCTTACTCTTTCCATATCGCTCCACGCCACCAACGATAAAAAGCGTAGCGAGCTTATGCC
>CAZIOV010000021.1:2024-15624 GCA_964541045.1 uncultured Oscillospiraceae bacterium | reverse complement strand
TCTGATATAGATGCCGCCTGTGGTCAGCTGAGGCGGGAATATGAGATATGATTAATGATGACGCATTTCGGAGGTGATAAGCTTGTTTGTCATGGGCAAAACAGATATAGGCAAATTCAGAAATGAGAATCAGGACAGATTCAGGGTAAGCATGCTGACAGATACCAGTGCTTTTGCCGTCGTTTGCGACGGTATGGGTGGGGCGGCCTCCGGCAGCCTTGCAAGTGATATATCTGCAAACGCAGTTTACGAGCGGATTCAGCTCAGCTTCCGAAACGATATGGAACCAAAAAGCATAAAATCCCTGCTTCTATCAGCTATATCGGCCGCAAATACGCTTGTTTACAACAAAAGTAAAGCAAGCCCTGAAAACGAGGGTATGGGAACTACATGCGTCTGCTCGCTTATACATAATGGGCTTTGCTCTATTGCAAGCGTAGGAGATTCAAGGGCATATATCCTGAACGAGTCAGGAATAATGCAGATAACAAGCGATCACACAATAGTTGAGTATCTTCATTCCAAGGGACTAATAGACGAGTCTGAAATGAAGGTCCACAGAATGAAGAATGTTATAACACGTGCTGTAGGTGTTGACGAAAGCGTTGAAGCAGATTATTTCGAGTTCGACGTTCATCAGGGTGAATACATTCTGATATGCACGGATGGTCTTACCAACTACGTAAGTGATGAGGTTATATTCGGAACAGTTTATCGTCAGCCGCTTGAGCAGGCAGTTGCCGAGCTTGTGGATAGAGCAAATTCTTTGGGCGGCAAGGACAATATCACGGTCGTTTTGGCCGCGATATAGCTAATATATAGGATGTGATAACATGGAAGATAATATGATAGGCATGAAAATGGATCAGAGGTACGAAATTACCGAGCGGATAGGCGTTGGCGGAATGTCAGACGTTTACATGGGCAGAGACATTATGGAGGGCCGAACCGTTGCGGTTAAGATACTTAAGCCGGAGTTTTCCTCGAACGAGGAATTTGTCAGATGCTTTAGGAACGAGAGCAAGGCAATAGCGGTTCTGTCTCACCCGAACATAGTAAAGATTTTTGACGTAGGCCATGAAAATGGCTTGGAATACATCGTTATGGAGTATATTGATGGCATAACTCTTAAGGAATACATTGAGCAAATAGGCTTGGTGCCCTGGCGAGAGTGCGTACATTACACTATTCAGATACTCCGCGCGCTCCAGCTTGCTCATGACAGGGGAATAGTTCACCGCGATATAAAGCCGCAAAATGTTATGCGCCTTTCCGACGGTACAATAAAGGTGATGGATTTCGGCATAGCCAGATTTTCGCGCCAGAACCCCGGGGTTCCCACCGAAAAGACAATGGGCTCGGTTCATTATGTCTCTCCAGAGCAGGCAAGGGGTGACCGCACCGACGAAAGGAGTGATATCTACTCTGTCGGCGTTATGATGTACGAGATGCTTACCGGGCGCAAGCCGTTCGACGGCGACACACCGGTATCCGTCGCTCTGAAGCATATGAATGAAGAACCTGTTAAGCCATCTCATTATGTTTCCGGCATGTATACGGGTTTGGAAGAGATAATACTGCGTGCGATGGAAAAAGACCCGGCAAAGCGATATCAGTCTGCTTCTGGCATGATAATGGATATAGAGGCTTTTAAAAACGATCAAAGCGTTGTTTTCGGATATGCAGATGAGCCTGTTAAGAAGCAGGAACATCCATCAAAGCTTTTAATGGCTGTGAAGAGAAAGGGCGGTTCGGCGGATAAGCCCAAGAAGATAAAAGAAAGTCAGCAGGAGCTTTCCGAGCCGGAGTTTTCCGACGCTGAGGACGGCTATGACGAGGACGACGAGGATGATGAGCCAAGGCATAACTATATTCTGCCTATACTCGCAGCGACTACGGTTACAGTTATAATCGTGGCAACCCTATTTTTATCAAATGTTATTTTAGGCGCGTTCAAAACCACTGCTTCCTCTTCTAACGACTATACCATGCCGAAGCTTGTAGGACTTAATTACTATGACGCCAGAGCCGAATATCCGGACATTCAGCTTGCGGCCACCGAAGAGTATAACTCTGAAAACCCTGCCGGAATAATAATAGAGCAGGAAAAGGCTGAGGGAAGAATAGTTAAGATAGGCGACGTTATTAGGGTGGTTGTTTCAAAAGGAACAAGAATGGTAACAGTTCCTGATGTTGTCAACTTCCACTACAATTCCGCCAATGCCGCACTGATAGGTGAAAACCTTAAGTGCCTGCGAATTGAAGTAGAGAGCGATGATATTGCCGCAGGATACGTTGTTAGAACCGACCCTGTTGCATACAGTTCCATTGAAGAGGGTTCAACGGTTAAGGTATATGTTAGCATAGGCCCTTCCACCGAGGATACGGTTGTTCCATATGTTGTTGGCTACAGTGTGACCGAGGCTGAGGCAATGCTTACCGACGCTTACCTTGTTCCTAAGATTCAGTATACCGAATCGAGCGACCCTGTTGATACTGTCATATCCCAGAACATTGCGGAGGGTGATATAGTTACAAGAGAGACGACTGTCACGCTTTACGTTTCAGACGGTACAGGAACTGTATCCGATCCGTTCGCCGACCCATGGGGCGATATAGACATTTCCGATGATAACAATTTGCCTTGGGACGATGATATATCAATACCAGGTGTTCCTGACAATACGGTCAACAGCGATGATGAGGGTAATTATGTTATTGTAAAGGTGGATATACCGTCAAATGTAAGCAACACATACCGCCTTACCTTCTACAATACGCAAACTTCTGAAGCCATAAGTGAAAGTGTTTTCTTCAACGCTTCAACCTATGCAGGCTCGTCTATAGAAATTAAGATCTATGGCGAAAGCGGAACGGTTACAGCTTCTGCCAGCCTGAAGAGTCCGAGAACTGGAATAAGTTCTGAGCTTGCTCAGTATACAATAAGCTTTGATGACGGCACATATTACTGCTCAAGCTATTCACAGTTTGCGTTTATGATAGTTGATATGAGCACGCTGTATTGACGAATGAGCATGATTTTAGAGGGAACGATAATCAGCTCGCTTGGCGGCAACTATAAGGTTGCCGCCGCCGGCAGAGAGATAATTTGCTCAGCAAGGGGAGTATTCCGGGCAAAGGAAATAACCCCTCTATGCGGTGATAAGGTGTTAATTTCAGAGGAGGCATCTTCCGCAGTTATAACGGAAATCCTGCCAAGGAAAAATGAAATAATTCGCCCTCCGCTGGCAAATCTCGATTGTATGGTTTTTGTTATATCTACCTGCGAGCCGGCGCCAAATATACTTCTTTTAGATAAATTTCTTGCTGTATGCGAGTTTAAACGAATATCCCCGGTAGTTGTTTTTACCAAGACTGACAAGTCGCCAGCGGATGAATATGTAAAAATCTATGCCAGGATTTTTCCAACCTTCTGCGTTGACAATTCAACCGGCGTTGGGTGCAAAGAAGTAAAAGCGGCACTAAGGAATAGGTTTTCAGCTGTAATAGGTAATTCCGGCTCGGGAAAGTCTTCCTTGCTGAATAATATCTGCCCTGAACTTAAGCTTGAAACCAATGAAATAAGCCGCAAGCTTGGAAGAGGAAAACATACAACGCGCAGAGTAGATATCTACAAGCTTGACTGCGGCGGCTACATAGCTGATACCCCCGGTTTCTCTACTTTTGAAACAAGCAAGTATGACATTATTATGAAGGACGAGCTTGCCAACTGCTTTCCTGAATTCGGCAGATATATTGGCAGCTGCCGTTTCCATGACTGCTCCCATACCAAGGAAAGCGGTTGCGCGGTTATTGAGGCTGTAAATGCTGGGGATATAAGCGCTTCTCGGCATGAAAGCTACATTGAAATGTACAAGGAGTCTGCAAGAATCAAGCCATGGGATGTTAAGCAAAAGCATAAATAAGCTTTAGCAATTTTTCTGCGCCGGAATATTATGTTATAAAGGCTCCGCTAATCTCATGTGCGGAGGTTTTACATAATAGGAGGAGGTGCGCAATGAAAATAGTAGTGGTTAAGCCAAATAAGGCAATACGCGGTTTACTGCGGATTATATTCGGAATAAAGAAGGCAGAGGGCTGCGAATAAAAAAGCAGGGCAAGAGGGAACGCATTTTTTGCGTTCCCTCGGATTTCATATATGTAATATTTTGATGGATGCCACTTGTAATCTGTTTGGCACTTTGTTCTGGCGAAATCTACCCGAAGATAATATCATGCCTTGTGCAACTATTTTAAGCGTGGCTGTTCTAACTGGTATTATCAAAGTGATTTTTTAGACGCTGAAAGCTTAAGAGATGAAATAATCGATGAAAGAATGGCTGCTAATAATAATGATCTAACAACTAGTATTTCCGAAATAATTCCATTTATAAATGAAAGACTTACACTATATGGATATGGGCATTTGAGTTATGATTATACAGGGCTCAAGATTGCCATGGAATGTGGTTATTAATAGTTTGAATGCACAGCAGCCTTCTGTTACTGGATGGTTCTACCGCGATAATATTCATAATATCACCGAGGGACATACTAGAGTGTTAGCCGGATACATTTATTCACTCGATGCCCCACCTCTGGAAACATAGCATATGATGTTTTTTAGAATTGTTATCGACAAGGAACTTGCCGAAGAAGAAATCAAGGAGCTTACGCATGGGATATTCTACCCCAAGGCACTCACCATAGTCGACATCATGAAAGGCAATTTTTAGGATTCGGATTTATCAAGCATCTACGATATTTATATCGAAGTCGATGAACTGTTGGAGTCGTATAATGCCGAGAGCGTTAATATCAGCTAAAAGGCTATTAAAAGCAGAGATAAAACAAGAGGGAGCGCATTTCATTTCAAGCGTCCCTCTGTTATTTTTTCGCAATATTATATCAGAACAATCCGGTAATAACGCCGTTGTCGTCAACATCTATTCTTTCAGCGGCGGGGGATTTTGGCAGACCTGGCATAGTCATAATATCGCCGGTCAGAACAACCACAAATCCTGCGCCCGCAGAAACCTTGACGTTCTTAACGGTTACTGTAAAGCCCTCCGGTGCGCCCAGAAGCGCAGGATTATCCGAGAAGGAATACTGTGTCTTAGCAATGCACACAGGCATGTTTCCGAAACCAAGCTCGGTGAGCTTTAAAAGCTCCTTCTTTGCATTTGGCAGGATGTTTATGCCAACACCGCCGTAAACCTTGGTTACAACTGCTTTAATCTTCTCCTCAAGACTTAAATCGTCCTCATATGAGAAGGTGAAGTTGGGAGTTTCCTCTTCGCAGAGCCTTACAACCTCGCGTGCAAGCTCCTTGCCGCCTTCGCCGCCCTTTGCCCATACATCCGAAAGGACAACGTTAACACCTAATTCCTTGCACTTCTCGATAACCAGCGCAACCTCAGCGTCGGTATCGGTGGGGAAACGGTTTACTGCTACAACTGAAGGCAAGCCGTAAACATTCTTGATGTTTGAAACATGCCGTAGCAGGTTGGGAAGACCCTTTTCAAGAGCGTCAAGATTTTCACTTCCAAGTTCGGTCTTAGCTAAACCGCCGTGCATTTTAAGCGCTCTGACGGTTGCAACGATTACAACCGCAGAAGGAGTAAGTCCTGCCATTCTGCACTTGATATCTAAGAACTTCTCCGCTCCTAAATCAGCTCCGAAGCCTGCTTCGGTGACAGCATAGTCGCCCAGCTTAAGTGCGAGCCTTGTTGCAAGAACAGAGTTGCAGCCGTGAGCTATGTTTGCAAATGGGCCGCCGTGAACGAGCGCGGGGGTGTGTTCAAGAGTCTGAACGAGGTTGGGCTTAAGCGCATCCTTTAAAAGTGCCGCCATAGCACCCACAGCCTTCAAATCGCCAGCCGTGACTGGCTTGTCATCATAGGTGTAGCCCACGATAATGCGCGAAAGCCTTGCCTTAAGGTCGCTTATTGAGCTTGAAAGGCAGAATACCGCCATAATCTCACTGGCGACGGTTATATCAAAGCCATCCTCACGCGGGGTGCCGTTTATTCTTCCGCCTAAGCCATCAACAACGAAGCGAAGTTGTCTGTCGTTCATGTCAACACAGCGCTTCCAGGTGATTCGCTTGGGGTCGATACCAAGCGAGTTGCCCTGCTGAATGTGATTGTCGAGCATAGCGGCAAGAAGATTGTTGGCAGCGCCGATAGCGTGGAAGTCACCGGTGAAGTGAAGGTTGATGTCCTCCATTGGGACGACCTGAGCATATCCGCCACCCGCGGCTCCGCCCTTTATTCCGAAAACAGGACCCAGTGAAGGCTCACGCAGGGCGACCATAACATTTTTGCCGATCTTTCTAAGTCCATCTGCAAGACCTATGGTGGTGGTAGTTTTACCCTCGCCAGCGGGGGTGGGGGTGATAGCGGTTACAAGAACCAGCTTGCCATTAGGCTTGTTAACGTCGTTTAAAAGCTTCAAATCAACCTTTGCCTTGTACTTTCCGTATTGCTCGAGATACTTATCGTCGATTCCTGCAGTGTGCGCGACCTCGGTAATTGGCTGCATTTCAACCGATTGAGCAATTTCAATATCAGACTTGTAAGTAGCCATGTAAATATCGTCCTTTCTTTGGCAAACGACTAGTTAATCCTCGTAAATCGGGAATCTGTCACAAAGATCTATAACTTCGCTGGTGATTCTTTCTTTGCTATTGTCAAAATCGTTGATGATATCTGCAATCCATCCGGCTATCAGCTTCATCTCAGGCTCTTTAAAGCCCCTTGTTGTAACTGCGGGCGTTCCGATTCTTAAGCCGCTTGTTATGAAGGGGCTTTCAGGGTCGTTTGGAATGGCATTCTTGTTTGCGGTGATGTGAACCTCATCCAACCGGTGTTCAAGCTCCTTACCGGTAACGCCTGTTCCACGGAGGTCTAAAAGCATAAGATGGTTGTCTGTGCCGCCGGAAACAAGGTTGATTCCCTTTGCGATAAGCTCCTTTGACAGAACCTGAGCGTTGCTGACTATCTGCTGCTGGTAAGCCTTGAAATCATCAGTCAAAGCCTCACCGAAAGCAACCGCCTTAGCAGCAATTATGTGCATAAGCGGACCGCCTTGAGTTCCCGGGAAGATGGCTTTGTCTATCTGTTTTGCATACTGCTCGCGGCAGAGGATAAGTCCGCCTCTGGGGCCCCTTAGGGTCTTGTGGGTGGTAGTTGTGACTACATCTGCATAGGGAACAGGGGATGGATGAAGCCCCGCTGCAACAAGTCCCGCAATGTGCGCCATGTCGACCATCAGGTATGCGCCGACCTTGTCAGCAATCTCGCGGAAGCGTTTGAAATCTATGATTCTGGGGTAAGCCGAAGCTCCGGCCAAAATTAGCTTGGGCTTGTTCTCTATGGCTAAGCGCTCAACCTCGTCGTAGTCGATAGTCTGAGTATCGTCCGAAACGCCGTAGGGGACAATCTTGAAGTATTTTCCGGAGATGTTTACCGGCGAGCCGTGGGAAAGATGTCCGCCGTGTGCTAAGCTCATGGAAAGAACGGTATCACCGGGCTGTAAAAGCGCGAAGAAAACAGCTAAATTTGCATTTGCGCCGCAGTGTGGCTGAACATTGGCATGCTCTGCACCAAAGAGCTTGCAGGCGCGCCGACGTGCGATTTCCTCAACCTCGTCAACATACTGGCAGCCACCGTAGTATCTCTTTCCGGGATATCCCTCGGCATACTTGTTGGTCAGAACTCCGCCGGCAGCAGTAAGAACTCCCTCGGATACGATGTTCTCCGAAGCAATAAGCTCGATGTTGTGGCGCTGTCTTGAAAGCTCGCGCTCGCAGTAAGCGGCGACCTCGGGGTCGAATTTTTTTAGGTTTTCAAAAAACATGGTATTCGCTCCTTTTCAAATATATTTTATGGCATTAATTAATATATCAATTGTTCTTTTTGGACGCTGAGAATCTGATAAGGTAGCATATACCCATTGCACCAATTGTGTTGCCTAAGATTACGCTCAGAATGAACCAAAGATAATCAAGGCTGAAGCTGCCGGCAAGCGCAAAATAGTACATATCCGCAATGGAGTGTTCAAAGCCGCTCAGAATAAACACCGGAATGCAGAAAAGCACTCCCATAGGCGTTTTAAACTCCTTGAAGATTTTTACTGCTACATACATAAGTATTCCGCACATAGCTCCTAAAATGACAGCTTTAAGACACCCGCCCTCGAGCTTTGACGAGCACGCCGACTGAGCCTTCTCGACGATAGCAGGTCTTGCATACGCGCAGAGCAGTCCAAAAGCAGTAGCTCCGACAAAGTTGCCTGCAAGCCCCAAGCCTAAAACTGGAAGGGTTGAAACTTCAAACTTCTCAGCAAGATATCCTATTCTTCCGGTGTAGAGATACATTCCCAAATAGCATATCGAGAGCAGTGCGACCGAGAAAAAGCTTGCTCCAACATACTTATTGTCGCAGCTCATGTAGACCGCTCCGCCGATACCAACCATAATTCCGGCGGCGATTCCGGAGATAAATGCGTTCTTTAATGACATTTCATTCAGTCCTGCCTTTCAAATAAAATAGCAAACAAAAAAGGACAGACTACCCATAACTTTGAAGGTAGCTCTGCCCAGACGGTCGGCAATTCATTATTTCCGCTCCCACTGTGTTAAGTCACATACCGTCAGTCACGGAAATTCACTAAAGTTAGTATAGCATTTAATCACACTTATGTCAACAGAGTTTTGGCAAAAAGTAAGAGGATTTTTCGGCGAATTTTTTATCACTTTTTGACAAGCCCAGGCTCTCTTAAAGGCGGACTTTGATCGTAGTCGTATTCTACCGTCTGAATGTTTACATACTATACTTATCCTTTAAGATGCGGAGTATCCCTCTTTCACAGACATGGCTTACAAGGCGCCCGAATTGGAGGGACAATAAGCACATTTTTCATCCAATAGCCTGAACTACCTCAGCGGCAATCAGCCGACCGTCGCCGTTAGTGCAGGAGTTGGAAATTATGCCATCCGCCCTTATCCTAAGCTCAGGGAAAGAATAATCGGTTGTATATCCGCCTGTATCACGGACGGTATCAAGCATTTCAAGCTGACGATTTTCCATAATGTTGATGACAAAAACGAACGCCTTTGCCGCGGCTTTGCTATTATGTTACAGCATAATAGCTGTCTTTTCGCTGTCCGCGATGTATATAATATAGTTTGCAAAACCGCCGAAGTAAACCTCTCAGCCGTTATTTAAAAGATATTTTTTAAGATTATGGTTTCCAAGTGAGGAATACTTAATATATATCTCACCGGTAACGCCTACGCACTTCTTTTTAATATGCTGTTTTTATTCGCTTAAAGGCTTCTATCACCCTCGAATATATCTCAGTACGCTTTGCCTTACCCGACTTTATGGCCTTGCAAACGTATTCCTTGGCGTTTTCATATATTTTATCAGTTTCGCCGGGAGACACCTCATACGGCTTTGTCTGCTGATATAAAAGCATCATCAGATCGCCTACACACACCGCGATGGCGGCGCTTTTGATGCACGCCATATCCGATTTGTCACTTAAGGATATTTCGCAAAGATTCGGCAAAAACGAAAGCTGTGCAAGGGTTACATACTACCGCGCAAAGGCAAAAATAATATCACAGATGGAGGATGAAGCAAATGACCGACTGCAATGGTTATAGCGGATCTTATACCGCTTTATATCGACAATACCTGCTCTAAAGAATCATCCTAGCTTATTGAGGAGCATATAAAAACCTGCGAAGGCTTCAAAAAGCTCCTATAGGATATGCGCTGAGGGGATAGAGCCGAAAGATAAAGCACCTAAGCTGGAGAGAAGGAAACTGTTTAAGTGTGCGCATGAGCCTTCTTATAGTAATGCTGTCGCTCGGCGTTATGGTGGCATGCTATTGTTTTAATTACTTTGGCTTTTATTATTTTGCATACTCTTTGAAGCTTTTATTTACTGTTATTTATAATAGCTGCATGGGCGGATATTATCGATGTATGAAAAGAAATTATCCCGCTGATTATAGTCAACCTTTCGTTCGCGTCGATTACCCTTGCGTTCGGAATCATCCATTATGCAAGGCGAATTCTTTTGCTCACGGATATTATAACCGCCGGGCAGTATGTTGAGTTTTCCGGCAAGCCTCTCATGAATTCTATATTTTATCTTATATCCGTACCCTATTGCGGCGTCGCGAGAGTATTTCCGAACTGGATATATGTCTATATAGCTTCAACAATAGTATCGCTTGCGGTAGTCATATACAGCATTATCAGCTTGAGGAATCGGAAAAAGTATCGCTCATAAAACAATACATCCCTCGTACAAAGCAAAGAGACGAGCTGCAAAGTCCGTCTCTTGCTTCATATTTATGCTATTACGCAATAGTTTCAACTTTAATAAGATTAGTATTTCCCGAAACCCCATTAGTCATGCCTCCGGTAACGACCATCTTCTCACCCTTGTTCAGTGAGAAGACCTTCTTAGCGGTGCGCTTTGCCTGATAGAACAAAACATCGGTAGAGTCATAGGTGTCGCAGAGATATGGGGTGACTCCCCATGAAAGAGATAGCTTGTATCTTGTCTTGTCGCTGGTGGTAAGACCCAGAATGTCCACCGGCGGGCGGAAGCGCGATACCATTCTTACAGTCCCTCCCGAAAGCGAGCAGACCGCAATTGCCTTGGCGTCAACGTCGATAGCCATGCCGCAGGTCGCGTGGGAGATAGCGTCCACGGTGTTCTTAATCTTGAACTCTGCACTGCGAAAGCGCTTTGCATAGTCTATTCCGTTTTCAGTGGCTTCTGCGATTTTAGCCATAGTCTTCAGCGCGAGCACAGGGTACTTGCCCGCTGCAGTTTCGCCCGAAAGCATTATAGCGCTTGTTCCGTCGTAGATGGCGTTTGCAACGTCCGATGTCTCTGCTCTAGTGGGGCGAGGGTTTTGAATCATGGATTCCAGCATTTCTGTTGCGGTGATAACACGCTTGCCTAAAAGTCTGCACTTGGTTATAAGCTCCTTTTGGATGGCAGGAAGCTTTTCAAAGGATATCTCAACGCCCAAGTCGCCTCTGCCTATCATAATGCCATCGCATTCATGGCAGATTTCTTCTATATTGTCGATTCCCGCCTGATTCTCAATTTTAGCGATAAGGTCGATATCGTCCCCACCGTTTTCGTGAAGAAAGCCTTTGATATCCAGCATATCCTGTCTGCATGACACAAACGAGCACGCAATAAAGTCAACGCCGTTTTCAATTCCGAACTTAAGGTCTGATTTGTCCTGCTCGCTCAGATATATTTGCTTTAGCAACTTGGTGGGAAAGCTCATGGATTTGTTGTTTGAAAGCTCTCCGCCCTCCAAAACAACCGTTTCGACCCTAACGCCGTCTGAAGAAGTGACCTCAAACTTTAACAGACCGTTGTTCAAAAGAATGACATCGCCCTTTTCAAGGTCGTTCGCAAGTCCCTTATAGTTGACCGAGACTTCATGCTCATTTCCGGTTATATCCTCGGTAGTGAATGTAAATACATCCCCGGGGTTCAGAAAGATTTTGCCGTTTTTAAAGGCTCTTATCCTGTATTCGGGGCCCTTTGTGTCAAGCATTATTCCTATAGGAAGGTCAAGCTCGGTGCGGAGCTTTTTTATTGTGTTGATTTTTTCGAGATGCTCCGGGTGGGTGCCATGGGAGAAGTTCAGCCTGGCAACATTCATTCCGGCTGTCATCATCTCGCGCAGGGTTAATTCATCCGAGCAGGATGGACCTATTGTGCATATAATTTTAGTTTTTCTCATAGCAAAATTCCTTTCGGCGTGTTTTTCAATGATACCATTATAGCAGATATCGGCTATTATTTCAATAATATAATGTGAAACAAAAGAAAAATCCTTGTCAAGCTATAAGCGTGGCAAGGATTTTAACTGATTATATAAGCAGATAGCCCTTCAGAACCTTAAGCGTGTTCCAAACGCCGTCGATATGGCTTCGCTCATAGCCGTGGCTTGCGTAAACGCCTGAGCCTATCAGGCCGTGGCGAATGTCGTATCCCGCACGCAGAGTTGCCTCAACATCTGAGCCGTAATATGGGTAAACATCTACCGCATAGTCCGCACCCTCACGCTTTGCGGCGTCAATAAGCTTGCCGATAACACTGTAGCTGTAGGGACCTCCCGAGTCCTTTGCACAGATGGAAACTGTGCGCTCTGTGCATTCAAGACCGTCACCAACGCAGCCCATATCGACGCTGATAGCTTCGGTAACTCCAGCCGGAACTGAAGCTGAGCCTCCGTGTCCTACTTCTTCATATACGGTTACATGAACGTAAACCCTGCGTGCAAGGCTTACGTTGTTGTCTTTAAGATATTTTGCAAAGCCCAAAAGTATGCCAACCGAAAGCTTGTCGTCCAAGAATCTTGATTTGATGTAGCCTGATTCGGTGACCTTTGTTCTCGGCTCGAAGCAGACGATATCGCCGACCTCAATTCCGAGCTCCTTGACCTCCTTTGAGGAGGTTACATTCTCGTCGATTACAATCTCGGTGTTGCCAAAATTCCTGCTTGTTGAGGAATAATCCCCATTGACGTGAACGCTTGCGTTGCACAACTGAAGCGTGCCCTCATAGACTTTTCCGCTCCTTGTATATATTCGAACGTTTTCTGTCTCGCCGTTATTAGCGTTCATGCCACCTAGGGGAGATATCTTCAGCCTTCCGTTTCCCTTTATCTGAGATACCATTCCGCCTAAAGTGTCGGTATGTGCTTCTAAAAGCAGCGCATCGCTGTCATCGCCGCCAAGAAGGTCTATCAAAACTCCGCCCTTAGCGGCTATAACGGCCGGAAAGCCTAGCGCTGAAAACTCATTCTTTACCCACCGAGCGGCATTTTCTGTAAAGCCGGAAGGGGAGTCTATTGCCAAAAGCTCACAGGTCTTTTTGACTGCAAATTCAGCGTATGACTTTGCTATTGATTCTGGCATTTCTAATCTGTCCTTTCCTGTATCTGATCCTTGCTGCATTCATCTTCTTGCAGCGAAGAATCATGATCTTTTTTTCGTATTCTTTTTTCAACCGATTCAAAAATCAAAGTTCTTATAACCGCAGTCATCGGTATAAAGAATATTATGCCGGTAAGACCTAACAGCTTGCCTCCGACAAGTGCCGCAACTAAAGTCAGAAGAGGCGAAAGCCCTACTGAGCTTCCGACAACATGCGGGTATATGAAATGATTTTCAACAAACTGAACCGCATTGTAAACGATGATGCAGAGTATTACCTTAGAAGGGGTTACCAAAAGCGTTAGAAAAGCACTGATAACGCATGCGGTAAACGCACCAATGTAAGGGATAAACGCGCAGACAGCCGTCACTACCGCAACAAGAGGAGCATATGGCAGGCGGAATATGCTGAAGAAAATGAACATCAACATGCCCAATATTATAGCCTCCACGCACTGACCGGATAGGAATTTAGCGTAAGTCTCTCGGCTGAGCTGAGCTATATGCTTTATCATTTTCCTTGGCTTGGGCTTGCAATAAGCGTCCAACAGCTTATTTACGTGTGCAAGAAGCTCCTTTTTGCTTAAAAGAATGTATATGGCTATGAT
>CAZIOV010000021.1:0-1924 GCA_964541045.1 uncultured Oscillospiraceae bacterium | reverse complement strand
CCGGTTATGGTTACCACCAGTGTAATAACTAGAACTATTATAATAAGTATAAGTATGGTGCAGAATGCCGTTACAGTCGATTCCTTTGGCTTGTGCTTGGAGTTTTTGGAAGCCTTGGCAAACAGCTTTTCTAGCCCTGATATCGGAACGTTCAGAACAAATGCAAGCATAAGGCCAACAAACAGTGGAAGAACAAGCATAACTATTCCGACTGCAAAGTCCACAACAATATTAAGGTGCTCCAGCCCTACGAACAGAACAACGCCGAAGGCTATAAGCGCAAGTGATTCCTTAAAGGTTTTTTTCACATTCAGTCAGCTCCCGCTTAATTTGGGGTCACGAGCATAAACAAGCTCTTTTTTCTTTTCATTTTCCACGACAAGTTTCTCGGCAAGGTCGCATATGTCAGAAGCGGCCTTACTGTTCAGGTTTTCTTTCTGGCACATTACCATTTTATCACGATTTTCAGATTTTGCAAGATAGTCGAGCGCGTTTGATATGCTTTTTTGAGAGCATTTTGCACTTACACTCATTCCGTGGCTTCCAAAATAAGCCATGTTCCTAGATTCGCAGCCCGGAATTGGCATAATATGTACGATGGGTATGCCGGCACTTGCAGCTTCTGTTGATGAAAGACCGCCAGGCTTGGTTATAAATACTTCGCTGGCCTTCATGTACATAGCCATTCTGTCAGTATATCCCACAGCTATACAAGAGTCAGCAAATTCCTTTTCAATTCTTGCCTTAAGCCGAGCATTGGATCCGCAGATAATTATGGGAACGGAATTCTGGCACCTGATCTTTTGCCATTCAAAAATATATCTGGCTATTTTAATAAGATTTCCCGAGCCCATGCTTCCACCTGCTATAAGAATATAGCTCTTTGAGACGTCCAGCCCAAGCAAAGCCTTTGCTTTTTTCTTGGATATCTTCTGGCTATATGCCAATGATGAAGGAATTCCTAAAGGATACATTCTGCCTTTCGGAATTTTATAGCCCTCAAATTCGCCCAAAAGCTCAGCTGAAGGGACAATATACCCATCAAGGAGAGTCTCTTCAATAAAGGGCGTACAGGTGTAGTCTGTGGATATAAAAAGCGTTTTCGGCCTTTTCCAGCCGCTGTATTCCATATAAGTCATCATCTCGGCAGGAAACAGGTGAGGCATGATGATAATATCAAAATGATGACTTTCAAGATACTCTTTTAATGTCACGGCCGTCTTTCTGTTAGCAAAATAAACCGGAGAGCGCCATGGAAGTCTTCTGTATGCGTCTCCGATAAAATAGACTATGCCAAAAGCCTTCGGCGCTATCTGTACCAGCTTTATATAAGTATTATCTATAATTTTTGATGTTTTTCCGCCCTTAAGGTCATAAGGGTTCATCATCTCAACATTGTTGCCCCGCCTTAAAAGCTCTTCTTTTACGGCATAACCGGCGGCATTATGCCCTCCGCCGGTTCCAACCGATAGTATCAGTGCATCCATAGCAAGCTAACCTTAACCTTTTCTCTTTCCTCGGGACTTCTGAAAAGCCTGTAGCATACTGCCGAGGTGATGATGACAAATCCAAGCGCCACTGAAATCAATCCGAATTTCAGGGAGAAAAGCGCAATAAGCGGCAGTGCCGCAAGGTATGATACCGCCGTTCGGTAAAAGTGAGGGGAAATCTTTATAGCTACCGAGAAAAAAATAAAGCTGAGCGCCATTATTACAACAGGCTGGTAAATCGGCAGTATTCCCAGAAGGCAGCCAAAGGTTACCGCTATTCCTTTTCCGCCGTGGAAGCCGTTGAATACGGAGAATACATGCCCCAGAACCGGCGCGGCAAGAACAATGGCGAACAGCGCGCTGTTCATGCGTCTGTCATCTGCAGAGGAAAGGTAAAGCTGAATAGGTATTATGCCCTTAAAAAGCTCACAAAT
>CAZIOV010000020.1:0-25192 GCA_964541045.1 uncultured Oscillospiraceae bacterium | reverse complement strand
TGTCCTTCTCCTCATACTCGGAGTGGCGCTCGGCGTTGATGGTAAGAACGTTGTCGGTCAAGTCAAGCTTGATATCCTCCTTCTTAACACCGGGAAGGTCGGCTTCGAGGGTGTAATGATCGCCGTTGTCCTTGATATCGGTGGAGAATGCCGCAATCTTAGTGGTGTAGCCGTCGCCAAAGAAGGCGCGTTCCATCTCGTCAAGCTCTCTGAACGGGTCGAATGCCGATAACGAATTATTTCTTCTTACATAAGGTACTAACATAATGGTGCTTCCTTTCTAAAAAGCTTTGCAATTATATTTTGCTCAGAACTGATATTTTGTATTCATGTGCGGAAGAATTTATCCGCATTTTAATTATTTGATTTCAAGTCTTCTTGATTCCGGCTTGACTTCCTTGATTTTGGGAAGTGTAAGCTTCAGAACTCCGTCAACAAACTCCGCGTCTATGTTGTCGGTATCGATTCCGGCGGTGTCAAAGCTCCTCTGATAAGAGCCGTAGGAACGTTCGCAGCGGACGTAGTTACCCTTCTTGTCCTTCTCCTCATACTCGGAGTGGCGCTCGGCGTTGATGGTAAGAACGTTGTCTGTCAAGTCAAGCTTGATATCCTCCTTCTTAACACCGGGAAGGTCGGCTTCAAGGGTGTAATGATCGCCGTTGTCCTTGATATCGGTGGAAAAAGCCGCAATCTTAGTGGTGTAGCCATCGCCAAAGAAGGCGCGTTCCATCTCGTCAAGCTCTCTGAACGGGTCGAATGCTGATAACGAATTATTTCTTCTTACATAAGGTACTAACATAATTAAGCCTCCATAAATTTAGCATATTTTATATTTTGTGATTGATGACTGAGCGGAAATCAGGGGTTACATTTTTAATCACTTTCTTTTGTATTATCATGAGGAGAATAACTTTAATCGGAAGACCTCTTTGTCTTCTCTTGCCTATCTCCCTTTGACAATTATGAATATAGACCCCGTTTGTGAACATTGTGTGATGGAACGGTTATGATTTGATAAAAATTAGCACTCTAAAAGAAAGAGTGCTAACAAACAATCGAATAGAGTGCTAAAATAAGATTAACGCTGCCCAATAAATACAAAAATGAATACAAAAGTTATTGACTTTTCGGCCGCACCGTGATAGAATACTAATGTTGCAAATAAAACGCCGCTGTGGTGGAATAGGCAGACACAAGGGACTTAAAATCCCTCGCCCTTAAAAGCGTACCGGTTCAAGTCCGGTCAGCGGCACCAAAATAAGGCCCTTTTTCGGGCCTTTTATTTTGGCAATGTGCGAAATCCGCAGTAAACTAATTCTGTGCAAAAGTGAAATGGGTTTGCTTTCGCAACCCAACACAAAACCGCTGTACGGTTGGCTTCGCACCCGCTTTATGACAATGCACGGTCACGGCCAAGAGCGGTCGAACACTTTTAGACGAAAATAAGCATAAGCATAAATCCCATGGTTCACAGGAATCATGGGATTTATATTTTGCTGTGTTCTGTTGTCAACTATCTTTTGTCTTTGTAGTCCGAAAGCCCGCGGTTCATTTTATCGGCGGTTTTCACTCCGTTCAGATATCCGAAAAAGTAGGTAAAGCCGTGTATCGCCGCAGAGGTCATAAGCATCAGAACCACTCCTGCGAAGGTCAGATCATACCATTCAAAGAAGTATCCGCACACAAGAACGGCGGCATTTATGTAAATATAGTGTATAATAATTCGCATAATCACCTTGCTTGGCATCATTTCGGAGCGGTCGCCAAAAATAAGGTCGGTTCCGAGGGCGCAGATAAAGCCCAGCAGGGGAATTTCCCAAAGTGTAATATAGCGTATTGAAGCCGACAAAATCGGTATATCCTTCGAAGCAAGCGTCACAAAATACCACACGCCGCAGGCGATAAGCGTTCCGAAACTGATAAACGATGTCAGCTCAATTATCCGTATAAGATGCTTTTTAAACATATTGCTCCCTCCTAAATGCCAAGCTTTCTTTTCAGGCTCTGAACGTATTGCCGCGATATTACTACCTTTTCGCCGTTGAGAAGGCAAGCCTCAAACCTTCCTCCGAGTGTGGGAGCGAACCGGTCTACTTTTGAAAGGTTGAGTATCATGGATTTGGATATCCTTATAAAGTCTGTGCCCGAGAACCTTTCTTCAAGCTCGTAAAGCTTGTATTTCAGCTCGGATACATCCTGCTTGCAATAGGCAAATACCCTGTTGTCCACCGATTCAAAATAGTAAATATCATTTTGGTTCAGCATGCTTATCTGCCCCTGCCGGCTGAAGCCCGCAAGCTTTGTGCTGTCTGATTTCAGCGCCTGTATAAGTGTCATAATCCGATCGTCTATCCTGTCGGAGCGGATTATTATTTCCTCCTCGCCGCCGGGCGGAGGGCTTTCTATGGTGATTTTCATGGATTAAACACTCTTTCTTGTCTTTATCACGTTTATGAGAACATATATTCCTATCAGCACTACCGTGGCAGCGGCGAGATATATATACATTCCGGTATTGGTCACCTCTGTGCCGAAAAAGCTCAGCTTGCAGTCCAAAGCCTTCATTATCTCGTTCAGGAAATCCTCGGGGACGCCCAAGTCGCTCATATGCGCAAACACTCCCCGCAGGGCATGATTTCTTACAAGCGATGTTCCGTATGTTCCCGGCAGGAATTTAAGAGCATTTTGCAGCCCGGCGCCGAAGCTTGCTATCGGCATATACGCTCCGCAGATAAAGCCGTAGCCCGCGCTGATTATAGTGCCGACGGCGCTCATCTGCCCCTCGGTTTTTATGAAGATGTTTACTATAGATGAAAGAGCGGTTCCGAACAGCACCAAAAGCAGGATGTCTGCAATAAGCAAAAGTATATCCGTCAGTGACATATACCACCCCACAACCTTTGCATACACAAGGCAGGCTGCCAGCGCTATAAGCAGGACTATAACGGTTGAAACTGCGGTTGCGGCGTAGTAGCTGATTGAGACTGCCGAGCTTTTTACCGGGGCACAGTTAATGTCGTTCCGCGCTCCGCTCACCTTGTCCTGAACGCAGAGCATATTGGAGCAGAATGCAACCGTAACGCAGGAAACAGCCACAAGCGAGGAAATAAGCTGCCCGGCAACAGCGGCGTCAACAACCTCCTCCGGCAGGGTAAAGCCGGGTGGCGTAGAGCTTATAATGCTGTCCTTAAAAATTCCGCTCAGAAAGGTAGCGTACAGAACAAGCAGTATCAGCGGGGTTATCATAGATGTAAAAAGCATTCCCTTGTCGGCAAAGAACATCTTTATGTTTCTTATTATCAAAGCCTTTGTTTTCATATTGTTATCCATCCTTTCAAATATCAAGCTTCGGTTTTTCTTCCGGTCACGGCCAGGAACACATCGTCCATCCTGCCCTTGACAATTTCGTAGTCTCCGAATACTTCCGGGTGGGTAATAATAAGGCCGGTTGCCTGCTTGGTGTCTGTTACCCGGATCTTATAGGCATCGCCCTGCTTAACGTAGTCTACGTTAAGCGAGCTTACGGCCCGATCACTGGAATTGTAAATTGTAATAAAGTCGCCGGTATACCTGTTCTTAAGCTCTAACGGGGTCCCTTCGGCGGCTATTTTTCCGCCTTCCAGTATAACAACGTAGTCCGCGGCGGCAGCCTCCTCCATGTAGTGGGTGGTAAGGAACACAGTCATGCCGTCCTTTTTCTGAAGATTTTCTATCGCCGTCCATACCGCCTTTCTCGTCTGGGGGTCAAGCCCGGTGGTAGGCTCGTCCAGTATCAGTATTTTCGGCTTGTGGAGTATTGCGCGGGCAATATCCACCCGCCTGCGCTGCCCGCCGGAGAGCTTGCCAAGCGGACGCTTGTAAAGCTCGCTAAGCCCCAAAAGCCTGTCAAGCTCCTTGATCCGCCTTTCAAATGCCCTGCCGGATATGCAGTAGAGCGCGGCGCGGCTTTTAAGATTGTCTGCAACCGAAAGCTGCTTGTCCAGAACCGAGTTTTGGAATACTACTCCAAGCTCGCTCTTTATTTCGTCAAGGCTTTCGCTCAGATTTTTTCCGTCTACGATTATCTCGCCGGAGTCCTTTTTAAGCCGGCCGCATAGCATGGAAATGGTGGTTGATTTTCCTGCGCCGTTAACACCGAGAAAGGCGAAAAGCTCGCCCTGCTTAACCCTGAAGCTAAGGTCGTTCACGGCTCTGACCTTTCCGAAGCTTTTGCTCAGACGGTTTATTTCGATTATGTTTTCCATTATATATCTCCCCTTTTCACAATGACTTTACTTATACTCGCCTAAAAATGTACAGACCATGAAATGGCCAAACCATAAAATGGTCGAACCACGAATGGTCTGCGTGCATGGTCATAAAGTCAGGTGCAAAATCCAATCGCTCAGCGGCTTTGCGCCTGCCTTTTGGAATCATTTCAGACGAAGACCGGTATTAAGTATACTTTACTCGGAGGCGATGTGTCAACGGGAGGACGGGTAAGAGGCGTTATTTTGGGGGTAAAATGCAAAAAGCCGGGCAATTCCCGGCTTTTCGCTTTGCTATTCTTCTATTCGTCCCGGGCGGTGTCAGCATGCGGGTTTCTTTCCTGCCAAAGCCTTATAACGTCTTCCAAAGAGAGGCTGCGAAGGCAGATATCAAAGCATTCGTTCACTACCCGCCTGCAATAGGCATCGTATTCGGCACTGTCCTTGAATTCAGCGACGATTTTATGCCCAGATTCAACGGCAAGAATTTTCCGCAGCATCCTGAATCTCTCCTTTTAATGTATTCTGCGTTAAAAGCGTCTGTAGAATCGCTGCAAAATCCGTTGTTCGGCGATTCTTCGGCGATTTTAATCGGGCTGCCCAAGCAGCCCTTCTGCACTTTTACGCAGAAGTAGTATTACTCGGTCTTTCTGATACATTATACTCTATATATCGACAATTGTCAATAGACAGAGCATAATTTAAAATTAAATTGATACTATCACAGCTGCTTCAACAGCATATCAGAAAGGTAAAATATATGATTTCCTATGAACCACTCTACAACACGATGAAATCCAAGGGGGTTTCAACCTACAAGCTGGTTAACTCCTATGGAATAAGCCGCAGCCTTTTGGACCGCCTTAAGCACAACAAGCCGATAAGCACCGTAACCCTTAACGACCTTTGCGGGATTCTTGACTGCCGGGTAGAGGACGTGCTGAAGTATGTCCGCGACGGGGAAGGGTGAACATCGCGGCGGCCGGCGGGCGTTGCAATTAAAGCTGCGTCTATTTGCGCGGTTTTTAAACGGCGCGGATTCACTGCGCTCTGTGTCATACTGTGCTTGGCGGCGGCTAAACGGCCCGTTTTGTCAAACTGAATATATTTTATCATGCTTGCTTATAATTGCCAATGAGCTTTTACATAAGATGTCGAAAAATGTTTTTCGACAAGTCAATATCCGCCTAAAACAATATCATACTTTAGCAGAGAAAAGCAAGAACAAATCAGTTACAAATGGTTACAATTTAACAACAAAAGAAAGAGAGCCGGCGAAAAACGGCTCTCTGATTATTATACTATTTTTATCAAAAAAGCAGGTGCAAAGCCCATTGTACAGCGGTTTTGTGCCCGCTTTTACTATCATTTCGGATAAAAATCGATATTGCCAATATCTACCGTCAGGAGTTAGCCAGCCATATAAATATGGCAATATGCAGAATTATTCCGGCAATATTAACAACCCAGAAGTACATGTGCTTGGTTTTGTGGCGGAACACCTTCATCCCCAAAAGACCGCCTACTGCGCCGCCTGCCAGGGATAATCCCAAAAGAGTTTTCTCTTTGGTTCGCCACGCGCCGTCTATAGCCTTCTTCTTGTCGATGCCGTATGCCATAAAGGTTATAATGCTCATAATGCCGGCGTAGGCAAGGAAAGCAAGTGCAGGGTAGTTATCCGCAAACTCGGCAAGCATTACTTATTCTGCTCCGCGATGACAGCAAGAGTATCCCTTGCGATAAGCAGCTCCTCATTGGTAGGAACTACCCAGACCTCGACCTTGGATTCCGGGGTGGATAGCTTTACAAGCTTTCCTCTGGTTTGGCGGTTAAGCTCCTTGTCAATCTTGATTCCGAAGTAATCCATATCCTCGCAGACAGCCTGCCTTACTTCCCATGAATTCTCGCCGATGCCGCCGGTAAACAGAACAGCATCAATGCCATTCATGATAGCGGCGTATGCGCCGATATATCTCTTTATCTGATACTGCAAAATGTCGGAGGTAAGTATAGCTCTTTCGTTGCCCTCTTCCGCAGCCGCGCAGATATCCCTGTTATCGGAGCTTACGCCTGAAAGACCCAAGAAGCCGGACTTCTTGTTCATATACTCACTCATCTCGTGGGCGTTGAAGCCGTGCTTGTCCATAACGAAGGTTACGGCCGAGGGGTCAACGGCGCCGCAGCGGGTGCCCATGATAATACCGTCAAGCGGGGTGAAGCCCATGGAGGTATCGACTGACTTTCCGCCGTTTACCGCGGTTATCGAGGAGCCGTTGCCCAAGTGGCAGGAAACAATCTTTAAATCCTTTATGTCCTTGCCCATGGCCTCTGCCAGGCATCCGGAAACAAAGCGATGGGATGTGCCGTGGAAGCCGTAGCGCCTTACATGGTAGTTCTTGTAATCCTCATAGGGAAGACCGAAAAGGTAAGCCTTGGGCGGCATTGTCTGATGGAAAGCGGTGTCGAAAACGACTACCTGCGGCGTGCCCTTCGGCAGAACCTTTGTGCATGCGCGCAAAGCCAACGCATGGGGGTGGTTGTGAACGGGAGCAAGCTCGGAAAGGCCGTCAATCTTGTCGATAACTTCCTCGGTTACAATGCAGGCCTTGTCGAACACCTCCGCGCCCTGAACTATGCGGTGGCCTACAGCCGAAATCTCGCTCATCGAGTTAATAACCTTGCCCTCGCCGGTGGTAAGAACTTCTACCAGCTTCTCAAAAGCCTCGGTGTGGGTGGGGAAGGGGCAGGAAGCCTTGTATTCGTATCCGGTGGAAGGAACCTTGTGGGTAACGTTGCCGTCGATACCGATTCTGTCACAGTTGCCCTTTGCGATGACAGATTCATCATCCATGTTCAGAAGCTGATACTTCAAGGAGGAGCTTCCGGCGTTAACAACTAAAACCAAATTCATATTCATAATCCTTTCCTATTAAAAATGATATAATTACCAAGAAATTATACTATATTTTTGGGCAAAAATCAATAGGCAAATTGCTCTTTTTGCGAGATAATGCTATTCTCCGCCTAAAACGATACCAAAAAACGGGTAAAAAAAATCATCGTGCGATGGATTTTTCACCGCTTTTTATAGGCGCAGTTCGTACGGGCATTGGTATTACTGCCGATTTCTCCTTCAACTTGCCTGCGGATACTTGCATTTTGCAAAGATATAGTGTATAATATGTATACAAGCTAATAATTAGCGGTAAATTTACATATCGGAGGTAACAACAATGCTCGTATCAGCAAAGGAAATGCTAAACAAGGCGAGGGACGGTCATTATGCCGTCGGTCAGTTCAACATCAACAACCTTGAGTGGACGAAGGCTGTTTTGCAAACAGCTCAGGAACTTCAGGCTCCCGTAATCTTGGGCGTGTCCGAGGGCGCAGGAAAGTATATGTGCGGCTACACCACCATCGTCGGAATGGTTAAGGGTATGATTGAAAACTTAGGAATTACCGTTCCGGTTGCCCTTCACCTCGACCATGGCACTTTTGAGGGCGCAAAGGCATGCATCAATGCCGGCTTCAGCTCGATCATGTTCGACGGTTCTCATTATCCCATCGAAGAAAACATCAAGCTTACCACTGCTTTGGTAAACACCTGCAACATCTTGGGTCTTTCCTTGGAGGCTGAGGTAGGCGCTATCGGCGGCGAGGAAGACGGCGTTGTAGCCATGGGCGAGTGCGCAGATCCCGCAGAGTGCAAGCAGATTGCAGACCTGGGCGTTACCATGCTGGCTGCCGGTATCGGCAACATCCATGGCAAGTATCCCGAAAACTGGCCGGGTCTTTCGTTTGAGACTCTTGAGGCCATCAAGAAGACCGTTGGCGATATGCCCCTGGTCCTCCACGGCGGCACCGGTATCCCGGCTGACATGATAAAGAAAGCGATTGCTCTCGGCGTTGCAAAGATCAACGTCAACACCGAATGCCAGATAGCATTCACCGAGAAGGTAAGGGAATACATTGAGCAGGGCAAGGATCTTGTCGGCAAGGGCTTTGACCCCAGAAAGGTTCTGGCTCCCGGCGTAGAGGCTATCAAGGCCACTGTAAGAGAGAAGATGGAGATCTTCGGCTGCATCGGAAAGGCCTGATTTTTCGGCTGTATCATACATAGTATGATAATGACCGCCTCGCAGATTGGTCTGCGGGGCGGTTTGGCTGTTATATATATATTCATTTTTGATGATATGCGATTACATCGGCAATTAATCGTTTTTCGAGCTGAAAACGTCATTATATGTGCAGTGTATTTTTGCCGCCGGCTATATCGTGAGCTTCCGATATCATCGCTTCAGCTACGAGTTCTTGCCTTTGCAAGTCTTGCTTTGAACTCCCGCAAAAGCCAGTTTCAGAACAGATCCTCTTTAATCAGCTCTGCAAGAATCTGTTCGGCAAATTCACCGCCGCACTCGTCCGGCACTGCCTTATCAATCTATTTGATGATAATATCGACAGATTGAGCAATTAAATATATATTTGCAATTTATTGCCGAAGCTAAAATAACATCCATGAAAACTCTCCTAAAAATAAGTCCCGTAGAAATATCCGAAAAATATATAAAAATCCCGAATTTTTTTCAAACCCACCCAACCTTTTTCTCTCTCAATCCGTCATATAAGTGAAAGCTTTCAAACAGAAAGGATGACGACAATGGCATATATGGATATGTCCGACGAAACCTTAGTGCTCCTAACGCTTGCCGGAAACGATACGGCGTATGAAGCCCTTGTTAAGCGGCATGAAAAGTCCGCCCGCGCCGCCGCTTATTCGGTCATACATAACCAGCATATCGCCGAGGACGCCGCGCAGGACGCCTTCTGCGCCGCTTGGATAAGGCTGAATATGCTCGGCGAGCCGTCTAAGTTCGGCGCGTGGGTAGGAAGAATTGCCCGCAACTGCGCCATGAATATGGCTGAGCGTTTTCGCAACTATCTGAGCATAGAAGATCTTGAATATCTCCCCGAGCAAAGGGATTCAAGCTTCGACCCCGAGGAAATGCTTTTGTCGAAGGAAGAATCGGATTTAGTGCAAAAAAGTCTTGAAAGACTGCCCGATCGCGCCAAGCAGGTTGTTTACCTGCACTATTATAAAGATATGGAGATTGAGGAGATATCCTCCGCGCTCGGCATATCCCGGGGAACGGTCAAATGGCAGCTTCACGACGGCAGAAAGAGAATGAGGAAGGAGCTAAGTGCTATGGATGAAAACTTAAGCGATACATTATTACAGAAGGTAATGAAAAAGGTCGCAGAGCTTAAGCATTGGGATTTAAAGAACTCTAAGGCGGGCTTTGAAACAGATTATCGCAGCATTTTAAAGGATATTGACGAGCTGCCCGAATCGAGCGGGAAGTATCACGCCTTGGCGGATGTTCTTATTCGGGGCTACTGGTGGCTGCCCGGCGAGGGCAACAATAATTTGTTTGCGAGGATTAAGGAAGCGGCCGAGCTTGGAAAGAACGAGGAAGTTATGTTCTTCGTCATGGGAAAGGAAAATTCCAAATACTGGGGCGAACACCGCGTGAGCTTTATGCGGGATGTCCAGATTCCAAAGCTTTTAGAGATTGGCTTTAAGACCGCAGCCGCAAAGGAATGGATGCAAATCGGCGAGAGCTATGGCGGGGATGCAAACAAAGACGAGGCAAACAAGGCTTACGACAACGCCCTGCCGCTTATCGGCAAGGACGGTATGTGCTATAACTTTATCGCTCTTTTAAAGGGGACTCTTGACGGAATCTGCTCGGAGGAATTCACCAAGGATTCAAGGCGCAGAATAGACTATGTCGGGGCGTTTGAGATACGCTCGGCGGGCGGCGAGCTTCGCCTTACCGACAAATGCGGAATGACGTACGGCGAGCTATACTCCATTGACCTCGAAGCGGTAGATATCCCTAGTACCGCCTTCTACTGCGACCGCAAGCTGTGTGCGGATATCAAATCGGGCGAAAGCCTTACCGCCTCGGACGGCTCGGTGCTTAGCTTTGTTTCGGATAATGAGACCGTCAAGACTCTTGCCGGAGACTTTACCGGCTGCGAGTGCTGGCAGGCGGAGCATATCTCTGAGCACAGGCTGATAAAGACCTATTTAAAGCGCGGAATAGGAATAGTCAAGCAGGAAAGAACTCAGGACGGCATCACCGAAATAAGAAGCCTTTGCGCTTATAATGTCGATGGCAGCTCTGACAGCCTTATCCCAACCCGGTGCGGCAACTTCTGGCAGTACAGCCTTAATGTCAGCCCGGGATTCATTGAGCAGTCAACAAGAATAGAGGTTGCGTATGCTGACATCGAAAAGGCGATTCTCACCCAGCATACCTATATGAGAAGGAATAAGTACGATGAGAATTCCTGGCTTGACATGATTTTAAAAATCCGCAGCGACTACTGCGATGGTGACTATAAAATTACAGACGTCCGCGACGCTGCGAACCGCGCCGAGCTTTTGGCAAAAACCCCGATGGAAAAAGCACACGCCAAGGCTGCTGCATCGGTTGTAAGAAGGATTATGGACACCGATTATGTCTTCAGCCCCGATTCAAAGCTCAAAAACGTCTGGAACTTCTTCTCGAAGAACGTTATAAGGCGGAACGACAATGCCGTAAGCTATATAGATTCCGGCTTCCGCTGGAGCTTTGAGTGGAAATCAACCAACGGAACCGGCGCCGAATTGCCTGTTCTGTGCAACGATATCTATGCGATACTGTCCGAGACGACCGGCTCTGTCTGGTCGGACGATTGGAAGCCCGGCTACAGCGAGGAAAAGTCGCTGCAATACTACGGCGACAATCTCAGGTCGAACATAGTATGCGAGGACACCGGCAAGGTTACCTGCCCCGCCGGAAGCTTTAGCGACTGCATTAAGCTGGCGGTCGACTGCAACGGCTACCACGAAGGACTGGAGTATCGCGGAGGCAAAAAGGTCTATTACTTCGCGCCCGGGGTGGGTCTTGTAAGATTTGAAATCTACGGCGATTTCGACACAAGTCCGGCAGCGTATGAGCTCACCGTATGCCAAGGCTTCGGTGAGGGCTATATGCCCTTTGAGGACGGCATGGTAAGGCGCTACGACGCCACCAATCTCACCGACGGCTACATCGCGGCGGCGGAATACAGCTATGTCAAGGACGACGCAAGCGGGGACATTATCGTCTTCGAGGACAGAACCGGCCTCAAGGATATCTCCCCCGGAACCACCACCTACAGCGGCGTTTACAGCGAAGTCAAGGAGGATATGCTTGCCTGCGGCAACAAGCCCGAGGAAGCAAACAACCTCGGCGGCTACAACAACTTCATGCTGCTCTATCACCAGCTTTCAAGATATCCCCACGGCTATTACAACCCGCACCTTGTCGCAGAGTGGAGAAAGCATATGCTTAAGCTTTGCGAAGCCGCGGGCGTAGATTCCGGCGTCCCCGAAGGTCTTTACGGCTGCTATTCAAGGCTGAGCCTTTGGGCAAGCGTTGCGCTGTTCGGCGGCGGCAGAAAGGACGAGGGCTATGAGTATCTCGACAGGGCACTCGACTATCTCGAAAAGTGGGAAGCGATACCGGACGGCACAAAGCTCCCCGTCGGCAATCCGCTTGTATTCGGCGATATCAAGCTGATAAAGAGCAGCGACAGCAGCAGTTGGAGAACCGTAATCGAGCTCAAGGACGGTTCAAGGCGGATTCTTGACGACTGGCTTGTGATGGGCGCAGACGGAATATATCTTCCCCTGACCGCCAAGAGCGGCTGGGAATGGTTCGATTCCGTAAGGGAAGACCCGAGATACAAGGAAGCCGTCGAGCGCGCCAAGAAGATAATGGAAAAAGGCATTAAGTCCAAATAAAACAGATATTCTCTCAATCAATATTTATATAATTGCCGAAGGTCCGACCCGGATTATACTTATTTCAGCCTGAAAAGTATACATCCGGGCCGGGCTTTCGTGCATACGAATAGGTTGATGGCATCTTTGAATATGTAAGTATAATATCAAAATTTGATAGGATAACATCATAAATAATTATAAAAAAGATAATAAAAAGTCTTGAAAAATTTTGCCTATGTGTTATTATGTTAATAGTGGTTTTGACCTGAGAGGGGAAACTGAAAACTTTAACGAAGGGAATGATAATAATGATGAACAATGTAAGAATATTCGCCTTTGCCGACGAAGCGGGAGCAAGCATCGGCACCCAGATAGCGGCGATGAAGCGCAACGGGCTGGACGGCGTAGAGCTTCGCGGAACCGAGCTTGGAAACGTCTCCGATTTAAGCTTTGTTTCCGCCTGTCTTATCCGGCAGAAGCTCAACGACGCCGGGCTGAAGGTGTGGTCGCTCGGCTCGCCGATAGGCAAGATAGGGATTGGCGATGATTTTGAGCGGCATCTTGAAAAATTCCGCAACACCCTTGAAATAAGCAAGGTTCTGGGTGCCGAAAATATTCGCCTGTTCTCTTTCTACATTCCCGGGGGCTGCGATCCGAAGGATTATAAGGGTGCGGTAACCGACAGAATGGGCAAGCTTCTGGAAATGGCGAAAAGCTATAACGTCACCCTGTGTCACGAAAACGAAAAGGGAATCTACGGCGACAATGCCGAGCGTTGCGCAGAGCTGTTGAAGACATTCCCGGAGCTTAAGGGAATTTTCGACCCTGCAAACTTTGTTCAGTGCGGAGTTGACACCATTGCCGCATGGGATATGCTCAAGCCTTACATCAAGTATATGCATATAAAGGACGCTTTGGCCGATGGAAGAGTTGTTCCCGCCGGCGCGGGAATCGGAAACCTGCCTGCAATAGTAAGGGAATTTATCGCCATGGGCGGCCGCGAGTTCACAATCGAACCTCACCTTACCGTGTTCAAGGGCCTTGCCGGGCTTGAGCGCGAGGGCGAAAAGTCGAAGGTGGGCGAATACTCCTACCCTGATTCAGACGCTGCGTTCGACGCCGCCTGCAACGCCTTTAAGAATGTTTTGGGAGAACTGAATGATGAGCAGTAATATGAAAACAGGTGCACAGCTTTTCACCGTGCGCGATTTCTGCAAGGATTTGGACGGCTTTGCACTCACCCTTAAAAAGATTGCCGATATCGGCTATAAGTATGTTCAGGTTTCCGGGACCTGCGCCTTCGACCCGCAGTGGCTGAAGTGCGAGCTTGATAAGAACGGCCTCGAATGCGTCCTAACACACACCCCGGCGGATAAGCTTTTGGGCGACCCCGCCGCAGTCGCCGCCGAGCATGACGTCTTCGGCTGCCGCTATGTCGGCCTTGGCTGGAACGCCTTCAAGCTTGCCGAGGGAGATACCCCGGATGCTTTCTATGATAAATACATAAACACCGCCAGAACTCTTAAGGCCTGCGGCAAATACTTCATGTACCACAACCACGACCAGGAGTTCCAGCGCTATAATGGCAGGCTGGTTTTAGAGAGACTCGCCGATAGCTTTGCTCCTGATGAGATGGGCTTCACCCTTGATACCTTCTGGATCACTGCCGGCGGCGGGGACCCTGCACAGTGGATAGAGCGCCTTGCGGGAAGAGTTCCCTGCATACATCTTAAGGACTTTGCCTACGGGAAAACCATGTCTGTAGTGGGCGAGGGCAACATCAATTTTGACAGGGTGTTCGAGTCCGCCGGGGACGCCGGAACCGAGTATATGCTTGTGGAGCAGGACAGCTGCAATGGGGAGAACCCGTTTGACTGCCTGAAACGGAGCTATGAGTATCTGAAGGCTTGCGGGTTCTGAGGGCATGCGTTCCGAATAAAACCGTAATTATTATATAAATTCTGCCGCCGACGGCGGCAATACACTATGGAGGTATAACACAATGTCAGAATCATCAAAAATCCGTCTCGGAATAATCGGAATAGGCAACATGGGTTCCGGTCACGCAAACAGCGTAGTTGCCGGCAAATGCCCCGATTTCGAGCTTTGCGCGGTCGCGGATATAAACCCTGCCCGTCTTGAATGGGCAAAAACCGCCTTGCCGGATGCAAAAGTTTTCTCGAACGCTGAGGAAATGCTCGATTCCGGCCTTATAGAGGCGTGTATGATATGCGTTCCGCACTACGACCATCCCAAATATGCCATAGAGTGCATGAAGCGCGGAATACACGTTATGTGTGAAAAGCCTGCCGGCGTTTACACCCTTCAGGTCCGCGAAATGAACGAAGAGGCAAAGCGCCATCCCGAGGTTGTTTTCGGAATGATGTTCAACCAGCGCACCAACTGCGTCTACCGCAAAATGCGTGAGCTTGTGCAGTCCGGCGTTTACGGACAGATCAGGCGCACCAACTGGATAATCACTGACTGGTATCGCCCGCAGGCATACTACGATTCGGGCAATTGGCGCGCCACATGGTCCGGCGAGGGCGGAGGAGTTCTTTTGAACCAGTGTCCCCACCAGCTCGATCTGTGGCAGTGGATATGCGGAATGCCGGTAAAGGTGGAAAGTCACCTTCACTACGGCAAGTGGCATGATATAGAGGTCGAGGATGATGTTACCACCTATGTTGAGTATGCTAACGGTGCAACCGGCGTGTTCATCACAACCACCGGCGACGCAAGGGGAACAAACCGCTTCGAGATTCAGCTCGACAAGGCAAAGATAGTCGCTGAATACGGCAAGCTTACCGTAATCGAATTCGACATGACCGAACAGGAGTTTTCGGCAACAAATAAAATACCTTTTGGCAACGTTGGCGCGCACGAGGTGAACATTGAGCTTGACGGCAGGAATGAACAGCACGTCGGAGTTGTTAACGCCTGGGGCGGAGCGATTCTGCGCGGAGAACCGCTCGTTGCCGACGGAAGCGAGGGCATTAACGGTCTTATGCTTTCAAACGCAATGCATCTGTCGTCCTTCCTGGGCAAAGCGGTTGATATACCGTTTGACGAACAGCTTTATAAGGATGAGCTGATGAAGCGCGTCGCGACATCGCGCCGCAAGATTCAGACCGAGGCGGTCTTTGCGGATACGAGCGATACTTATGCCGGAAATAAGTAATGGCAAAACTAAAAAGCTTTAGGCCCATCCTTTCTTGAGAAGGACATAAGCATTGATCCGCAAAACTTTGGCGGGAGTTAAGGACGAGGAGCCGTCGCCGCTCCCCGCAAAGGAGCGAAATTCCCGGCGTAAGCAAAAAGCGGGAAGAGAATGAAAAACCGCCGTAAGGGTTTCGCTATGGGCTCACGGAGCGCGTCCGTGACCGCACAAGCCTGCGGTTAATGCTATATTAAAGTATACAGAGTATTTATATTCGTCTAAAGATGTACAGACCACTAATGGTACAGACGGGTCATAAAGGCAGTTTAAAAAAGCGGTTTTTAGCCTGCCTTTTGGAATCATTTTAGGCGAAGAACGGCATTAATCACAAAATATCTTAACACCAATCCTTAAACACCAAGCGGTACAAAAGGCAGGTTCAAATAAATCATGAATCAAGTAAAAATCGGAATTATAGGTCTGGGTCACATAGGAACAGCCCATGCCAACAAAATATTTGCGGGAAAAATTGAGGGGATGAAGCTTTTCGCGGTCTGTGATATCGAGCCTTCACGAATTGCGTTTGCCAACGAAAAGCTGCCCGGCGTAAGAACCTTTGAGCACTGGCAGGAGCTTGTGGAAAGCGGCACCTGCAACGCCGTAATCGTCTCCACCCCGCACAGGCTTCACACCGAAATATCTGCCTTTGCTCTCGAAGCAGGGCTGCATGTGCTGAGCGAGAAGCCGCAGGACATAAGCGTAACCCGTGCAGCTGCCATGAACGCCCTTGCCGGCAAAAGCGACAAGCTTTATGCAATAATGTTCAACCAGCGCACCAATCCGCTGTTTATAAGGCTGCGCGAGATGGTAAAGGCCGGTGAGCTGGGTGAAATCAAAAGCTTCAGCTGGATAATAACCAACTGGTACAGAACCCAGTATTATTACGATGAAGGTTCGTGGCGGGCGACCTGGTCGGGCGAGGGCGGGGGAGTCCTTTTGAATCAAGCCGTCCACAACCTTGATATATGGCAGTGGATTTTCGGAGTGCCCTCCGAGATAACCGCTTTTTGCGACGTCGCGCGGTATCACAGCATCGAGGTTGAGGACAGTGCCGCCATCTTCGCAAGATATCCCAACGGCGCAACCGGCACGTTTATCACATCAACCGGCGAATGCCCGGGAACCAACCGCCTTGAAGCCGCAGGAACCCGCGGCAAGGTGGTCATCGAAAACGGCGTTCTGAAATGGTGGAAGCTTTTAGAGGATGAACGGGATATATGCAGGGATGTAAAGGTCCCCGGCCCTTCGCCTGAAACGGAATACTCGGAGTATAAGCCGGAAAATGGCGGTTCTGCTCACGCGGGCGTTCTGCAGGCGTTCGCCGATGCGATTCTTACCGGCTCTGAGCCGATAGCATACGGCAGAGAGGGCATAAACGAGCTGATGATATCCAACGCGGCGTATCTGAGCCAGTGGCTGGGAAATCAGCCTGTGAAGCTTCCAATCGACGGCGAACTTTTCGATAGGCTTCTTAAGGAACGCCAGGAGCACTCTGAGATTAAGACGGTTCAGAATAAGGAAATAGTCGGAGAATATTCGCAGAGGTGGAGCGTTAAGTGGTAAGCCAAGGCGGATGAATCTTTGATGTTAACTAAAAGCAGAGGAATGTGAAGCTGTTTTCACACTCCTCTGCTATTTTGCGGTTTACCCTTATTATACAGACTGCATGGGCAGTCCATATACTTATTCCGAAAATAAGACCGCTGTGTTCTGTCAGCGCGCCTGCTTCTTTCTTTTAACCGAATAGCCGAACCGGCCGAGCTTCTTCCCCAGGGCAAAGTATTCGCCGTGGCTGTAGACAAGAAGGTTTGCCTTGTCCAGGCATAGCCTGCCCTTGTCATCCAAAAGCTCCCTTGCGGCGTTAACTGCAAGTATGTCGGCAATAAACATATCATGAGAGCCGAGGGGAATGATCGCTTCTACCCGGCATTCAATGCTTAATGGGCTTGCGTCAAGCATAGGCGCGCCCACCTTTTGCGCCGGGCTTACGCTTAGCCCAAGACGTGCCAATTTATCCTCGTTCCTGCCGGAGCGTACTCCCAGATAATCGGCTGCGCAGGCAAGCTCTGCCGTGGTAAGGTTAATGCAGAATTCGCCGCTTTGCTTTATTAGCTCATAGGAATACCTTTCCGGGCGTACCGATATGTAGGTTTTTGGAGGGTTGGAGCACAGTATTCCCGTCCAAGCAATGGTCAAGGCATTCGGCCTTTCAGGGCTTCCGCAGGTTACTATTGCTGCCGGAACGGGAGCAAGCATAGCCCCGGCTCCAATCAATATTTTATCAGATGTGTTCATAAACCTCCTCCTCTGAGGCTATAGGTGTGGATGTAATAATTTCAATCCCCGATCTGCTTTCATCGTCTGCTTTATCTCCGCTTTCGCTCTCCGGCGACTCATCGGTGAATAAGGTTGATACGGTCTTGCCGGCGCCCGCCTTTTTGGCGAGACTTTCAAGGTTGACCCTTGAAACCCCTGCCTTTGCAAGCCTGAAAACAAACGGTGCGCTAAAAAGCCTTGCAAAAGCGCTCTTTTTTTTTGCCTTTTTCGGCTTGACAAGCCCAATCAGCGCCATAAGCGCCAGCGCAAAAGCCGTTATTCCGCCTGCCGCCAGATCTTCCCGGCTGAAGCGGTTTGTTCCTATTGCGAAACCGCTCTTGCCGCCATTTTTGTATATCATCATAAAACCACTTCCTTTATTCGAGTGAGGCAAAGCGCTGCTCTGCCTGAACGACCGCTTTTTCCAATCCCGATATTGTTATATTAACATTATATCACAGAGGGCAAATGTTTTCAACATGGAACGGGATATTTTTTGGGGCGGCGCAGTCTGCACACCTTTTCTCTGGCACAAAGCCGGGCGGCATTGCTTATTCAGCGTCAAAAAATGGCTATAAATCGCTGCAAGATTCATCGCATAGCAATCCTAAGCGTGATCGCAGGAGCCAAAAAACAGGCTTATTTTTTTCATTTTTCCGCCGAACAGAGCCGCGCGCAGAAGGTCCTCAAAATATATCGCCGGGACGGAAAGAAGTAGCCACAGCGCCGAAAATGGCAGGCATATCTGCCCAAGCAGATTATGGGGAAGGCCGGAATAGTCCCACACGCCAAGTCCCATTACAATGTTTATGAACACGCCGGAGGTGAATTCTACCGAGGTTATTATCAGGCAGGAAAGAACCGATTGATAAATAAGCGGCGGGACGCTTCCGTGCTCGTCAATGCTTCCTATCAGCCAGAAGCACAGCCCTCCGACCGCAAACATTGATATGTGCGTGGAGCCGCGCCAGGCTATTTCAACAAGCCCATAGGCAAGCCCGCCGGCGGTAAATACAGTTAGATTTTCGATAAGCTTTTTCATAATTTTATTCCTTTTTATAGATGGCTGGCTATATTATTTCCATAAAAATTCCCTTAATACATGCAAGTGGGAATCTTCCGCACCTGTAATACTGACGGACATTACCTGCTGCCGGGAACGTCTTGACAGAGCTTTCAATATTAGGCATAATGCCAATATCACATCAATTAGAAATTGGATAACTATGACGGAACGCAGACTTAACGACCCGCCGATTGTTTATTACATAAGCGGCACGGAACCTGCCGAATGAGTGCTGCTTTTGCATGCCGCATTTGCCGGTCACACAATACTTGCTTCCCGAACGGAGTATTTTAATGATAAGTACAGCATCGTGACCCTTGGTCTTATCGGCCACGGAGAATCGGCTGAAGCAAAAAAGAGTTTAACGGAGCCTTGGAAGAGCTTTTGCGGAAATCTGATAATTTTATAAAAATCACTTGACAAATGCATATTATTGTGATATCATTTTGATATCGCAAAGGAAAGCTGTGCTGTAAGCTCTCAGGGCGGCGCATCGCCTCTGCGAATAAATATAAGAATAAAGGTGGAAATTAAAATGACAGAAAAAGTTTTAGGCGCAAAGAAAAACGGAATGAAAGTTTTGCTTTTAACCATTGTTCTGTGGATTGTCGCCATCGCGCTGATAGTATTCTCCGGAATAAATCTGGACGCCGGAGAAAATAAGACTGTATTCGGCATCCTTTTGGGAATTGGCATTGTGTGGGCACTCCTCGGCTGGATTCCATTTGCAGGTCTTAAGGTTTTAAAGCCGCAGGAAGCTTTGGTTTTAACTCTCTTCGGCAAATACGTCGGCACCCTCAAGGGCGACGGCTTCTATTACGTCAACCCCTTCTGTTCGTCGTTCAACCCCGCCGCAAAGACAAAGCTAAATCAATCCGGCGATGTTGACGGCGCTGCGAAGGCTTCCCCAATAGTTGTAAACGCATCAGCTACCGGCGCGGTTGAAATAGCAAGCAACAAGATATCCCTTAAAATAATGACCCTTAACAACTCCCGCCAGAAAATAAACGATTGCCTTGGCAACCCGATTGAAATAGGCATAGCGGTTATGTGGAGGGTTGTTGACACCGCAAAGGCGGTCTTCAACGTCGATAACTACAAGGAATATCTTAGCTTGCAGTGTGACTCTGCCCTGCGCGAGATAGTTAAGGTTTACCCCTACGACGTTGCCCCGAATGTCGACACCACCGGCGACGGCGTTGCCGATGAGGGCAGCCTTCGCGGCTCGAGCGAGATTGTTGTGCGCAGAATAAAGGAGGAAATTCAGAAAAGGGTGGACGAAGCCGGCCTTGAAGTAGTGGAAGCAAGGATAACCTACCTTGCCTATGCCCCGGAAATCGCGGCAGTAATGCTCCAGCGCCAGCAGGCCTCGGCCATTATCGACGCAAGGAAGATGATAGTTGACGGTGCTGTAGGCATGGTTGAAATGGCTCTGGAAAGACTTAATCAGGGCGGGATGGTACAACTCGATGAAGAAAGAAAAGCGGCCATGGTTTCAAATCTTCTGGTAGTTCTGTGCGGAAATCACGATGCTCAGCCGATCGTGAATTCGGGAAGCCTTTACTAAGTAATGGCTGAGAAAAAGCAGATCCCTTTAAGAGTATCGGAAAAGCTCTATAATGCCCTTGCCGCTTGGGCTGAGGACGATTTCCGCTCCATAAACGGTCAAATTGAATATCTCCTCACCGAATGCGTCAGGCAGCGCAAAAAGGACGGCAAATACGTTGGGGAGGATATAGACGCTCCGCCGGACATCAAAATTGAATAGCGCAATGCTAATCCCGCGTAAAAGCGTGTATGGGCTTTGAGGCGGTTTAACAGACACTTTTTTAACTCGGAATAAGCATAGATTTTTTTGGGAGCCGGAGAGATTCGGCTCACTGCTTTCGTACTGCTGTGCCTTTTCACTCATTTTCATCTCGGTTTTGATAAACTTTTATACACTTTCAACAGTTGACAACTCACCGCTTTAATGCTATAATAGATAAAAATATAAAGGCAATGACGAAGATTGAAAAAGAATCCGTTGGCATTCAGAGAGCCGGGCAGGGTGAAAGCCGGTTGCAGCGATCTTTTGAAGATATTTCTTCGTGATTCGCGTTAAAGTGCCGATTGCCGTTTAACGGCAACAGCACCGATTTCAAGGCGTTGTCTTTTAAGCTCGCATCAGCGAGCTGCTGCAATTTGCGCCTAATCGAGCGAATCGCTCTTCTCCCTTCCGAGCCGGTGATTTGAACATGCTGTTTGTATGGCATAATTAGAGTCACACGTGAAGCTGCGTAAACGCAAAGGGATTGTTGGATCCCAAGAGGTGGTCGGAAAGCGTCCTCAAGTGTTTCGGACGGTGAACCGGCAATTTGAGTGGTACCGCGAGTGCAGTTAACAAGGTTGAAATTTTAGTCTGCGTCACGATAAGATAATCTGAGTGGCCGGACAAATGATTTAACACTGTTGATAATGATTTAAGCACCCGTCTCAAAGTAACATTGCTTTGAGGCGGCTTTTTTATTGCCGCTTTAGGGCAAGCCTCGAAAAAATATTTTAAGGAGAAATGTATTATGATGGACGCTTCAAAGTACAAAGTGGGATATTTCCCCGCACCCGGCACTCACAACAAGTGGGTGGAAAAGGATCATATTGAAAAGCCGCCGGTATGGTGCTCGGTGGATATGAGAGACGGCAACCAGAGCCTTGTTATACCCATGAATCTTGAAGAGAAACTAAAGTTTTATCAGATGCTTTTGGAAGTGGGCTTTAAGGAAATAGAGGTAGGCTTCCCCGCGGCAAGCGAAACGGAATACGAATTCCTCCGCACACTTATAGACAACAATATGATTCCGCAGGACGTTACGGTTCAGGTGCTGACCCAGTGCCGCGAGCATATCATTAGAAAGACTTTTGAAGCCTGCAAGGGCGCACCCTCGGCTATTATCCACTTCTACAACTCGGTCAGCGTTGTCCAGCGCGAGCAGGTCTTCCGCAAGTCCAAGGAAGAGATAATGAAGATAGCCACCGACGGTGCAGAGTTAGTTAAGAAGCTTGCCGCCGAGTACGAAGGCAACTTCCGCTTTGAGTACTCACCGGAGAGCTTTACCGGAACCGAGCCGGAATACGCGCTTGAGGTCTGCAACGCGGTCTTGGATATCCTGGAGCCGAGCGAGACTAATAACGTTATAATCAACCTCCCGGTGACGGTTGAAATGAGCCTGCCGCACGTTTATGCATCGCAGGTGGAATACATCAGCGAAAACTTAAAATACCGTGAGCATGTCACCCTTTCTCTCCATCCGCATAACGACAGGGGAACAGGCGTTGCGGATACCGAGCTTGCAATTTTAGCGGGCGCGGACAGGGTGGAAGGAACACTGTTCGGCAACGGCGAAAGAACCGGAAACGTGGATATTGTCACCCTTGCTATGAATATGTACAGCCACGGCGTTGACCCCAAGCTCGACTTCTCGGATATGCCCCACCTTGTCAGCGTGTATGAGGAATGTACCAGAATGCACGTTTATGAAAGATCACCCTATGCCGGAGCTTTGGTGTTCGCCGCATTCTCGGGCAGCCATCAGGACGCTATCGCAAAGGGCATGAAGTACCGCGAGGAGAAGGGTCTCAGTCAGTGGAACGTCCCCTACATTCCCATCGACCCGCACGATATCAGCCGCACATATGATGCCGACGTCATACGAGTGAACTCGCAGAGCGGCAAGGGCGGCATCGGATATCTTTTAGAGCAGAGCTATGGATACGTTCTTCCTTCCGGCATGAGGGAAAACCTGAGCTATCTGTGCAAGTCGGTTTCCGACCATGAGCACAAGGAGCTGAAGGTTGACGAGATACTTAAGATTTTCAAGGATCATTACTTCATAGAAAACAAGTCAGTGGATATCGCCGAGATGCACTTTATCCGCAAGAGCAAGGAGATTCAGGCGGATATCACCTTTGTTAAAAACAACGAAAAAACCGTTGTCACCGCAACCGGAAACGGCACTTTGGACGCCGTTAGCAACGGCTTAAAGAAATTCACCGGCAAGACCTATGAGCTTTTGGTTTACACCGAGCACAGCATGCAGGAGGAAGGCTCTAAGAGCGTGGCTGTCGCTTATATAGGAATCAGGGATGAAAGCGGCACTCTCAGCTGGGGCGCCGGCACCAACACCGATATCATCCACGCCAGCGCGGATGCGCTTCTCAATGCCTTCCACAACGCTTTTAACAAATAGAATCAGGAAAGGATAGCAAGCTATGGGAATGACGATGACTCAGAAGATTCTGGCTGCACATGCAGGTCTGGAAAGTGTATGCGCAGGTCAGCTTATAAACGCCAAGCTCGATATCGTGCTCGGCAACGACATTACTACCCCTGTGGCGGTGAACGAATTTACAAAGTCGGGATTCACCGATGTTTTTGATAAGAACAGAATCGCGATAGTGCTCGATCACTTTGTCCCCAACAAGGACATCAAGGCGGCCGAGCAGTCGAAGCAGTGCCGCGAGTTCGCAGGATGCCACGGAATCAGCCACTTCTACGATGTCGGAAAGATGGGCATTGAACACGCCCTTCTGCCCGAGCAGGGCATTGTGACCGCCGGCGACTGCATTATCGGAGCGGACAGCCACACCTGCACCTACGGCGCTTTGGGAGCGTTCTCAACCGGCGTCGGATCGACCGATATGGCGGCAGGCATGGCCACCGGTATGGCATGGTTCAAGGTGCCGTCCGCAATTAAGTTTAATATTACCGGAAGCCTTCCCGCAAATTGCAGCGGCAAGGACGTTATACTAACCATCATCGGCATGATAGGCGTTGACGGTGCGCTTTATAAGAGCATGGAGTTCTGCGGTGACGGCGTGAAGTCCCTTTCGATGGACGACCGCCTTTGCATATGCAACATGGCAATAGAAGCCGGTGCAAAGAACGGCATTTTCCCGGTTGATGATATTACTCTTGAATACATGCAGGACCGCTGCGAGCGCGAACCGAGGCTGTTTGAAGCCGACCCCGACGCCGAGTATGAGCGGGTTGTCGACATCAATCTCAGCGAAATTACACCGACAGTCAGCTGCCCACATCTCCCAGAAAATACCAAGCCCGCATCCGAGCTTAACGACATAAGGATTGACCAAGCGGTAATAGGAAGCTGCACCAACGGACGAATGGAGGACATGGAAACCGCCTACAATGTGCTGAACGGCAGGAAAATTGCCCCCGGCGTTCGCTGCATAATCATCCCGGCGACAATGGCAATTTATCGCGAATGTGTTGAGCGCGGATATGTGACCTCGTTCATAGATTCCGGCGCGGTTGTTTCAACCCCTACCTGCGGTCCCTGCCTTGGCGGATATATGGGAATTCTGGCCGCCGGCGAGAGGTGCATAGCCACAACTAACCGCAACTTTGTCGGAAGAATGGGCCACGTTGACAGCGAGGTTTATCTTGCTTCCCCGGCGACCGCCGCCGCAAGCGCTCTGGCGGGATACATCACCGAGTATAAGCTCTGATATCGAGGAGGATGAATATATGAACACTAAGGGAAAAGTTTTTAAATACGGCGACAATGTGGATACCGACGTTATCATCCCCGCAAGATACTTAAATACCTCCGACGCGCGTGAGCTTGCCGCCCATTGCATGGAGGATATAGACACCGAATTTGTAAAGAAAGTCTCGGCTGGTGATATAATGGTTGCGGGCTGGAACTTCGGCTGCGGCTCGTCAAGAGAGCACGCTCCGCTGGTAATTAAGACATGCGGCACCGGATGCGTAATCGCGAAGAGCTTCGCGAGAATCTTCTACCGCAACGCCATCAATATAGGCTTGCCGATTCTGGAATGCGAGGAAGCCTGCAACGAAATCGAAGCAAATGATCAGGTCGAAATCGACTTTGACAGCGGTGAGATTAAGGACATCACCAAGGGCAAGACCTTTAAGGCTCAGCCGTTCCCGGAGTTTATTCAAAATATTATCAGGGCGGGCGGACTGCTTAAGTCTATTAAGGAGAAGTAGGGTTTCTGCGGGTTTGGGTTGTTGAAGTGGGCAGCTTGTAATTGTATTTTAGTTTGATTGGATTTAAAGATAGTGCAGTCATTGGCGCGAGGCGCCAATCGGGAGACCCCCGGCGAGGGTAGACGGCGGCCACTACTTTGTAATCTTCGTACTTTTGTTTGCCGCCGCGCATCACATTTCCTACGTCCTTGGCAGTACTTTTGCTTCGGCGGGAAAGCCTGAGCATATATTGTACTATTGTCTGCAATTGCAGGGCGGAAATGTCCAACTTTTGTTTAGGAGGTAACAGTCCACTGGACTGTTTTAGCTCCCATCCTGCGCTTGCTTACGCTGGGGATTTCACTCCATATGGGGAGCGACAAGGGGCGCCGCCCCTCGGCCCCGCAAGGACTGCCCCGTTAGCGCATCGCGGCGTGTTTTTCATGCTTGTATTTGACTCACAACCCACTTTTCAAGAAAGGAATATAACAATGGTTAAGAATATTGCTTTAATCAGGGGCGACGGCATCGGCCCCGA
>CAZIOV010000019.1:7312-29697 GCA_964541045.1 uncultured Oscillospiraceae bacterium | reverse complement strand
ACAGATTTTTATTCGGCTTTTTGTTGGCGGAGGGGGTGTTTTGCTCAATGCTATTTATAGAACTTTATTTAGATGTTTTTCTTTTCTTTTCCAAATATTAACATATTCGTGTGTAGTATTATGTCATACTATGCGCTTTTTTTAATTTATTTTGAAAAATATTTTGTTGCCGGGCGAGTCTTGCTATTTGCACATGAGCGGTACTTTTTAGTAGGAAATAAGTATAAAAATGTGCCGCGAAGCTGTTGACAATCACAGAAACATCTGATATACTTTATGAAGTGTGAGCGCTTTGGACCCGGCTTTTCTGCGGCCTTGGCCTGCGTGCGCTATATGAAAAAGAAAAAGCAATTTTTAAGTTGGTACAGTGATACCGGCAAGATTGGCTGATATTTCGTGCAGCGGCTCCGGCTCTTTCCAAGGGCTTTGCAGCTGTGCGGCTTTGTATGTAATCTTGCTTAAAAAGCAGGATTTTTGTTTTATTTGGAGGTTTCAGATATGATGTCAGGAATAAAAACCGTCTGCGAAAAATCCGCCGCCGATTCCGCCTTTGAACTTCTTTCGCGCAAAGGCTTATTGCCTGATTCCCTTGAGAGTTATATTGTTGTTCCCGGCCTTTGTGATGTTCATGTTCATTTCAGAGAGCCGGGCTTTTCATATAAGGAGACTATACGCACCGGCTCACTTGCGGCCGCTCATGGGGGGTATACCGCCGTATGTACCATGCCGAATCTTGCCCCCGTCCCAGACAGCCTGGAGAGCCTTAATGTCCAGCTTGATATTATTAAGAGGGATTCTGTTCACTGCGTAAGAGTTCATCCCTACGGCGCTATAACAAAAGGCGAAAAAGGGGATTGCTTAGCCGATATGGAGGCCATGGCGCCATATGTCTGCGCTTTTTCAGACGACGGCAGGGGAGTGCAGTCACAAGATATGATGCTTTCGGCCATGCGCAAAGCCAAGGAGCTTGATAAGATTATAGCCGCCCACTGCGAGATTAACTCGCTTTTAAAAGGCGGATATATCCACGACGGCGAATACGCTCATGCGCACGGTCACAGGGGAATATGCGCGGAAAGCGAATACGCCCAGATAGCAAGGGACTTAGAGCTTGCCGCAAAGACCGGGGTGAAGTATCACGTCTGCCATATTTCTACCAAGGAAAGCGTTGAGCTAATCCGCCAGGCGAAGAAGACCGGTGTGGACGTCACCTGCGAGACAGGTCCGCATTATCTCACCCTTTGCGATGACGATTTGCAGGAGGACGGCAGATTTAAAATGAACCCGCCCCTGCGCTCGCGCGAGGATAAAGAGGCTTTGATAGAAGGAATCAAGGACGGCACTATAGATATGATAGCCACCGACCACGCCCCGCACAGCGCTGAGGAAAAGTCGCGCGGGCTTGAAAAGAGCCTGATGGGGGTTGTGGGCTTGGAAACCGCCTTCGCGGTGATGTACACGGAGTTCGTCCAAAAGGGAGTAATCACCATTGAAAGACTTATTGAGCTTATGAGCAAAACCCCCCGCCAAAGATTCGGACTGAGCGGCGAAGCGGGCTTTGCGGTGTTCGAAGTCTCGAAGCCGTATATAATAAATCCCGAAAGCTTTGCCACCATGGGCAGGGCTACGCCGTTTGCGGGACGTGAGGTCTTTGGAAGATGGATAGCCACCGGCGGTAACGCACTTATTGCAGAAACAATAAATCGCTAAAAACTTATATATACATCGGAGGAAGTATTATGGCAAAAAGAAAAGATTTGAAAAAGATTATGATAATCGGCTCGGGACCGATTGTTATAGGTCAGGCGGCGGAATTCGACTATGCAGGAACCCAGGCCTGCCTTGCTCTTAAAGAGGAAGGCTTCGAGGTTGTTCTGTGCAACTCCAATCCCGCAACCATTATGACCGACACCGCCATCGCAGACAAGGTGTATATGGAACCGCTGACTCTTGAATACATTGCCAAGATTTTGAGATACGAGCGCCCTAACGCCATCATTCCCGGAATCGGCGGCCAGACCGGTCTTAACATGGCTATGCAGCTTGAAAAGAAAGGCGTTTTGAAAGAATGCCAGGTCGAGCTTTTGGGCACAAGCAGCAAGAGCATAGAACAGGCTGAGGACAGGGAGCTTTTCAAGGAGCTCTGCCAGTCAATCGGCGAGCCTACCGTTCCTTCGGAAATAACCTACTCGCTTGAGGAAGCCAAAAATGCCGCACTTGATATAGGATATCCGGTAGTTCTGCGCCCTGCGTTCACACTGGGCGGCACCGGCGGAGGTTTTGCCAACAACGAGGAGGAGCTTATCGATATCGGAACAAACGCCTTCAAGCTTTCGCCGGTTCATCAGGTGCTGATTGAAAAGAGCGTCAAGGGCTTTAAGGAGATAGAATTCGAGATGATGCGCGACGGTGAGGACAATGTTATCACCATCTGCGGCATGGAAAACGTTGACCCCGTTGGCGTTCACACCGGTGACTCGATAGTTGTTGCCCCGATAATGACCCTTAATGACCACGACTTAAAAATGCTTAACGATTCTGCAATAAAGCTCATAAAAGCGCTTAAAATCGAGGGCGGCTGCAACGTTCAGTTTGCGCTTTCGCCCAATTCGAGCGAATACTATCTGATAGAGGTCAACCCCAGAGTTTCGCGCTCCTCGGCGCTTGCATCCAAGGCGAGCGGCTACCCGATAGCAAAGGTAACCGCAAAGATAGCCGTGGGCATGACGTTGGACGAGATCAAGATAGCCAACACCACGGCAGCAACCGCTCCTTACCTTGATTACGTGGTTGCCAAGCTTCCAAGATTCCCGTTTGACAAGTTTTCCTCCGTTTCAAACAAGCTCGGCACTCAGATGAAGGCCACCGGCGAGGTTATGGGAATTGGCTCGACTTTGGAAGAGTGCCTACTTAAATCCGTAAGATGCCTTGAAATCGGCTGTACGCATTTCCGGCTTCCCAAATTCGACGGCAAGTCAAGCCAGGAGCTTGAAGAGTATCTTAAGGACTTCCGCGACGACGGCATCTTCGCCACCGCTCAGCTTTTAAGGCTCGGCGCGACGGTTGAGGAGCTTTACAAGCTCACCATGATAGCTCCCTACTTCCTTGAAGCCCTCAAGCGGATAGTCGACTTCGAGAAGGTCATAGAGGATAACAAGGGCGATATCGAAACACTCAAAGCCGCCAAGAAGATGGGCTTCTCGGACGCTTATATATCCAAGCTTTGGGAAGTCGAGGAGACCGAGGTGTTCGGCATGCGTAAATCTAACGCCATCATGCCGATATACCGTATGGCGGACACCCTGCACACAGGCACATATATCCCTTACTTCTATTCTTCCTACACCGGCAATAACCGCTCAAAGCTCTCTGACAAGAAAAAGATTATAGTTCTGGGCGCAGGCCCGATAAGAATCGGTCAGGGCGTTGAGTTCGATTATTCCACCGTCCACGCCGTTAACACAATCAAAAAGTCCGGCTATGAAGCCATCATTATAAACAACAACCCCGAAACCGTTTCGACCGACTATACCACCTCGGACAAGCTTTATTTCGAGCCGCTCACGCCCGAGGATGTTATGAACATCATCGAGTTTGAGAAGCCAGAAGGCGTTATAGCCTCCTTGGGCGGACAGACCGCCATCAACCTTGCCCAGCCGCTCTATGACCGCGGGGTCAAGATAATAGGCACCGACTGCCAAGCGATAGACAAGGCTGAAAACAGGGACAGCTTTGAAAAGCTCCTTTTGGAGCTTGATATTCCCCAGCCCAAGGGCAAGGCGGTTACAAGCGTTGAGGACGGCGTTGCGGCTGCCGCCGAGATAGGATATCCGGTTTTGGTTCGCCCTTCCTTCGTTTTGGGCGGCAGAGCCATGCAGATTGTCGCAAACGAGGAGCAGCTGAGGCATTACCTTAAAACCGCAGTTGAAATAGACGCAGACAAGCCGGTTTTGGTCGATAAGTATATCATCGGCAAAGAAGTCGAGGTAGACGCCATCTGCGACGGCAGAAACGTCTTCGTCCCCGGAATCATGGAGCTGGTCGAAAGAACAGGCATTCACTCCGGCGACTCCATAAGCGTTTATCCGACCTTCAGCATCTCACCCAAGGTAAAGGGAACAATATTGCAGTATGCTAAAAAGCTCGGTTTGGGAATAGGAATAATAGGTCTTTACAACATCCAGTTCATAGTTGACAAGAGCGACAATGTTTATATAATAGAGGTTAACCCCCGCTCGTCGAGAACTGTTCCCTTTCTTTCAAAGTCTACCGGATACAGCCTTGCGGATATTGCGACTGAGGTAATTTTGGGAAAATCGCTCCGCGAGCAGGGAATATTCGATATCTATCCGGATGAAAAGAAGCGCTGGTATGTCAAGGTGCCGGTATTCTCCTTCCAGAAAATACGCGGGCTGGACGCTTACCTCTCCCCCGAAATGAAGTCCACCGGCGAGGCTATAGGATATGACGACAAGCTTAACCGTGCGCTGTATAAGGCCTTGCAGGCGAGCGGAATGCATCTTCAGAACTACGGCACAGTGTTCGCGACCATAGCCGATAAGGACAAGGACGAAGCTCTGCCGCTTATAAGACGATTCTATAACCTGGGCTTCAACATTGAGGCAACAAAGGGAACAGCCGACTTTCTGCGCAAGAACGGTATAAGAACCAGAACTCTTGCCAAGCTGAGCGAGGGAAGCGACGAAATCGCAGACGCTCTGCGCCAGGGTCACATTGCATATGTCATAAACACCGCAGAAATAGGCTCGATGGGTCACGCCAGCGACGGTTACAAGATAAGAACCCTTGCGACCGACAATAATATTACAATGTTCACAGCACTTGATACGGTTCGGGTCCTTCTGGACGTCTTGGAGGAAACCACCATAACCGTTTCCACTATCGACGCTTGATGGGAGTTAATATGAAGGAAGTTATCTATAAAGTAGTATCAAACCGAGAAATCGCCAAGGACGTTTTTAAGATGATCCTTTCGGGCAATACCTCGGCAATCACCGTCCCCGGTCAGTTCGTCAATTTAAAGCTTGACGGCTTCTACCTTCGTCGCCCCATATCGATCTGCGACTGTTCGTCGGACGGGCTTACGCTTATATACAAGGTTGTCGGCGGGGGGACGGAACTTATGTCACGGCTAACACCGGGCATGGAGATAAACACTCTTTCCGGCCTTGGCAACGGCTATAACACCGATAAAAGCGGGAATAGACCGCTTCTTGTCGGCGGAGGAGTGGGGGTTCCGCCTCTGTATAAGCTCTGCCGTGAGCTGATTGCTAAGGGCGTTAAGCCGACCGCAGTTATGGGCTTCAATTCCAAGGATGATGTCTTTTATGAGCAGGAATTCAAGGCGCTCGGTGCTGATGTATACGTCGCCACGGCAGACGGCAGCTACGGCGAAAAGGGCTTCGTCACCGATATAATCGAGCGGCTTGACTATACGTTTTTCTACACTTGCGGTCCCGAGCCGATGTTTCGGGCAATGTCAAGGGTGATGAAAACCCCGGGGCAATATAGCTTTGAGGAAAGAATGGGCTGTGGCTTCGGTGCGTGCATGGGCTGTTCCTGCCGCACCTTGACCGGCAACAAGCGAATCTGCCGCGAGGGACCTGTTATGAACAGCGAGGAAATCATCTGGGATAAGGAGGACGGCAAATGAACAGATTATCGGTAAATTTGTGCGGGAAATCACTTGACAACCCGGTTGTCCCTGCAAGCGGAACCTTTGGCTACGGCTATGAGTTTGCCGAGCTTTATGATATAAACATACTGGGAACCTTTTCATTTAAAGGCACCACCCGCGAGCCGCGCTTCGGCAATCCCACCCCGCGAATAGCCGAGTGTACTGCGGGAATGATTAATGCAGTAGGCTTGCAGAACCCCGGCGTGGAAAAGGTAATCACCGAGGAGCTTCCTAAGATGAAAGCTGTGTTCCGAAAGAAGGTAATGGCGAACGTCAGCGGCTTTTCAGTTGAGGATTACGCCTACACCTGTGAACGCTTAGATAAATGTGAGGAGGTCGGATGGCTGGAGGTTAACGTCAGCTGTCCCAACGTCCACGGCGGAGGAATGAGCTTCGGAACAGAACCCAAAGCGGCTGCCGAGGTGACCGGAGCTGTAAAGGCCGTAACCAGCAAGCCGGTAATAATAAAGCTCTCACCGAATGTTACGGATATAGCGTCAATAGCCAGGGCATGTGAGGACGCCGGCGCGGACGGCATAAGCCTTATAAACACCCTTTTGGGCATGCGAATCGATCTGCGCACCAAAAAGCCGGTTATCGCCAACAAAATGGGCGGTTTCTCGGGTGCGGCAATCCTGCCGGTGGCGCTAAGGATGGTTTACCAGGTGTATGACGCCGTAAAAATTCCTGTAGTGGGAATGGGCGGAGTATCTAACGCCAAAGACGTTATCGAGATGATGCTCGCCGGGGCAACTGCCGTCGAGATAGGCGCTGCGAACCTTGTCGAGCCGCTTGTCTGCAAGCATATCATCGAGGAGCTGCCTGCAGCTATGGACAAATATGGTATAAAAAATCTTACGGATATAATAGGAGGAGCACACAATGGGTAAAGATGTTATAGTCGCCTGCGATTTTTCATCTAAAGAGCAGGTAATGAACTTTCTGGATAAATTTCCCGGTAGGAAGCCTTTTGTCAAGATAGGCATGGAGCTATTCTACGCTGAGGGCCCGCAGATCGTCCGTGAAATCAAGGCTCGCGGTCACAAGATTTTCCTTGATTTAAAGCTTCACGATATTCCCAATACCGTAAAAAAGGCGATGGCTGTTCTTTCGGGCCTGGATGTTGATATGACCAACCTTCACGCCTCCGGAACAAAACGCATGATGGAAGCGGCAATAGAAGGCCTCACCCGCCGGGACGGCACCCGCCCGATTCTTATTGCCGTGACCCAGCTGACCTCCACCGACCAGCAGGCCATGGAGGAGGATCTGCTTATCAGCCATCCCATAGACGAGGTTGTAATGCACTACGCCCAGAACGCCAAGTGCGCAGGGCTGGACGGCGTTGTATGCTCTCCGCTCGAAGCGGGCAAGGTTCACGAGGCTTGCGGAAAGGATTTCATAACCGTAACACCCGGAGTAAGATTTGCAGACGGCGAAAAGGGCGACCAGAAGCGGGTCATGACCCCGGTCGAGGCAAAAAAAATCGGCTCGGACTATATAGTAGTGGGCAGACCGATAACTGCCGCAGAAGACCCCGTTGCCGCATATGAAAGATGCATCGCGGAATTTGTTGACTGATGGAAGGAGAGACTGACATGGAAGCATATAAGAGAGAGTTTATCGACTTTTTAAAGCAAGCAAACGTCCTCAAGTTCGGGGACTTTACCGCCAAGAGTGGAAGAAAGATACCCTATTTCATTAACGCCGGAGAGATAAAGACCGGCGCGCAGATAGCCCGTCTGGGCGAGTTCTACGCCAAAGCATACTCCGAAAAAATAGGGGATAAGCGCTGCGTCCTCTACGGTCCTGCATATAAGGGCATATCAATTGCGGTATCGTCCGCCGTTGCGCTTACCGGGCACGGGCTGGACGTTCCCTTCTTCTTCAACCGCAAGGAAGCCAAGGACCACGGCGAGGGCGGAGTTTTTGTGGGATATATCCCCTGCGAGGGCGAGGAGGTTGTTATCACCGAGGACGTTATAACTGCCGGAACAGCCATCCGTGAAAGCATGGAGATACTTTCCTGCCTTAAGGGCGTTAAGGTCGCAGCGGCGCTTATCATGGTAGACCGCAAGGAAAAAGGCAGAGGCGAGAAGGGCGCTATGGCAGAAATCGAGGAGGAATTCGGCTTCCCAGTATATTCGGTTGTTGATGTTTATGACATCATAGAGTATCTTGAAGAGGACGAACGAAACGCCGAAAACGTCCGGCGGATCAGGAATTATTTAGCTGTAAATGGCGCGAAGTAATGCTTTCCGGAGAGGTGACAATATGCGAAATCTTATAAACATCCTTGATTTGAGCGTTGAGGAAATCGACAGGCTCATTGAGGTTGCCGACGATATCATCAATAATCCGCAGAAATACAACGAAGCTTGCCGACATAAGATACTTGCGACTCTTTTCTACGAGCCATCCACCAGAACCCGCCTTAGCTTTGAATCGGCAATGCTCTCGTTGGGCGGAAACGTTTTGGGATTCTCCGAGGCGGCTTCAAGCTCGGCGGCAAAGGGCGAAAGCGTTGCCGATACCGTTACCATGGTTTCGGGATACTCAGACATAATAGCGATGCGCCACCCCAAGGAGGGCGCGCCGATAGTCGCCGCCCAGCACTCCACCGTGCCGATAATCAACGCCGGAGACGGAGGGCATTACCACCCCACCCAGACATTGACCGACCTTATGACCATTCGCCACGAAAAGGGCAGACTGAATAACCTCACCGTTGGATTATGCGGGGATCTGAAGTTCGGCAGAACCGTTCATTCGCTGATAGGCGCGATGTCGCAATACTCCGGCGTTAAGTTCGTGCTGATATCCCCGGAGGAATTAAAGCTTCCGGGCTTTGTCCGCCGGGAGTATATTGCCAACAAGGGAATACCCTACGTTCAGTCCGAATCTCTTGAGGAAGTGATCGGCGACTTGGATATCCTATACATGACCCGCATCCAGCGGGAGAGATTTGTCAGCGACGACGAATATCTGCGCCTTAAGGACACCTACATCCTCACAGCCGAAAAGATGAAGCTCGCCCGCCCGGATATGATAGTTATGCACCCGCTACCGAGGGTGAACGAAATCTCGGTTGCAGTGGACTCCGACCCGCGCGCTTGCTATTTCAAGCAGGCGAGGTATGGCAAATTCATCCGCATGGCGCTTATTATGAAGCTGCTTGGACTTATCGAGAATGATGTTCCTTATGTGCCGACTGAGGACAGCGAGGCGGAAATTGTCTATGACAAGTTCGTTTGCCGCAACACCCGTTGCATAACCTCGGAGGAGCAGGAGCTTAGGCAGGCGTTTAAGCTGACTGACAAAGACGGCGGGATATATCGCTGCATTTATTGCGAGACGCGGCAGGGGTGATATATTTAAACGGTAATCGTACGGTGTGCATATATCAAGGTGTGGCGGTAGCTATTACTTTGTGCAGTCATTGACGTACTCGTCGCACGTCAATCGGTACACCCCGGTGAGGGTCTACCGCGCCAAACAGTTCACCGGACTGTTTGCACTTATTTCGGCCGTTAAGGCCGGAATTAGTGCTTCTCCCAATCCTGCGCTTGCTTACACTGGGATTTTCGCTCCTGCGGGAGCGACAAGGACTCCTCGCCCTTGACCTTGCAAGGATTGGCGCCCTTGACCCGGCAGCGCTTCGCGGATGTCTCCTAAAATTTGTCGGCTTGCTCGCATTTGCTCTTCTGCCATTACAGGACATGGAAGCTTTTTTAAAAAACTTTTCCCAAAAGCCGCAACCATTTTCCTATAAACCGTTACTTAAAGGGTGAAGGACATTAAAGGAGGAAGACCCTTGGAAGACTAACAGAAAATAGAGCTTTACTTTGCGCACGCTGAGCTTGCCGTTTCGGCTACTCAGGAAAAAATACGGCAGTCTGCTTAATGGCATTGCCTTAAAAATTTTCGGCGAAAGCCGAGCGTCGGAGGTATGTGTGAACGACGTTTACCTTTCGCTGCGGAGGAGCAGATTCAGAAGCCATATTCTTGGGAAGTAGAACAAGCAATGGAAAAATATCCTTTTTAGAGGCAATGAGTGCCGCGGACGAAAAGTTTTCGGAAGAAGTTCCAAGCGCGTGATAGGGACAGGAGATGAAAACGATCGCGATGCTATATTATTAAGCTTTGAAATTCCCTTAAATGTCACTAAGGTTGACTATCTCACCATCAACAACGTTCATTTCTACTTTGCTCGCCAACTCGCAAAATCCGTGAATGAAACATACACACTGCCCCGCAGGACAGACTTGCGGGGGCTGCTTTAGTGCTGTAAACCCGCGTTTTAGCTTACTGACAAAGAAACCCGACAATATCGCCCCGCATATTGTGACACTCGACAAAGTTAGTATTTTTTGTTTGTCAGTCTTGACGAAAATCAAATTATTTGATATACTTAAAATATAGTTTTTAATCTGCTGACGGCAAACAAAAACGCCGCCGTTGTATGCGGATTACACCTAAAATTTAATTGTTTTCTGTGACTGACGGAAAAACAGCCCTTGCACTTAGTCCTGAGCTGTCGGCGGAGTACCGCATGGGAGCAGAAAATTATGCTTGTCAAGCGTTTAACGCCGAAAAGGCCGTTAAACGATGGACAAGCAGATTGCCGACCGTCTGGGCACACTTGGTTCTTTTTAATGAGGACGGGTGCGCCCTTTTGTATTTCATTATTGCGGAAGGAGTCATAGTTATGAAGAAAATCGGAATAGTCATGGGCAGTGACAGTGACCTGCCAATCATTCAGAAAACTGTTGATACCTTAAAATCCCTTGAAATCCCCTTCGAGGTTCATATCTACTCGGCGCACAGAACGCCGGACGAAGCGCGGGATTTTGCACGCTCTGCCTATGAAAACGGCTTCGGGGCAATTATATGTGCGGCAGGAATGGCTGCCCACCTTGCGGGAGCGATTGCGGCAAACACCTCACTTCCTGTTATCGGCATACCTTGTAAATCATCAGTACTCGACGGTGTTGACGCTTTGTTATCCACGGTTCAGATGCCCTCAGGCATACCTGTTGCAACTGTAGCGATAAACGGAGGCGTTAATGCCGCTTTGCTTTGCGCCGAAATATTGGCGGTGTCGGATGACGAGCTGTATAAAAAGCTTGTTGACCTTAGGGCAAATGGCACCGAAACCGTTCTTAAAAAGGACGCTGAGGTGGCTTCACGCCTGGGCTTGTAAATCAATCGGTTTAGCTTTAAAAAGTTGTATTTTAGAGGAGTATTATCATGCAGTTAGTTTACACGGGCAAAACCAAAAACGTTTATTCACTTGACAACGGAAATTATCTTCTTAAGTTCAAGGACGATTGCACCGGCAAGGACGGTGTTTTCGACCCCGGAGAGAATTCCGTAGGCTTAACAATCGAGGGAGTGGGCGACGTTAACCTTAGAATGTCCAGCTACTTCTTCGAGAAGATCAACGCCGCAGGTATCAGAACCCACTATGTAAGAGCTAATCTTGACGATACCACCATGGAAGTCCTTCCTGCAAAGGTATTCGGCAAGGGCTTAGAGGTCATCTGCCGCTATAAGGCAGTGGGAAGCTTCTTCCGCCGCTACGGCGACTACTGCGAAGAGGGCGCAGATCTCCCCGCGTACGTTGAAACCACCTTCAAGAATGACGAAAAGGGCGACCCGCTGGTAACTAAGGACGGTCTTATTACTCTAGGCGTTATGACTGCCGAGCAGTACGACGATATTAAGGTAATGACCCGGCAGATAACCAAGATAGTCGCCGACGACCTCAAGGCAAAGGGTCTCGACCTTTACGACATCAAATTCGAGTTCGGTTACGACCCCGATGGCAAGGTTATGCTTATCGACGAAATAGCTTCCGGAAATATGAGAGTTTATAAGGATGGCAAGTATATTGACCCGATGACTCTTTCCAAGCTCTTCTTCGCTTGATTTATTATATTTGAAAGGCAGATAAAGTTTTATGGGCGGATTTTTCGGAGCCGTCGGGAAAACCGACGTCATTTCCGATGTGTTTTTCGGAGTTGACTATCATTCGCATTTAGGAACAAAGAGCGGAGGAATCGCCGCTTTTGACCCGCAAATAGGTCTTCAGCGCAATATCCACAATATTGAGAATTCTCCGTTTCGTACAAAGTTTGAGCATATCTTCGAGCAGATGAAGGGCTTTTCCGCTATCGGATGCATAAACGATTCTGACCCTGCGCCGCTTCTTATCCGCTCTGCTTTGGGAACCTATGCCATCTGCATAGTTGGGATCATCAATAATACCGACGAAATCTTGGCAAAGTACTTCTCAAAGGGCGGGCATTTCAACGCAATGACCGGCGGAAAGATTAATTCCTGTGAGCTTGTTGCGGCTCTTATAAACCAGAAGCCCAGCTTTGCCGAGGGAATAAGATTTGTTCAAGAGACTATTGAGGGCACCGCCTCCATCCTCATCCTGAAGGACAATGGCAATATCATATCCGCAAGGGATAATTTGGGCAGACTGCCGGTGTCTATAGGCAAGAGCGATAACGGCTACTGCGTCTCCTTCGAAGCCTTTGCGTACACAAAGTTAGGATATCAGACCATCCGCGAGCTTGGCCCTGCCGAAATCGTAGAGATATCGCCCGATGGAGTTGATGTTTTGCAGCCGCCGAAGAAGAAAATGCGCATCTGCGCGTTTCTGTGGTCGTATTACGGCTATCCCACCTCGATTTACGAGGGAAGGACGGTTGAAACCATGCGCTATGCCAACGGCGAAATCATGGCTGCTAACGATATGGAGTCTGGGAGTCTTCCCGATATTGACTATGTTTGCGGAGTGCCGGATTCCGGAACCCCGCATGCAATCGGATATTCCATCAAGTCAGGCGTGCCGTTTGCAAGACCGTTCATAAAGTATACTCCCACCTGGCCGCGCAGCTTTATGCCCTCCAACCAGAAGGACAGAAACAAGGTTGCCAAGATGAAACAGATCCCTGTTCATGACCTTATCAGGGACAAGAACCTTCTGTTTGTTGACGATTCGATTGTAAGGGGTACGCAGCTCCGCGAGACTGTTGAATTCTTATCCGAGAACGGCGCCAAGAGTGTTCATATGCGCTCGGCCTGCCCGCCGATTATGTACGGCTGCAAATATTTAGCGTTCTCCCGCTCCACCAGCGAGATGGAGCTTATTACCCGCGCCACCATAATGGAATTGGAGGGCGAAGAGGGCATGAAGCATCTGGATGAGTACAGCGATGCTTCAACCGAGCGCGGCAAGGCAATGCGCAAGGCTATATGCTCGAAGCTCCACTTTGATTCGCTGGAATTTCAGACCTTGGACGGTCTGTGCGAAGCCATAGGCATATGCCCCGACAATATATGTACGTATTGCTGGAACGGCAAGGAATAGAGCACTAATTTAAGGCTTGATGTGCTCGAAAATCGGGTACATTACAGCCTGAAATAAGTGGGATAAGAGCGTGAGAATTATAGAAATATGGTTTTCGCGCTGTTGTCTTTCAACGAAAAAAGAAAGGACGATGATATTCATGAATGAGATCTCAAAATCCGAGAGCTATGCCGCTGCGGGCGTGGATATAACCGCCGGTTACAAAGCGGTTGAGCTGATGAAAAAGCATATTGCCAAAACTATGACTGCGGGCGTTTGCTCCGATGTCGGCGGCTTTGGCGGGCTGTTCGAGCTTGATGCCGAGGGCATTAAAAAGCCTGTCTTGGTAAGCGGAACGGACGGCGTTGGAACCAAGCTTAAAATTGCGTTTCTGATGGGTAAGCATGACACTGTCGGTATCGACTGCGTTGCGATGTGCGTAAACGATATCATCTGCTGCGGAGCAAAGCCCCTGTTCTTCCTTGATTATATCGCCTGCGGAAAGAACTACCCCGAAAAGATAGCCGATATAGTCAAGGGCGTGTGTGACGGCTGCGTTCAGTCCGGCGCCGCTCTTATAGGTGGAGAGACTGCCGAAATGCCCGGCTTCTACCCCATAGATGAATACGACCTTGCCGGCTTTAGCGTAGGCGTAGTCGATAAGGATAAGATTATAGACAACAAAACCATGCGCGAGGGGGACGTTATCATCGCTCTGCCCTCAAGCGGCGTTCACTCCAACGGTTTCTCGCTGGTAAGAAAGGTTTTCGACGTTGAGAATTCCGACATCAAAACACCATTGGATATTTTAGACGGAAAATCCGTCGGCGAGACTCTTCTCGCTCCAACAAAGATATATGTCAAGCCGGTAATGGAGCTTTTAAAGAGCGTTAAAGTCAAGGGAATCTCCCACATCACCGGAGGAGGCTTCTATGAAAATATCCCAAGAAGCATTCCCGACGGTCTGGGTGCTAAGATTGCCAAGTCGGACGTTAAGGTCCTGCCCATATTCAAGCTGATAGCCGAGCGCGGCGGAATCAGCGAAAGGGATATGTTCAACACCTTCAACATGGGCGTTGGAATGAGCATAGTAGTAGCCCCCGAGGATGCTGACAGAGCTATTGAGATACTTCGCGTCAACGGCGAGCAGGCATATGTGGTAGGCTCGATAATCCGCTCTGACGTTAAAATTACTCTTGAATAAACAATTTTTATAAAGCCGTGCGGAAGGGATGTTTATCATATGGGAAAAGTAGCCAGAATTGCAGTTTTGGTGTCCGGCGGAGGAACGAATTTGCAGGCGCTGATAAACGCCGAAGCAAAGGGCGAGCTTAAAAGCGGCAAAATCGTGCTTGTAATCTCCAACAAAGCGGGTGCATATGCGCTGGAGCGCGCCAAAAAGGCGGGAATACGCGCCGAAACGGTTCTTAAGAAGGAGTTAGGCTCTCAGGAAGCTTTTGAGCGGAAAATCATCGGCTTTTTGGACAGCGAGGAAATAGACCTTATTGTGCTTGCCGGATTTTTGTCTATTCTTTCCGCCGAATTTACCAAAAGATACCCCAAGCGGATAATCAACATTCATCCGTCGTTGATACCGTCCTTCTGCGGAACCGGATTCTATGGGCTTAAGGTTCACGAAGCCGCCCTGCAAAAAGGTGTAAAGGTCACCGGCGCTACGGTTCACTTCGTAAACGAAATACCGGACGGCGGCGAAATAATCATGCAGAAGGCTGTCGCCGTCCGCGAGGATGATACCCCCGAGACCTTGCAAAAGCGTGTGATGAAGCTTGCGGAGTGGAAGATACTTCCCGCCTCTGCGGAAAAAGTCTGCGAGCAGATTGTCAACAAATAAAGTGATTTATAGACAGGAGAGATTGCAATGAACATCTATGCAATAAACGACATCGGAGAGCTTATCAAGGACAATACCTATGTCGGCAGAGGAATAGTAATAGGCAAGTCGGCTGACGGAAAAAAGGCAGTTTCCGCCTACTTCATCATGGGCAGAAGCGCCAACAGCCGCAACAGAATCTTTGTCGAAAGGAATAATGCGCTGTTCACCGAGCCGTATGACGCTTCAAAGGTTGAGGACCCCAGCCTGATTATCTACGCGGCGGTAAGAAGGCTTAAGAACAAGCTAATTGTCACCAACGGCGACCAGACCGACACTATCTGCAACGGCGTAAATGCGGGCTTAAGCTTTGCAGACTCGCTGACCTCGCGAGAGTTTGAGCCTGACAAGCCCAACTTCACTCCCAGAATCAGCGGCATGCTCACATTCGACAGCGGCGATTTCAAGTATGATATGAGCATTCTCAAGAGCGCCGACTCCGAGGGCAACGCATGCAACCGCTATGCTTTCAGCTATTCGCCAATTGCGGGCTTAGGTCACTTCATCCATACATATGTCTGCGACGGAAACCCCATTCCCACCTTCCAGGGCGAGCCTGAAAGAGTGGCAATCCCGGATGATATCGATGAATTCACCGACACCCTTTGGGCAAATCTCAACGAGGACAATAAGATTTCCCTTTACGTTATATACACCGACCTTGAAACCGGCAAAGAGGAAACAAGGCTGATAAACAAGAATAAAAAATAAAAAACGGAGGAAAAGCAATGAAAGAATTTGAACTTAAATACGGCTGCAATCCCAACCAGAAGCCCTCTAAAATCTACATGCACGACGGCAGCGACCTTCCCATTGAAATCTTAAACGGAAGACCGGGCTATATCAACTTTTTGGACGCTTTCAATTCCTGGCAGTTGGTCAAGGAGCTTAAAGAAGCTTTGGGACTTCCCGCTGTAACCTCCTTCAAGCACGTAAGCCCCACCTCTGCGGCGGTGGGAATCCCGCTTTCCGACAAGCTTAAAAAGGCTTGCTTTGTTGACGATATCGAGGGCTTGGATGATTCACCTCTCGCATGCGCATATGCAAGGGCAAGAGGAACTGACAGAATGTGTTCCTTCGGTGATTGGGTTGCTTTGTCCGATGTCTGCGACGTTACCACTGCCAATCTTATCAAGCGTGAGGTTTCGGACGGCATCATCGCCCCCGGATACGAGCCTGAGGCCTTGGAGATACTCAAGTCTAAGCGCAAGGGAAGCTATAATATAGTTAAAATCGACTCCGATTATGTTCCCGACCCGCAAGAGCATAAGCAGGTCTTTGGCGTCACATTCGAGCAGGGCAGAAACAACTTTAAGATCAGCCGCGAGCTTCTTTCCAATATAGTAACCGACAATAAGGAGCTTCCCGAAGAGGCTGTAAGAGACCTTATAATCTCGCTGATAACACTTAAATACACCCAGTCCAACTCTGTATGTTTCGCCTACGACGGTCAGGCTATCGGCGTTGGAGCTGGTCAGCAGTCAAGAATCCATTGCACCCGTCTCGCCGGCGGCAAGGCGGACACATGGTTCCTTCGCCAGCACGACAAGGTTTTGAACCTGCCCTTCAAGCCCTCAATAGGCAGACCTGACAGAGACAACGTTATTGACGGCTATATCAACAAAAATGAAGAGGACGTCTGCGCGGACGGCGTTTGGGAGAAGTACTTTACCCGGAAGCCCGAGCCGCTAACCGATGCTGAAGCAAGAGAATATCTTAACTCTATCAAGGGCGTTTCCCTTGGCTCCGACGCCTTTTTCCCGTTTGACGACAACATCGAAAGAGCACACAGAAGCGGCGTAAGCTACGTTGCCGAGCCGGGCGGCTCTATTCGCGATGATGTCTGCATTGAAAGATGCAACAAGTACGGCATGGTTATGGCGTTCACCGGCATGCGCCTGTTCCACCATTGATGAATTTGGTGAGTGCTATGAAGCTTTTAGTAGTAGGCTCAGGCGGCCGCGAACACGCCATAATAAAAAAGCTCCTTGAAAACCCAACGGTTGAAAAAATATATGCCATTCCCGGAAACGGCGGTATTGCACAGGATGCCGAGTGTGTCAATATTGGCGCTAAGGATATCGACGGCATAGTTAAGTTTGCCAAAGAGAATTGTATAGACTACGCAGTGGTCGCACCGGACGATCCGTTGGTTCTTGGCTGTGTTGACGCTTTAGATGCCGAGGGAATACCATGCTTCGGCCCCAGAGCAAACGCCGCCATCATCGAGGGCAGTAAGGTATTTTCAAAGAACTTGATGAAAAAGTACGGCATTCCAACGGCGGCATATGAGGTATTTGACAGCGCCGAGAAGGCTCTTGAATACCTGAAGGCCGCACCCATCCCGACGGTCGTCAAGGCTGACGGATTAGCTCTCGGAAAGGGAGCAATCGTGTGCATGACCCGCGAGGAAGCATTTGCCGCCGTAAAGGAAATCATGCAGGACAAGAAGTTTGGCGACAGCGGCAATCAGGTTGTAATAGAGGAGTTCTTAGAAGGCCCCGAGGTGTCGGTTCTTAGCTTTACCGACGGCAAAACTGTCAAGCCGATGGTCAGCTCGATGGACCACAAGCGGGCACTTGACAACGACGAGGGTCTGAACACCGGCGGCATGGGAACTATCGCGCCGAATCCTTATTACACTGATGAAGTCGCGGACAGGTGCATGAAAGAAATCTTCCTGCCGACTATTGATGCTATGAATAAAGAGGGCAGAACCTTTAAGGGCTGCCTATACTTCGGGCTGATGATTACAAAAGACGGTCCCAAGGTGATTGAGTATAACTGCCGTTTCGGAGACCCGGAAACTCAGGTAGTCCTGCCGCTTCTTAAGTCCGACCTGCTGACGGTTATGCAGGCAACCACCAATGGCACTCTTTCTGACGTCGAGGTTGAATTCGATTCCGGTTGTGCGTGCTGCGTAATCATGGCTTCGAAGGGATATCCTGTAGCCTATGAAAAGGGCTATGAGATGGCCATTCCGGCGGATGTTCTGCCAAACGTATACGTTGCAGGCGCGGCCTTAAAGGATGGCAAGCTTGTAACAAACGGCGGAAGAGTTTTAGGTGTGACGGCTGTTGCGCCGACCCTTGAAAGCGCCATCTCGGCGGCTTATAATATGGTTGAGAAAATCAGCTTCGGCAACGCCTTCTATCGCAGAGATATAGGCAAAAGGGCGCTTTCAGCCAAGAAATAGAAAGGATTGACATAGATATAATGGTTTACAGAGTATTTGTGGAAAAGAAGAGAGAGCTTGCGCATGAAGCAAAGGCTTTGCTGAGCGATGCAAGGGCGTTTTTGGGGATTTCATCTTTGGAAAACGTCAGGGTAATCAACCGCTACGATGCCGAAAATATATCTGCTGAGCTTTTTGAATACGCCACCAAAACGGTATTCTCCGAGCCTCAGCTCGATATCGCTTTAGCGGACGTAGATTTGTCCGGGGCGTATGTTTTCGCGGTTGAATACCTTCCGGGTCAGTTCGACCAGAGAGCCGACTCAGCCGCACAGTGCATACAGATAATTTCACAGGGGGAGCGCCCTCTGATTCGCACCGCCAAGGTCTACGCTCTTTATGGCAAGCTTAGCGGCACTGAAATCGCAGAAATCAAAAAGTACGTTATCAACCCGGTTGAAGCACGCGAGGCAAGCCTCGAAAAGCCGGAAACCCTAAACATCAAATACGATATCCCCACCGAGGTGCGCACTCTTGAGGGCTTTACAAAGTTAGACAGAGCCGGTCTTGAAGCCTTCGTTTCTCAGTATGGCCTTGCCATGGATGCCGACGATATCGCCTTCTGTCAGGAATACTTCAAGTCTGAGCACCGCGACCCCACCATAACCGAAATCAGGATGATAGACACCTATTGGTCTGATCACTGCCGTCACACCACCTTCCTTACAGTTATTGACAGTGTTACCTTTGAGGACGAGCTTTTGCAGTCCACCTATGAGCAGTATCTGGCGGTAAGAAAGGAGCTTGGCAGAACCAAGTCCATCTGCCTGATGGATTTGGCTACTGTTGCGGTGAAGTATCTAAAAGCCAAAGGCAAGCTTGACAAGCTCGACGAGTCTGAGGAAATCAACGCCTGCACGGTTAAGATAAACGTTGACGTTGACGGCGTGTCGGAGCCCTGGCTGCTTCTCTTTAAGAACGAGACCCACAACCACCCCACCGAAATAGAACCGTTCGGCGGCGCGGCCACCTGCATAGGCGGAGCTATACGCGACCCTCTTTCGGGAAGATCGTATGTCTACGGTGCGATGCGTGTAACAGGTGCTGCCGACCCTTTAAAGCCGGTAAGCGAAACCATAAAGGGCAAGCTGCCGCAAAGAAAGCTTGTAACCACTGCTGCGGCGGGATATTCCTCCTACGGCAACCAGATAGGCCTTGCAACCGGTATAGTTGATGAAATCTATCACCCCGGATATGCCGCCAAGCGCATGGAAATAGGCGCTGTTATTGCGGCGACCCCTGCTGAGAACGTCCGCAGAGAGGTTCCTGCACCCGGCGATGTTGTTATCCTTTTAGGCGGAAGCACCGGAAGAGACGGCATCGGCGGAGCAACAGGCTCATCGAAATCCCATAACGCTCACTCGGTTGAGACTTGCGGCGCGGAGGTCCAGAAGGGTAACGCACCCGAGGAAAGAAAGCTTCAGCGCCTGTTCAGAAGCAAGGAAGCCTGCCTTATGATAAAGCGCTGCAACGACTTCGGCGCAGGCGGCGTTTCAGTTGCCATCGGCGAATTGGCGGACGGATTGGAAATTGATTTGAATGCCGTCCCCAAGAAGTATGAGGGCTTGGACGGCACCGAGCTTGCAATAAGCGAGTCCCAGGAAAGAATGGCGGTAGTCGTTGAACCCGAAAACGTTTCAAGATTCTTGGAGCTTGCAAATGAAGAAAACCTTCAGGCACGTCCGGTTGCTGTTGTGAAGGCGGAGCCAAGGCTTGTCATGAAGTGGAACGGCAAGGAAATCGTAAACATCAGCCGCGAGTTCTTAAATTCAAACGGTGCGGATAAGCATATTAACATTACTCCCGCCGCCCCCAATAGCATTAAAAAGACCGTTTCGGGCGGATTCAAAGAGAATTACATGGCGCTTGCACAGGATTTGAACATCTGTTCAAAGCGCGGTCTTTCCGAGAGATTCGATTCCACCATCGGTGCGGGAACAGTCCTCATGCCGTTCGGCGGCAAGAATCAGCTCACTCCGATTCAGGCTATGGTACAGAAGATATCGGTCGAGAAAAAGCATACCGACGATTGCTCGCTTATGGCATTCGGCTATAACCCCTTCATCACAGAAAACAGCCCCTACCACGGTGCTTACCTTGCAGTAGTTGAATCGGTTTCCAAGCTGATAGCTTCCGGCGCGAGGTTTGAGGATGTGTATCTGACTTTCCAGGAATACTTCGAGCACCCGGGCAAGGACGGCAAGCGCTGGGGCAAACCGTTGGCCGCTCTCTTAGGCGCGTTCAAGGCTCAGTTAGAGCTTGGAATTGGAGCTATCGGCGGCAAGGATTCTATGAGCGGCACCTTTGAGGATTTAGACGTTCCGCCCACGCTCGTATCCTTTGCTGTTACCACCGAAAAGGTAAAAGATATAGTATCCCCGGAATTCAAGGCGGCAGGTCACAAGGTTTACATTCTTCACCCCGAATTTGACGATAACGGTCTTCCCAAGACAGATTCGCTGATAGCTTTATATAATAAGGTCACCGGAATTTTGCGGGATGGTAAGGCAGTCAGCGCCTACACTCCGGGCATGGGCGGCATTGCGGAGGCAGTCATGAAGATGAGCTTCGGCAACGGCATAGGCTTTAAGTATAGCGACAGTGCAACAGTCGGCAAAATCTTTGGTTACGACTATGCATCCTTCATATTGGAGGCAACCGAAGACTTAGACGGCGAGCTTCTGGGCGAGACTACCTCAGACGGCGCAATCACCCTTGGCGGCGAGAGCGTAAGCTTGAATGAGCTTCTTAATGCTTACGAAAACAAGCTTGAAAGCGTTTACAGCTGCAATATTAAGAACAGCGGAACTAAGTTTGAAAACTTCAGCTACAGCGCAAGCGAGCATAAGTCCGCGGCTATTAAGACGGCTAAGCCCAAGGTTCTTATTCCGGCATTCCCCGGCACAAACTGCGAATACGACAGCGCAAAGGTGGTTGCCGATGCAGGCGCTCAGCCTGAAATTTTAGTAATAAATAACCTGACGGCGGAGGGTATATCGAGAAGCGTTGAAGGCTTTGCCGATAAGCTCAAATCTGCACAGATGATATTCATTCCCGGCGGATTTTCGGGCGGAGACGAGCCCGACGGAAGCGGCAAGTTCATAACCGCATTCTTCCGCAACGCCGCAGTCAAAGAGGGCGTTACCGATCTCTTGGAAAACAGGGACGGCCTGATGTGCGGAATCTGTAACGGCTTCCAGGCGCTTATAAAGCTGGGTCTTGTGCCGTTCGGCAAGATTATCGACACCGACGAAAGCTGCCCGACGCTGACGTTTAACACCATCAGCCGCCACCAGTCCAGAATCGTTCGCACCCGCATTGCCTCAAACAAGTCGCCCTGGCTGAGCCTTATGAATGTCGGCGACATTGTAAACGTCCCGATATCCCACGGCGAGGGCAGATTCATTGCAAGCGAGGAACTGATAAGACAGCTCGCCGCCAACGGTCAGATTGCCACCCAATATGTTGACCTTGATGGCAACGCAACCGGAGATATCCACTTCAACCCCAACGATTCCGCATACGCGATTGAGGGTATCACCTCGCCCGACGGCAGAGTGTTCGGCAAGATGGGCCACTCAGAAAGAGTCGGAACGGGGCTTTATCGCAACGTCCCCGGAAACTACAATATCCGCATGTTCGAGGCTGCGGTTAAGTATTTCAAGTAATAAACCCGCCTCGCAGCCCGTGAAGTGGATATAATACTAATTCTATGTAAGGGCAGCCCGGGTGCCTAAGCAAAATCGCTGCAAAACCGCTGTACGATGGGTTTGCAGCGATTTTATAGGGTAGAATAATAACGCAAAAAGCTCTGAGCCATAATGAAATTGTCAAGAAACGTGCAGTCAAAAAATTCCCTAAAAATATGATATACGATGATAAAAGCATCTGAATTTCAGGAGAGTAGCGGAACCGAGATAATTCAGATGCGTCGCCGTAAGGCTGCCGACGGCAAGTTTGCCCTTGCCCGCTCCCTGTACACAACAGGCGGCAATCCTCCGGGATTGACCGAGGATATCCCGGTACGGTTGTAATAGATGAAAATGTATCTGAAAACAATAGTCTTTACTTGTTCTCTCGTAAGCCTATATGCAGAAATTCTGTAGATCTTTTCTTTCCTAAGAGTAGCAAAAAACTCTCCGTTCCGGCATTGTCAAAGCAATGCCCGGCTCCGCTTAGGCTCTCACAAATCCCGCAT
>CAZIOV010000019.1:0-7212 GCA_964541045.1 uncultured Oscillospiraceae bacterium | reverse complement strand
TCCGGCATTGTCAAAGCAATGCCCGGCTCCGCTTAGGCTCTCACAAATCCCGCATCCCTAAGAGCATCTTTGAACGCTTCACTTGTGTATCGGTTTTCTCTGTCGCTGTGAAATATCGCTCCGCTGAGTTTCTTCTTTCCGTACTGCAATTTCGGCTCCGTTACCGTTCGGATGCACAATTCCTTTTTTCATGTTGGTATCCATTGCGGCAGAAAGAATCTCTCCGTTATAGCGGCCGAGAACAGCTGACAGGTAGCAACCGTTTCCTTGAGCTTGTGCTTGCTGCGGTTCCGCCGGTCTGCCGGCGTGTAATACGGTATTCCGAGCTGTGCCGCTGCCTTCTTGTTTCCTATCTCGTCCGACAGGCGGATTGCTTCCTTTTGAACTCTTTGCTGTAAATCGACATGATTTTCCTTCTTTCCGACTTTTCTTTTATTATATCGGGCTTTAAGGTGTCTGTCGATCGGTGTTATAGTATAACAGTTTAAATCAATGGGTTTTGCGAAAAGCTTGTCGATGACTTGTGTAGGTTTACAATAGAGATGTAACAAAAAAGAGTAGCTGAAATCGATTTGATTGCGAATGACGGCGCGGATTATCTCATATGCGAGTGCAAATGGTGCAATGAAAAGCCGGATTTGGGCGTGGTGAAAAAGCTGACGGAGAAGGCAGATGTTTTTTCAAAGAACCGCCGGGATACTTGGTTTGTGCCTTTCTCGAAAAGCGGGTTTACTGATGCGGTTGTTGAGAAAGAAAAAGTATGATAGGATTATTCTTGCGGGGCTTGAGGATATTATGAAGCTGTGAGGTAAGATTTTCCAAGGCGATTTTTACCGTCTTTACAAAAGCGCCACAAAGAGAAGCATGGAAAGAAGTCAATACTGATTTTCCGCCTAAAACGATAACAAATATCGGGCACAAAATCACCATCCGATGGATTTTGACCTGCCTTGTGCATTTCCAGACGAATATAAGTATAAATCAGCGACAACTATCATCCTCACAAATGCCTGAATTTCCTTATATAATTCCCGCCAAAGCTTTAAGGAATGGTTTTTTTGTCGAAAAAAGTCCGGAAAAGTATTGACTTTGATTTTTCACTATGTTAATATGAATTCAAATTGATGGCTTGTTTTGCCAATATGGTAAAAAAGAAGGTAATAAAGGCAATGGCTAAGCTCTGCATTTCGCAAAAAGATATTGTTTTGCTGATTCCCGCCCTGAATCCTGACAGGCTTCTTATTAAGCTTATAGAGGGGCTTGCCCCGACATGGAACCGTCCTATTGTCATTGTTGACGACGGAAGCGGTGAAAAGGCCCGAAAAGAGATATTTCCCGCCGTAAAGGAAATGGGCTGCGATATAGTTACAAACAGCGTTAATCTGGGCAAGGGCCGCGCTCTTAAGAACGGATTCAATTATATCCTGAACGCTTATCCAACAGCGGTCGGCGCCGTTACTGCCGATGCAGACGGCCAGCACACAGTTGGCGATATAATCGCATGCGCCGAGGCTCTTGTTTCGGGCGGCAAGCCGCTTCCGCTTGTGCTTGGCTGCCGAGATTTTGACGACCCGTCGGTTCCCCGAAGGAGTATGTTCGGCAACAAGATAACAAGAGGGTTTATGCGGGCAATGAACGGAGTAAGCGTCAGCGACACCCAAACAGGGCTGAGGGCTGTTTCGGCAGAGTTTATGAAATATCTTATGAACGTCCCCGGCGAAAGATTTGAGTTTGAAACGAATATGCTTATTGCCGCCAAAGAAAGCGGCACTCCGATAAAAGAAATTACTATTCAAACGGTTTATATACAAAACAACAGGGCAACCCATTTTGATCCGTTCGGCGATTCTTTGAAGGTGTATGCTCAGCTTTTGAAGTCATGCCGGAAAAAGCTTTTAGCGTTCGCTGCTGTCGCCGCAGGAGCAATAATTGCAGTAAAAGCTGCGGTTAAGCTTATTCGCCGAGTTTTCTGATTTTCAAATAAAAGGCGCGGCAGTAACGGCAGCCCGCATAGAATCGTAAAAAAATCGCCATACAATGGAGCTGTGGCGATATAATAGACGCTTTTTAACAGAAAATAAGCACACTTCCACGAAGCTGACAAATGTCTGTCGGCTGACGCCTCAATGGTCAAATGTCACCATATGTTATACATGCGAAATTAGCCATCCGCTTGCCTTTACGGATCCTTTGGCTTGCGGCATTAAACAAATAAAAAGGGGAAGTTTACTCCGGTTACATAATTCCTCATGGAAAGGCAGTTTATATATGATAAATATATCGAAAGCGCGCAAGAGAATCACGGTTATGCTGATAGGCTTTGCCGCAGCTGCCATATGTACTCCTGCTGCCGCTGCCGTGCAAAGCGGAATCGTTATTGACGGCGAATATGCAGACTGGAATAATTACCCTCATTCGGACATTCAGCTCACCGGGCATGCAGCTACCGGCGCACTTTACATCGGCGGCGACGGATATGTTTACGGTCACACTGTTTCTGCCGAACAGCCTGGGCAGGATTCGGAACTTGGCGGAATTTGGAGATTTTATATGAGCGTTAACGATATCGGCGAGGTCAATCTGCACGCCGCACTGGTGAGTGAGGGAACGGATAGACAGCTGCATTTTGCCGAAGATCTCGGCTATGCTGCGAATATGAACGATGCCGGCGCTTGCAAGTATTATATAGTGGGTGCAAACACCGGCCTTGATCCGAGCACTACCCTTGAGGAGCTGGAAGCCTCAGGCCTGATTTACGGAGTGGCCTATGCTGAAAAATCACTCGACCGGTGGGAGATGGAGTATAAGGTTGATATTGGAATGCTCGCCAAAAGGGCCGGGCTTAACGGTGCTTCCGATGTTAAAATCATAAGCTCGCAATTCTATATGCTCGGCAGCCGGTGGGTAACCGCCGCCGGGACCTCTACAGGGGCGGCGGCAGGAATATGCATATGCCTTGCCGCAGTTTTCGTTACGTTTTTGGTCAGGAAAAGAAAAGCTGCGGGATGTTCAGCATCATAAACGCCGTGCCGTTAACCAAACCGATGAATAGAAGATCGGGCTCGAGCCGAATACCCGGAGATTTTTTACCCGCCCTTTGTCGGAATCAGCTGCTATTGATAAGGAAGTGTTAGCCATGCTCGGAAACAGCAAAAAGAAAGTGCGGGAGATGAGCGAATGGCTTGTTGTTCTGTGCACAGCCGCCATGATATTAGCGGCCGGTCTTTTGGCCCGGCTTCAGCTTGACGCTTACGAGGAAGGAATGATAGAGGCTTACGCCGACCAGCAGGATGATTGCGTTCAGCTGGTGCTCGATCGTATAAATCTTATAGACGGAGCAAACTGCGGGGAAGAGGTTAGAGAACTCGTTTCCTCACTTGACTGCTCATCCGGCAGATACTGGGTCCTTTCAAGCGGCGGCATGATTATGGCTGCGGATCCTCAGCTGGCCGACCGCTGCAAGGACCTTACAACAACGGAGTACTTTGCATCCGAATCCGCTGCGGAATTTATCCGCGGGCTTGCCTTAAACCGCACTGCTCACGGAACAATCCGTCTTAACAATGCCAGCTATGCTGCTTCCGGGGCAAGGTTTGAATGCGGCGGTGTGGAATACAGCCTCTGCCTCCTTACTTCCTTTGCGGAGATCCTTGACAGGAACGCCTGCCTGAACGCAAAGTCAAACCTTTGCGTACTCTTTGCTGCTATTATTGTGGCCTTTCTTGCGTGCGGGATAGCTCTTTCGGTCTCGGCTCAGAACGGAAGCAAAAGGCTTGCCGCTGCCGAGGAGGAAAATGTCCGCCTGCGCAGTCAGATAGAACGGCTGACTGCGCTTTTTTCACGGCAGGAGCATTGCAGTGCAAGATACAACGTCATCTGTGAGGATGCGGTGGATATGCTTGCGGAAAAGCTTGAAAAGAGGGATGTCTGGCCGCTTTCCTGCATAATAGTCAAGTGCGGCTCTTATGAACAGCGTAGCCTGCTTTTGCTTGAGGCACGTGAGCTGTGCGGGAAAAGGTCCATATGCGCGCTCGCAGGGAACAACAACGTCCTAATCTTCAGCGTCCGCTCGGATGAAGCGTCGGTATCCGCAGTGCAAAGAGCCGCCCGAAATTCCGGCGCAGCTGTGGCGGGATGCAAGGTCTTTCCCGCGAAGCCGGACATTCCGCTGAAGGAAGATATAGAGCGGTTTAAAACGTCCGTGTTGTCAGACGGCACAAGGGACGGTCTTGCCCTTCGGCAGGCCAAGCTTAAGCAGGCGCTTATGATTGAAGATGAAAATAAAAGCAAAGGAGCAGACAAAGCCGCTCCGTGTGAATAGAACCTTTAAAAATGGAAGGACCGCGACTTTTGATACACTTGCCGGAGACTGCGCCCGGAAGTCCCCGATACTCGAAAAACACCCTCACGCCAAAGAAGCTCCGACAGACGGCGGAACGCAGGCAGTTTCAACAGCTGCATATATGGCAAATCGAAATGAGAGCAAGACTTGCTATAAGGGAGTATATCAGCAAGAAATTTTACTTTAACATTGACTATACGCTTGATGATATCCATCCCGATTATAAATTTGGCAACAGCACATTATAGTATTCATCCTGCAATCATTGCTTTTTTAGATTCTTCAAACTATGAAAGTGCTGTTTGTAATGCGGTTTCACTTGGCGGCTATGCAGATACTATGCTTGCCTCTCCGGCGGAATAGCAGAGGCATTCCTGTGCATATAAAAAGATTTTGTTATAGTCGGATTGATACTACAATAAAAGCTTTCATCAATGAATTTGCGGAAAAGTTCATCAAAGCATAGATTAATACTGGTTTTCGTCTGAAATGAAAGCAAAAAATCGGACGCAAAATCCATTACAAAGCGGCTTGGCGCCGCTTTTTTGGTTACATTTTTACAAGCAATTACTATTATATAAATCAGCCGCCAAGACTTCACTTATGGCAAAAATACATATTACTTGATTTTAAACAGCTTTACGATATTATAATCTAATAAAGCTATATTTATACAATAAATGCGAAAGGGTGACGACAAATGACAAAAGAAAAACATGCAGAATACCTTATGTTACGTGATGAAATAGCGGATAATCTTAAGATGCAGCAGAACTGGTCAAGGTTTGCGATCACAGCGACGATAACAATAATAGGATTTGCTCCTCAACTTCCGAATTTCGTAGCTGAAATGTACCTGCTGCCGTTGGTGGTTCTTCTGTTGTCATCCGCGAAAGTCAGCAATTACAGAAGCGGTATTCAAAGAACAGTTTCATACATGATTGTTAGGCATGAAACCCCCGACGGCTTCTATTGGGAGACTTCTTTGAATTTATTCAGAGATTGCAGTGAAAAACATGAAAATAAAATAATCAGAAAAATTCGAGAGGTTGTTGAAACTCAGGAATTTTCGATGATGGCATTGCTCTGCATGATATTATATAATGTTACGTTATTCAGAGTGCCGCCTGACTTTCTAATATTCAGAGCCGTGCTGTTTAATATTATTTCTATACTTGCTATACTAATAATCTATGTATTTTCTAAGGATTACTGGAGCTTCAACGGCAAAATGTCTAAAAAGTTCGAAGACATTTGGAAATCAGTGTTTGATAGCTCGGAAATCACCGAAAAAGAGGAAGAGAATGAGAGCGACGAAAGCGGCGCGCCAAATCAAAACTTCGTCAAAGAATCCGTATAGAGACGCGCCTAATACTAATCTCCGTCTGACCATTTATGGTCTGCATACCTCTAGATGAACATAAGTATAAGAGATAGTCAAAACGTCGCAAAAAAATAAGCTCTCAGCTTTTTAAAAATGCCGCTTATCATTATGTATTTTTGCCTCTTATTCAACCTGCACAATTTCATTGCGAAAATTTTTCGATTTCTCCATCATATTTCTGCAAAATTCGACACCAATATTCTGCAAATCATGCTATAATCTTATCATAAAATACATCATATGAAATGAAAGGGGCAAATATGATGTCGATACACAAGATTATTCCCGGCAGAAGTCCGCTGGCAGTTTCGCCGCTTCTCTTAAAGCTTGGCATTCCTCTGAACCTGAGCGGACACAGATATATCTGCACTGCGGTCAACATATACTATTCAATGACGCTGACCAATAGTCGCATAAAAATCACGCAGGATATCTATCCGGAAGTGGCGCACCGGTATGATACGACATCGCAGTGTGTAGAAAGGTCTATAAGACATGCCGTTGGCATCTGTTTTACACGTGGGGACTTAAAGCTCATCGATAAGATGTTCGGCTTTACAATAAACGAAGCTAAGGGCAAGCCGACTAACGGTGAGTTCATAGCAACAGTCTCGTATTGGCTGACAAATGAAGCAAACGGAACGGCAGCTTCTATGTAAAAGCTGCCGTTAATATAATTGAATATATGATAATTGCCGCAAAACCGTATCAGAGAGGGCTTTGCCAAGGCTTTAGGCAGACCGATACTTGCCGCGGGAACAGGTATTGCGCTGAGCGGAGCCGCCAGCCGTTTGTCGCTTATCGTCTAATATCGTCAAGCCGCATTTGCAGATTTAAGCGACAAACAAGCGACAAGGCGGCTTTCCGGCACTTTTTCACGGGGCATAGAAACAACAAATTTTTCAATATCTGTCATAATAACACCGCTTTCATTTTACAAATTCATATTCAAACAGCACGGGGACAATTTCAGAATTGTAATAATCCTTTACAAGCTGTTTCAAGCCTTGCAAAGCTGTATGCAATTCCACATTATCCCAAATTGTATCGCCCGTTATTTCATCTTTGTGTGACGTGTCCAATTCGGCAAAAATCTGATAAACGCCATAAGTCAATGCGGGGTTATAGCCTTCACAGCTTTTTGCAAATCCAAGAACAGTTTCCCATTGCCGCAAAAGCGCCTGTTCTTTTTCGTGAAGCTCTAACGCTTTTATATCCCGCAGGGCGATTGTTTCCCCGTTTGTACCGTCAAGGCACAATTCATTGCGATAAAAACGCCCGTCGCTGCCTGTAAATGTACGCATATGGTTTTGCATTTCCGTACAGGTGAAAAGCAGGCACTTCAAAAGAAATTGCTGTAATGTACCGTTTGCAACGTCCCGTGCAAATCTGTCCGCCCCGTCCGCCGACTTCATAATGCGGGCGCGTTCCGTCCACGCACGGTTATATGTGATATAGCGGCTGGCGGCGAACATGGGGAGTTTTT
>CAZIOV010000018.1:0-30627 GCA_964541045.1 uncultured Oscillospiraceae bacterium | reverse complement strand
TGAGCAGATTGACCTGAAAGTCGCCCTAAATTCATGGCAGACAAAAGATATGCCATATATTGCGTACCATTCTCTTCGTTTGCGCATACAACAGCACGTTCAGTCATATATGCTTCGCTCTTGAAATATCGAACATTTCCACAATATGCACCTAGCCGTCCGATGATTGCACAATCCCCCTGAAACATTATATCCTCTAATTCCGTTCCCTCCATATACAGGATAAGACCCATTTTCGGATATCAATTTTACGGAGATGCCTTATCGCCTTTGCCAAACGCAATACACTCTCGCTCGGAAAAGTTTATATCATCCCGGATCTTCCGGCCGTGAAAAGAAGCTGGACAGGATTCGGCGGATGTTGTCAATCATTACCCGGCTTGAGCCATTCTTGCTCCGGCACTCGGTCAGATATTAATGCCCTTTTAACAAAAAACTTACCTTGCAACTGCCGATTTCAATGGCACAAATATTTCCTCAGGCAATAATATTACCTTGTCCAAAAGCCGCAAGACATTGGTTTTTCGCCTTTTGCGCCACAATCAGCTCTCCGTAACTGTTGCTTTTTCTGTATTTTCAGATTTATGCCCGGTATCTGATGATTGCCTTTCCTTTTCAAGTGCCTTCTGAGCGGTTGAAAGCATAAGCTTTATGCGGTTGAACTGGTTAACTTCGGAAGCGCCGGGGTCATAATCCACTGCGACTATATTTGCCTGCGGATACTCCTTTTTCAGAGCCTTTATAGCTCCCTTTCCGACTACATGGTTGGGCAGGCAGGCAAAAGGCTGTATGCATACTATGTTCGGGACGCCGGAGCGTATCAGTTCCGCCATTTCGCCGGTTAAAAGCCAGCCCTCGCCGTATTGGTTTCCGAGCGATATTATCGGTTTGGCAAGCTTTGCGATGTCTTCAATGTTCATCGGCGGCTCAAACCGTTTGCTTGCTTTTAAGGCATCTATAGCGGGCTTGCGAAGAAGCCTTATTGCCTTAACAACCGTTTCCGCCAGCTGTGAGGATATCCTGCTTGTTCCTAAAAATCTATGCTTGTAAACCGAGTTATATGCGCAGTAGTTAAGGAAGTCGGTAAGGTCCGGGACAACCGCCTCTGCACCCTCTTTTTCAAGCAGGTCTACGAGGTGATTGTTAGCAAGCGGCATGTATTTAACCAGTATCTCGCCGACTATGCCTACACGCGGCTTGACAAGCTCCTTGTTCAGCTTCATTCTGTCAAAGTCTTTCACTATGCCCCGGCATACTGCCTTATAGCTCCATCTTGATTTGGGATTTACAAGCGAATCAATGGCTATCTTTTTCCACTTTTTGTGTAAGGCGTTGGCGTTGCCCTTCACAGCCTCGTATGGGCGGACTCTTAACAGGCACTTCATCAAAAGGTCGCCAATAACCACTGCTTTGCCGGATGCTAAAAGCAGAGAAGGTGTTATAACAAATCCCTCGTTTTTCTCCATGCCGTTGGCATTGAGGGATATTACCGGTATGTGACCTAATCCTGCTTTCTCAAGCGCACGGCGTATAAAGCCTATGTAGTTGCTTGCTCGGCAGCATCCACCCGTCTGCGACATTATGATTGCAAGCCGATCGGTATCGTATTTGCCCGAAAGAACCGCGTCCATAATCTGTCCGACGACTGTTATAGAGGGGAAGCAGGCGTCATTATTGACATATTTTAAGCCCATATCTATTGCCGAGCGGTTGTCGTTATTCATAACGACTATATTGTAGCCGTGCTTTTTGAACACCGGCTCCAAAAGGTCGAAGTGTATCGGGCTCATCTGCGGGCATAGGATGGTGTAGCCTTCTCTGCGCATTTTCTTTGTGAACACCGCTCTTGAGTATGCGGCAGTCCTGGGCTTGGCGGTTATGCCCTGCTTGGCGCGTTGATTCATTGCGGATATAAGGCTGCGGATTCTGATTCTTGCCGCGCCCAGATTTGAAACCTCATCGATTTTCAAAACAGTGTAAAGCTTGTTCGAGCGCTCCAAAATTTCGGATACTTGGTCGGTGGTAACTGCGTCCAGCCCGCAGCCGAAGGAGTTCAGCTGTATAAGCTCCAAATCGTTTCTGTTTCTTATAAACTCGGCGGCGGCATATAGCCTTGAATGGTAAACCCACTGGTCATTGACTCTAAGCGGCTTATCCTGCTCAAAGTTTATGGGTAGACTATCCTCGCTCAGAACAGCCATGTTGTATGAGCATATCATTTCCGGAATGCCGTGGTTTATTTCAGGGTCAACATGGTAAGGCCTACCTGCAAGCACGATTCCGGGACGGTTGTTTTTAGCCATCCAGTCAAGAGCTTCGGCGCCCCTGGCACGGATATCCTCCTTGCATTTTGCCTGCTCCAGCCAAGCCGAGTGGACGGCGCTTCTAACTTCGTCTGCCGGTATTTCCCATTCCTTTGCACAGACCTCAACAAGCCTGTTTGCGGCTGTCTTTTCGGATGTGAACGCTATGAACGGGCGGATATATCTTACATCGCCGTTGATAATCCCCTCGACATTGTTTTTAAGATTCTCGGGGTAGGAAATAACAATGGGGCAGTTAAAGTGGTTCTGTGCGTCCTTGTTTTCCTGGTGCTCATAGAAAACGCAGGGATGGAATATGGTTTTAACACCGCTGTTTATCAGCCACTGAACATGCCCATGCGAGAGCTTTGCAGGGTAGCACTCCGATTCGGATGGGATGCTCTCCATTCCAAGCTCATAAATCTTGTGGCTTGACTTCGGCGAAAGCACAACCTTAAATCCAAGCTCCTTAAAGAATGTCGCCCAGAACGGGAAATTTTCGTACATATTAAGAACTCTGGGAATTCCTATTTCCCCACGCTTTGGATTTTCAAGCGGCTCGTAGTCGAAAATTCTTTCTAACTTGTAGGCGTAAATGTTCGGTCCTTTTAGAGTTGAGGATGCTGCACCCAGACCCTTTTCACAGCGGTTTCCGGTTATGTGCCGCCGCCCGCCCGAGAAGGTGTTTATTGTAAGCATACAGTGATTCGAGCAACCGTTGCAGTGGGTTGTCGAGGTGGTGTATGTAAGCTTTAGTATTTCCGGAATGGTGAGCATCGAGGATTGCTGGCCGCTGTAGCTGTCTTTTGCGATAAGCGCCGCTCCGAATGCACCCATTATTCCGGATATATCCGGGCAGATAACCTGCGCTCCGGATATTTTTTCAAACGCCCGAAGAACCGCCTTGTTAAAGAAGGTCCCGCCCTGAACAACTATGTTAGAGCCAAGCTCAGAGGCGCTCGAAAGCTTTATAACCTTGAACAGCGCATTTTTTATGACTGAATAGGCAAGCCCCGCGGAAATGTCCTCAACTGTTGCGCCCTCCTTCTGAGCCTGCTTTACGTTTGAATTCATGAAGACTGTGCATCTTGTTCCCAAGTCTATTGGATGAGCCGCAAACAAAGCCTTTTGTGCAAATTCTTCGGCAGTGTAGCCCAGCGACTGGGCGAAATTTTCGATAAACGAACCGCAGCCTGAAGAGCAAGCTTCGTTCAGCATAATTGTATCGACAGAGGAATTCTTAAGCTTTATGCATTTCATGTCCTGCCCGCCGATATCCATAACGCAGTCAACCTTTGGGTCGAAGAATGAAGCGGCGGTACAGTGGGCGATGGTTTCAACTTCGCCGCAGTCGAGCGAAAATGCCGATTTTAACAGAGCTTCACCGTAGCCGGTGGAGCAGGAACGGGCGATTTTGGCAGTGCAGGGAAGCTTTAGACCAAGCTCTTCCATAGCCTTTATAGCCGTCTGAACAGGTGAGCCGAGGTTAGAAGCGTAATATGAGAACAGCAGCTCACCGCTCTCACCGATCAGCGCAAGCTTTGTAGTTGTCGAACCGGCGTCTATGCCCAAGAAGCAGTTGCCGCAGTAGCTTTCAAGCTCGCCCTTTTTGACGACTGCCTTTGAGTGCCTTTCAAGAAACTCATTATATTCCTGTTCGTCGGCAAACAGCGGCTCAAGCCGCTTCAGCTCAAATTCCATGTTTATTCCGGAGCGAAGCCTTTCTATAAGCTCGTCCGGAGAAATATCGTCGACGTCTATGGCTTCCATGGCCGCGCCCATTGCGGCAAACAGATGCGAATTATCAGGGTCAACCACCTTGTCCGGCGTGAGTGAAAGCGTGCGGATAAACGCCTTTTTAAGCTCAGGCAGGAAGTGCAGAGGTCCACCCAAAAACGCAACACACCCGCGAATCGGCTTTCCGCATGCAAGCCCCGAAATTGTCTGGTTGACTACCGCCTGAAAGATGGAAGCCGCAAGGTCGGATTTTGCCGCGCCCTCGTTTATAAGCGGCTGAATGTCTGTCTTCGCGAAAACTCCGCACCGCGCGGCGATGGGGTAGATTCTCTTGTAATTTCTGGCTTCATCGTTAAGGCCTGAGGCGTCCGTCTGAAGCAACGCCGCCATCTGGTCGATAAACGAACCTGTTCCGCCTGCGCAAACGCCGTTCATCCTTTCTTCAAGGCCGCCGGTAAAGTAGATTATCTTTGCATCCTCCCCTCCAAGCTCAATGGCGACGTCTGTCTGCGGGGCGATGTATTCCAAGGCGGATGCAACCGCCGCAACCTCCTGAACAAACGCTAAGTTAAGCGCTTTGCCCAAATTGATAGAGCCTGAGCCGGTGATTTTAAGCCGGATTCTGAAATCGCCCAGCTCCGCCTTTGCCTCAGCCAGCAGCTCACGCATGACAGGCTGAATCTGAGCACAGTGGCGGCGATATTTTCCGAATATGATATTGTTGTTATCGTCAAGCACAACAAGCTTTATGGTGGTGCTTCCGATATCGATTCCTGCGCGGTATATGTTCATACTATGCTAACTCCTAAAAGTATTATCAAGACAAAACAGCCTGCTCAAAAGGTCATTCCTCTTCAACATTACATTATAGCACATATTTTTTGCTTTGTGGGTACTTTTGTCGAAATTTTTATGATTATTTTTTGAAAGATTTTTTGTGAGAGAAAAATTTCAGGCATTGTTATATAATATTAGAATATCATGGAAATAATACAGAAAATCCGGCGGCAGGATATTCACCCCACCGCCGTTCGCGATAATTTATACGATTTTTATCTCAAACACCCTTCCGCCCGACACCTCAAGCCGCCTTTCGGAATCATGCCAGATGATTTTGGTGAGCTTATACTCACCGTTTTCGTAGCCGTATCCGTCGCCGGAGTCCTCGTAAAGATACGTTGAGCCGTCCTTTCCGGGGAAGACTGTCAGCGATATCTCATCCTCTGCCTGAGCATAAGGCTTGTATGAAGCGAAGGGAATAATCGAACCTGCCTTCACGAACACAGGAATCTCCTCAAGCGGAGCATACACGCTTATATACCCTCCGCCCTCGAAGTATTCGCCGGACGAAAGGCTGTACCATCCGCCCTCGGGGAGGTAAACAGAAACTTTCAGATCAGGCTTTGTGATTTCACCATCGGTATCAAAGTACATCGGCCTTGTCACTGGGCAGACCATCATATCCGCACCGAACATATACTGATTTTTTATCTTGTGCGCCTTTTCATCCTCGGGATATTCAAAGGCGAGCGGCCGGATTATCGAGCCGTCTTCAAAATAAGCACTTGCTGCGGCGGAATAGATGTAGGGCATAAGCCTGTATCTCAGGCGATTCGCCTTGACTATGGCGTTGTAGAAACGCATATCGCTCTTGTCCTCAAATGCCCATGGCTCGCGGCGGCAGTCGGTACCGTGAGCGCGGAATATCGGCAGGAACGCTCCCCACTGGAACCATCTTACATAAAGCTCCCTGTATGCCGGGTCGGAAACGGTGCCGTTGTAGTCGCCGTCCCAATACCAATTCACCGAACGCTTCACAAAGAACCCGCCGATATCCATAGTCCAATAGGGAAGCCCCGAAGCGCAGAAATTCAGTCCCGCGGCAATTTGCTTAACGTAGGTATCCCAGGAGGCGGAGGTGTCGCCCGACCATAGTATCGTTCCGAAGCGCTGGCTTCCGGTATAGGCGCACCTTGTAAGATTTACCACCCGCTTTTCAGCCGTCTCACCCCGCTGGCCTTCGTAGAGTGTCTGAGCGTGGCGGAAGGGATATTCGCACAGCTTGTCAGGGTCGAACCGATCTGTTGCTGCGTAAACGAATTCCTCATACGCTCTGCCCTCGCAGGCGCGGACTATGCGGTTCCACTCCGGCGCATAGGGTTCGGAATTGTCACACCACCAGGCGTCAACGCCGTGCTTCCAAAGGCTTTCGCTCACCTGACGCCAGTAGAGCGAGCGTGCTTCCGGGCTGAAAGCATTGTAATAGTCGTCCGTCTCAATCATCAGGCCTTTATCCGAGAATTCGTTGTAATCGGGGGCAGATTTGCTCGGGTTCGGCCATATCGAAAGCATGAACTTGGCGTTTAACTCATGTATTTTCGATATGTTCCCGCTCGGGTCGGGGTAGTGAACAGGGTCAAAGGATTTCTGCCCCCACATGCCGTCCGGCCAGGAACACCAGTCCTGAACAATGCAGTCTATGCCGATATCCCGCCTGCGGAACTCCTCAACGGTGGATACAATCTCGTCAAAGTTGTCATATCTTTCCTGCGACTGAATGTAGCCGAACGCCCATTTGGGGAGCATAGCGGCCTTTCCGGTCAGCCTGCGGTAGCCCTTGATAACGCCGTCGGGGTTGCCACCGCTGATGAAATAGTAGTCCATTTCCCGGTCTGCTTCGGTGTAAACGTAGCTTCCGTATTCGTTGTCATTAAAGATGAGCGGGCTGTAGGTGTCAAAAAGGATTCCCCAGCCCCTGGAGGATACCAGCATGGGAACGGCAATTTTACGGTTCGCCTGATAGACGTAAACCGTCTTCCCGCGAAGGTTCATAAAGCCCTCCTCGTGCTGACCGAGGCCGTACAGCGCCTCACCGTCGGCAAAGCTAAGGTTCAGTCTTGTATGGCAAAGCCTTCCAAACTCAACTCTCCTGCCCTCGGTGACGACCGTCTTCTCGCCGTCAGCGGTATTAACGTTCTCCTTGGTGGAAGCCTCCCGCTTGTAAGCGGTAAAGCCGTCAAGCTCCTTGGCGTTGCGGGATTTTTCTTGCAGGAGAACCTCGCGCTCGCCGTCAAAATAGCTGAACGAAGCGGTCTTGCGGTCTATGACAATGGAGAGTGCATGGGATGAAAATTTCAGCGTTTCACTGCCCGCGCTGAGCTTCCAGCCGTATGAAATGCTTTTAAGGATGACGCCGGGCTTGCAGCCGGAATGGAAGTCCACCGATTCGGTGCAACTTATGCGGGCAATATCCTCTGATATGGGGATGATTCTGAGCTTCATTGCATCGGAATACAAATAAAGAATATTGCCTTCAAGCCTGTAATCGGTAATTTCACGGCTTTTGGAAGGGAAAGCATACAGCATTTGGGCCAGCTCCTATTCTATATTGATAAAGGTTTTAACGTCTCTTAACTCCGGCTTGATGTCCATTTCCTCAGTCATATCCAGAACAGGATCTCCGTAGATGTTGAAGTGTACCCTCCTTATACCGCTGGAGCGTGGAGCGTCGATTCCCGGCCTTGCGTGGTAGGTATTCCAAACCTTGCCGTCGTTGTCAATTACATATGCATTGTGACCTGTTCCGAACTCGCCTTCAACGCATCTTGAAGTCATGGAGGGAAAGTTTGCCTTCGTCCAGTTTTTAGGAATAAGTAAATCCGTTCCCTTATCTATTGAAAGGAATGAGACAACATATGTGGAATCCACTGCAGCGCTGGAAAAGGATACCCACAGCTTATCTCCGCGAACAAGGGAGAAGGGACCTTCGTCAACAAAGGTGTGGTTGTTAGCCCATCCATAGTCCGGCTTGGAAAGAACAACCGGATCGGTTAAAAGCATACGGGGATTTTCGGGGTTCAGTTTAGCGATATAGAGCCATGCGCCCTGATCCACCGGCAAAAACTGCCTCTGCGACCAGATGACGTAGTATTCGCCCTGCCACTCAAAGCAGGTCATATCGAGCGTTATGACCTTGCCGGCCTCACAGAGCTCGCTTCCGTCTGCCTTTACTATTCTCTGCGGACGAGACCAGTCTGCCCTTTCCATGGGGTCACCGCCATCGCGCAGCTCCATAATGTGGCTTTCCTCATGGAAGAATTCGCCGGGCGTAGCCGCGTGGAAGATGTAAAGTCTGCCGTTAACCTCGTGAAATTCGGGCGCCCAAAGCAACCCGCCAATACCATCATAGGTCTTGGAATCAAGCAAAAGTACCTCAGGAGCCGTGACAAGCCCGGGTATGCTGTCAGCGCACCTTATATATAAGGTATGGTTGCCGTCAGCGTCGTTGGTGGCGATGAAGTAGTATTTGCCGTTCCAGCGCGCAACGCATGGGTCGGCGCGGTCGGTGGCGACGGGAAACTCAAAGTGGTCCTGATGCACTCTACCGCTGATTTCGTATCTTCCAGGCCTGTCAAAGTCAATGCCGCTGATATCCCAATCGACGCGCTTTTCATCGGTGGAGCCATCGGAGTATACAGCAGTCGCCGTAATCCTTTCAACGCATCCCGGACACTTCACATCAACCTCAGATGGAACCTTTATCTCAATGTTCACCGGGGTGATGAGCTTCTTTATAAGACGGTCGGCTATTTCATCCGAAACCTCAATCTCGCAGCTTGGGCGTGCGCCCTCAATATCGCAGCTAATGTTAGGAATATTCACCTCACATCCGCCGACGCAGCTCTCGACAGGTGTGCCCAAAAGGGATTCAAGGTCGGTCAGCTTAAAGATTTTGCAGCCGGCGTTAGTGCTATAGCACACCTTGTAAGCCTTGCCGCTCTCGCAGTATTTGCAGCTGACGGCTTGGATCTCGGAATCGCAAAGCTTTAAAAGACCTATTTCGGCGTAGGAAATAAAATCCTCTGTTTTGGCAAGTAATACGCATCCTGAGCTTTCATTGTCCGCCGCGCCGATTTCGTTTGTGCGGACAGCCATAATTCCGTAGCCGCCGTCCACAAGCTTAAAGGCTATTGGCGAGCGAAGGGCCTTTGAATTGAGCGTGCCGTCGGGGTTGGCGGTGGCTTTTGCAAAGAATACGCCCGAATTGTGGTTGAGCGCGGTATATCCGGCGCCATCCTTGATTGCAATGTGCATGCTGTAAGCAAGCTTGGGGTCGTAAACGGCAGAATCGAGCGGTTCTCTTGTGTAAAGTAAGAGGGTTTTCATATGTCAGCCTCCATGTATGCAGTGTACTTGTGTTTATACTTATTCCACGTTTGAAAGGAGCCCGTCCGAACTTGGTTGTTGAATCGTCGCGTTGTATGGCGGCTTTGCGGCGATTTTACAGCAACGCTTTTACGCGGAATTGGTATTATAACTCAAGAATACATTCTTTTTGTACAATTTTCAATGATGTATTGTGCTTATTGCATTGACTTTTTGTGTAGAGTGGAGATTTTGCGCTTTTCCGCTTTAAATTTATAAAAAATACTTGACAAATTCTAAAGGTATGCTATAATTATCTTATTAAATCAAGCGTTGTAGGAGAAAATAACTATGTCAAGTATTTTCGTTTTTGATTATGCATATTACTTTTACTTTACCGCTGTTTAACCGTTTAGATGTAAAGGTAATTTGTGTTGCAAAAATTCTTTAGACGCTTTGCAGGCTGCACAGGTTACAACTTGTGCGGCTTTTGTTTTGCACAAATATATTAAGTCAGAGCAGGATAAAGCTTTCTGCTTCCGTATGAAAGGAAAGATATAAAAATGGTAGTAGCACTAAAAAGAAACGTCAGTGAGGAAAAAAGAGCACAGCTTATAGACTGGCTTAAGGGAATGGGCATAGGAGTACACATTTCCGAGGGTGAATACAGCACGGTTTTAGGTCTTATAGGGGATACCTCCAAGGTCGATAAGGATTTAATCGAAAGCCTTGATATCGTTGAATCGGTTACAAGGGTTTCGGAGTCATTTAAATGCTGTAACCGCAAATTTCACCCCGAGGATACTATTGTTGACGTTAAGGGTGTAAAAATCGGCGGCGGCAATTTCTGCATGATAGCCGGCCCCTGCTCGGTCGAGACTGAGGAGCAAATAGTCTGCGTTGCAAAGGCAGTTAAAGCGGCAGGCGCAAATATGATGCGCGGCGGTGCGTTCAAGCCGAGAACCTCGCCATACGATTTTCAAGGGCTGAGGGGCAAAGGAATTGAGCTTCTGAAGATAGCGCGTGAGGAAACCGGTTTGCCTATAGTAACTGAAATAATGAGCATAGCCGACCTTCCGCTGTTTGAGGATGTTGACGTTTTGCAGGTCGGCGCAAGAAACATGCAGAACTTCGATCTTTTAAAGGAGCTTGGCAAAACCAACAAAGCCATCCTTTTAAAGAGAGGTCTTGCAAACACCCTTAAAGAGCTTTTGATGAGCGCCGAATACATTATGTCGAGCGGCAATGAAAACATAATCCTTTGCGAAAGAGGAATACGCACCTACAGCGATTACACCAGAAACACCATGGATATCTCGGCAATCCCTATGCTTAAAGAGCTTTCACACTTGCCGGTTATTGCCGATCCTAGCCACGCCACCGGCATGTCAAGGCTTGTTCCGCCGATGGCTTTAGCGGCTACTGCTGCCGGTGCAGACGGTCTTATTATAGAGGTCCATAACGACCCTATGCACGCCCTTTGTGACGGCGCGCAGTCGCTCAGACCTGAGGAGTACGCTGCACTTGTTAAGAAGGTTGACGCGGTAAGAGAGGTTATCAAGTAAACTGCATTATAAAGGAATGAATTGATATGACGGTAGGAATCGTCGGGCTGGGGCTGATAGGCGGATCGTTTGCCAAGGCTTATAAAGAGGCTGGTCACACCGTTTATGCTTGGAACAGAACAAAATCTGTAATCGAGTTTGCAGAAATCAGTGAGATAATCAGCGGTGAGCTTACTGAAGAGAATCTCGGAGAATGCGATATTGTGCTTGTGAGCCTGTACCCCGAAGCATCTATTGAGTGGATGGAAAAAATGGGCCCGCATTTTGGCAAAAAACCGATAGTTATAGACTGCTGCGGCACAAAAAGAATCATCTGCCGCGAGGGGTTTGCAATAGCCAAAAAGTACGGGTTTACCTTTGTGGGCGGACATCCTATGGCGGGAACCCAGTATTCCGGGCTTAAATATGCCCGTGCGAATATGTTCGTAAATGCGCCAATGGTGATTGTCCCTCCTGATTTTGGCGATATCAAGCTTTTAAGCCGAATAAAGGAGCTTTTAAAGCCCACAGGAATAGGCAGAATAACCGTTACCACCGCCGAAAAGCACGATGAGATGATAGCCTTTACATCTCAGCTTGCCCACGTTGTTTCAAATGCATATATCAAAAGTCCGACGGCTATGGCTCATAAGGGCTTTTCTGCAGGAAGCTACAAGGATATGACAAGGGTTGCCTGGCTCAACCCCGAAATGTGGGCGGAGCTGTTTATCGACAATAAGGATAATTTGGAAAAGGAGCTTGACCTTTTTATCAACAGCCTTGCGCAGTACAAGCAGGCGATTCACGATAGTGACAGCCAAACACTTATAAAACTGCTTGCCGAGGGTAAGCGAATAAAAGAGGAGGTTGACGGCAAATGATAACCGTTCATATAACCGCCTCGCTTGAATATGACGTCCTTATTGAACACGGCATATTGAACATGGCGGGAGAGCTTGCCAAACCGGTGTTGAAAGGCAGAACAATATGCATAGTTTCCGACGATAACGTTTTCCCAATCTACGGTGAAAGGGTCATAAAGAGCTTTGAAAGCGCGGGCTTTAAAGCAGTTAGCTTTGTTTTCCCGCACGGCGAAAAGTCGAAATCGATTAGCGTGTATGCGGAGCTTCTGGAGTTCCTGCTTGAAAACCGCTTCACCCGAAGTGATAGCCTTGCCGCTCTCGGCGGAGGGGTCGTCGGCGACATTACCGGCTTTGCTGCGGCGACCTATCAGCGAGGAATAAGGGTTATTCAGATTCCCACAACTTTGCTTGCAATGGTGGATTCCTCTGTCGGCGGGAAGACAGCAATCAATTTAGTGCACGGCAAAAATCAAGTGGGCGCGTTCTATCAGCCTTCATTGGTGATATGCGACCCCGAGACGCTTGAAACTCTGCCGAAAGAGCAGTTTCTCTGCGGCTGCGGTGAGGTCATAAAATATGCGGTCTTCGGAAGCAAGGAGTTCTTTGAACGGCTAAAACAAAAGGATGTAGGCGCACAGCTTGAGTATGTCATAACAAAAAGTGTTGAAATGAAGCGGGATGTTGTGGCTCTGGACGAACGGGACACCGGCGCGCGCATGATACTGAATCTCGGTCACACAGTTGGTCATGCCATAGAGGCTTGCTCAAACTTCGAGGTTCTGCACGGCCAGGGAGTGGCTATAGGAACAGCTGTAATATCCCGTGCGGCTAACAAAATGGGATATCTTTCAAATGATGATTTGGATAAGATACTATCGCTGATAAAGCAATACGGTCTGCCAACCGAAACGATTTTTTCCGCCGAAGAGCTGTACAACGCGGCTCTAGCCGACAAGAAGGCGGATGATAACAGCATAACAATAGTCGTGCCGTCAGAAATAGGTCGGGCTGAGCTGAAAAGAATCCCCAAGGCAGAGCTTTACGACTGGATAAAGGCGGGAATTTGAGCCGCGAAAGGAATTAAAAGATGATAAAAACCGTAAAACCCGGTCAAAGAAGCGGCGCTGTCAGGGTACCGTCTTCAAAGTCGCAGGCTCATAGAGCGCTGATAATAGCTGCCCTGGCGGAGGATGAAACAAAAATCATCTGTGACGGCATCTCGCAGGATATAGAGGCAACGGTTAATTGCCTTAACACTTTGGGCGCAAGGATAAGCATCCGCAGCGGAGCTATATCGGTCTTTCCAATAAAAAAGATTCCCAAGGGTGTCTGCCGGCTTGAATGCGGCGAAAGCGGATCTACCCTAAGATTTATGCTTCCGCTGGTGGGGGCACTCGGCGCAGAGGCTGAATTTTTCCCCAAGGGCAGGTTGATAGAAAGACCGCTTGCCCCGCTCGACGGTGAGCTTATCCGTCATGGCATGAAAATAGAGAAGACCGGTGAAACCATAGCTTGCTCGGGTAGACTTTCAGGCGGGAAATATACGCTTGCCGGAAACGTTTCCTCACAATATATATCAGGACTTCTGATGGCCCTGCCGGCTGTCGAGGGACATTCAACCTTCACTATCACCGGTGATGTGCAGTCGGAAAACTATATAAAGATGACAGAGGATGTTTTACATATCTCCGGCGTAAGATACGAAAAGACAGGCCGGAGCTACAGCATTCCTGGCTCTCAGAAGCCCAATCTTCCCGGAAGACTCATTCTTGAGGGAGACTTTTCAAATGCGACCTTTTTCCTCTGTATGGGCGCGTTCAGCGAAAGCGGGATAACCGTTTCGGGGCTGAATCCAAACTCGAATCAGGGAGATAAACAGATAATAAAGCTTTTATCTGAGTTCGGCGCAAATATTGCCACAGGCGAGCAGGGAATAACCGTTTCCAAAAGAACTCTATGCGGAATTACCATTGATGCTTCTCAGATCCCCGATATTATACCGCCGCTGTGCGTTGTGGCGGCTGCTGCTCAGGGCGAAACGCATATAGTAAACGCGGGGCGTCTGCGGCTGAAGGAATCTGATAGAATCGCCACCACCTGCGCGTTTATAAACTCCCTCGGAGGGGACGCCCGTGAGTTCCCTGAAGCTATCGTGATAAGGGGCACAGGCGGATTAAAGGGCGGTACCGTCGATTCCTGCAACGACCATCGGATTGCAATGTCAGCGGCACTGGCGGCTTCAATCTGCAAGGAGGACGTTGTTATAACCGGCGCAGAGTGCGTCGCAAAGTCATATCCCAGGTTCTGGGAGGAAGATATATTCAAAGACAATAAATAATCAATCGTCAGGAGGACATTATGAGCTCAACCTACGGCGAAAATTTAAAGCTGACCATCTTCGGCCAGTCCCATTCGGCTGCAATCGGAATGACGCTTGAGGGCATTCCTGCCGGTTCTGCTATCGATTTCGAGCGGCTTTGCAATTTCATGGAACGCCGCGCTCCAGGCAGAAATGCCTATTCCACCGCACGCAAAGAGGGAGATATTTCGGAGTTTCTGTGCGGAGTGAAGGACGGAGCAACCTGCGGCACACCCATAACCGCGATAATTAGAAACGCCGACACACGATCCGAGGATTATTCAAACCTTGCCGCCCTGCCAAGGCCGGGTCATGCCGACTATACTGCGCAGGTCAAGTTTGGCGGAAATCAGGATTATGCCGGCGGCGGCCACTTTTCCGGAAGGCTGACGGCTCCTTTATGCATAGCCGGGGCTATAGTCATCCAACAGCTTGAAAAGCAGGGGATAACGGTGATTTCGCGGATAGCTTCTATTAAGGATATCGAGGATATCGGTGAGCTCACTGATTCCACAGCCGAAAAGGAGTTCCCGACGGTGAGCGGAGAGCAGGGCGGGAAGATGCGGGAATGTATTGCTTCCGCTAAGCAAAGCGGCGATTCGGTCGGCGGGATTATCGAGTGCAAAATCTTGGGACTACCCGCGGGCCTCGGGGATCCGATGTTTGATGGGATGGAGAATCGAATAGCAAAAATAATTTTCGGAATACCGGCGGTAAAGGGAATAGAATTCGGCGCGGGGTTTGAAGCTTCGAAGCTGTTTGGAAGCGAGAATAACGATGAATATGCGGCCGAGGGCGGAAAAATCGTCACCATTACCAATAACTGCGGCGGAATTTTAGGAGGAATAACCAACGGCATGCCCTTAAGTTTTAAGGCAGCCTTCAAGCCGACTCCTTCAATTGCAAAGCCCCAGCAGAGCGTTAATATGAATACAATGCAGCCGCAGGAGCTTATTATAAGCGGCAGGCACGACCCCTGCATAGTTCCCAGAGCGGTGCCATGCATAGAAGCAGCGGCGGCAATCGCGGTTTACGATGCTCTTCTTTCAAGAAAAAGAGAGCTTTAACAACATAATAGCTTGACTGTGTGAAAGGAAATGTAAAATGAACAGAGACGATTACAGAAAAACGATAGACGAAATTGATGATAAGCTTGTGGAGCTTTTCTCGCAGAGGATGGGAGTGTCGGCAAAGATTGCAAAGTTTAAAAAGGAAAATTCTCTTCCCGTTTTGGACGTCCGGCGCGAGCGCGAGAAGCTTAAAGAGGTTGTAAACAACGCACCGGAGGAGCTTGCGGAATACACCTCACTGCTGTACTCCATGATATTCGAGCTGAGCAGAAGCTATCAGAACAAGCTTATAGGCGCAGGAAGCGAACTCGCCGATTCCATTTCCCGGGCAATAAACGATACGCCAAAGCTGTTCCCCGAAAGAACATCGGTTGCATGCCAGGGCGTTGAAGGAGCGTATGCGCAGATCGCCTGCGATAAGCTGTTTAAAAGTGCTAATATAATGTACTTCTCCAATTTCGGTGCGGTGTTCTCGGCTGTGGACAAGGGCTTTTGCAAGTACGGCGTTGTGCCGCTTGAAAACAGCACCGCCGGCTCTGTAAATACAGTATATGATTTGATGACCAAGTATAAGTTCAGCATTGCAAGAAGTATCCGTCTTAAGGTAGATCACAACCTTCTTGTAAAGCAGGGAACAGAGCTTGCGGATATCAAGGAAATATATTCGCACCAGCAGGCAATAGGCCAGTGCTCTGAGTTTCTTTCTACCCTTAATGGGGTTAAGATTATCCCCTGTGAGAATACAGCGGTTGCAGCAAGAATGGTATCGGAATCTGAGAGGAGCGATATAGCAACCCTTTCCTCCCGCGAGTGCATGAAGCTATACGGCCTGAAGTGCCTTAAGCCGAGCGTTCAGGATAAGGACAACAACTATACCCGCTTTATCTGCGTCTCCAAGAATTTGGAGATATATCCCGGTGCGGACCGCACCAGCCTTTTAGCTGTTTTGGAGGATAAACCCGGCTCGCTTTATAAGCTTCTTTCAAGACTCTATGCGTTGGGAATCAACCTTTCAAAGCTTGAAAGCCGCCCGATACCCGAGCGCGAATTTGAGTTCATGTTCTATTTTGATCTTGACACGCCTGTTTATTCGCCTGAGTTCCTTCAGCTTATGAGCGAGCTTGGCGACATCTGCGAGGAATACCACTACCTCGGCAGCTATAGCGAAATTATATGACAATGAATGAAGATAGCCTGCGTTCGGGGCTTTTGGGCGAGCATCTGGGGCACAGCTATTCGCCGCAGATACATGCTCTTCTTGGTAATTATGAGTATAAGCTCTACGAAAAATCGCCGGATGAGGTTGAAGGCTTTATAAGGAACGGAGAGTGGGACTGCATAAACGTCACAATCCCGTATAAAAAGGTCGCTGCGGCGCTTTGCGACGAGCTTTCGGACATTGCCCGCAAACTGGGAAGCGCCAACACGCTTGTCCGCATAAACGGCAGAATCTGCGGCTATAATACAGATTATTACGGCTTTATGAGTATGGTTGAGTGCTCCGGAATAAGCGTCAGCGGAAAGAAAGCAATAGTTCTTGGAAGCGGCGGGGCGAGCGTAACCGTTTGTGCAGTTCTTGAGGCTATGGGCGCCGGAGTTACCGTAATCAGCCGAAGCGGTCAGAATAACTATACCAATATTTCAAAACATGCCGACGCTGAAATCATCGTGAACACCACCCCGGTTGGGATGTTTCCAAAAAACGGAGAAGCAGCAGTAGATCTTAATGATTTTCCCAACTGTACCGGCGTTTTCGACCTTATTTATAACCCGCTGCGCACTAAGCTTATTTTGCAGGCGGAGGAGCTTGGAATCCCGCATAAAAGTGGGCTTCATATGCTGGTGGCTCAGGCAAAGAAATCGAGCGAGCTTTTCAGAGGAATTGCGCTTGAAGACAGCCTTGTCGATTTCATAGAGAACAGGCTGTCCGTCGGGCTGTGCAATATAATTCTTATAGGCATGCCCGGAAGCGGAAAGACGGCGGTGGCAAGGGCGCTTTCACGGCGATTAGGCCGTGAGGTTATCGAGGCTGATGCTGAAATAGAACGGCGCGCCGGAATGAGCATACCTGAAATATTCGCAGCCGATGGAGAGGAAAGATTCCGCGCTGTCGAGACTGAGGTGCTTGCATATGCGGGAAAGCAGTCCGGAAAGATAATATCGACCGGTGGGGGATGCGTAACGGTCCCCGAAAACTATCCGCTTCTGCACCAGAACGGCGTTATCGTAAGATTAAAGAGAGATATCTCGGCTCTTCCGACCGAGGGAAGACCGATTTCTCAAAGCTCGGATATGACAGAGCTTGCAAGAAAGCGCGAGCCTATGTATAAGCGCTTCGCGGATTTGGAAGCGGACAATAACGGCTGCCTTGAAAGCACGGTTGAGGATATATCACAAAAGCTGAATTTTTTCCTGTGAGCGGCCGTTGACAATACAGCGGCGCTTTGTTATAATATAATTACCGCTTCGGCGGCAAAAAGGGGATTCATATGAAAATACTTATAATAAACGGCCCGAATATAAATATGCTCGGCCTCCGCGAGCCGGACATTTATGGCAGACAGGATTATAACGCCCTTGTCAGGCTTGTTGAGGATTACTGCGATAAGGAAAACATACAGGTGGAGTTTTTCCAATCTAATCACGAGGGTGACATTGTTGATAAAATACAGGCGGCATACGGCGTGTTCGACGGCATTGTTATCAATCCTGCAGCATATACGCACACAAGCGTTGCCATTCTGGATGCTTTGAAGGCTGTGGCCATCCCGACAGTGGAGGTTCACATTTCCGACGTTAAATCGAGGGAGGATTTCAGACAGATATCCTATGCCGGCAAGGCATGCATAAATACATATATGGGCTTAGGACTTGATGGATACGTTCAGGCTGTAAAATACCTCAAGGAATACCTGGGCAGGTAAAGGAGATGCCATGGCTACAAAACTTATTATAGATTCGGCCTGCGATATACCCTATGAAAAGGCTGAAAAAATGGGCTGGATTTTTCTACCGCTTACCGTCACTTTTGGAGACAGACAGTATCTGGACGGCATCGATCTCGACCCTGACAGCTTTTTTGATAAGCTTGTGGAGTCGGATGAGCTTCCGTCCACCTCACAGCTCACCCCATATGAATACGAAAGGGCGTTTAAAGACGTCGCTTCCGCAGGCGACGAGGCGGTTGTTATAACTCTTTCCTCAAAGCTGTCGGGAACCTATCAGAACGCTTGCATAGCAGCGCAGAACTATCCCGGAAGAATATATGTGGTTGACAGCCTTAATGCCACACTCGGCGAGGCTATACTAATAGAGTATGCGCAGAGGCTTGTTGAGGGCGGTATGGCGGCAAAGGCTATTGCCGCTGAACTCTCGGAAAAGCGCTCTAAAATCCGGCTTTTGGGCCTTTTGTATACCTTGGAATATCTTAAAAAAGGCGGAAGAATATCTCCGACGGTTGCTTTTGCAGGCGCTCTTCTTTCAATCAAGCCAGTTGTAAGTGTTGAAGAAGGCGAAATAAAGCTTGTCGGCAAGGCCCGCGGATCGAAAAACGGAAACAATCTGCTTGCTGAGCTTATCAACAGGTGCGGAGAGATTGATTTTGATATGCCTTTCAGCCTTGCCTATTCCGGAAAGGACAGATCGGTGCTTGATAAGTATGTTGAGGATTCAAGGCACTTCTGGGAAGGGCACACAAGCAGTCTTCCGATTATAAGGCTGTGCGCTGCAATCGGAACACATATAGGTCCCGGCGGCATAGCTGTTGCATTTTTTGAAAAATAATTATTGATTTATCCTAAGGAGCATTGAACTTCTGATGAAAGAAATCGAAGCCATTTTGGCCAGCAATATGATAGAGCTTCGGCACAAAGCCGGTATGACTCAGATCGAGCTTGCAGAAAAGCTGAATTATTCCGACAAGTCGGTTTCAAAGTGGGAGCGCGCGGAGTCGTCTCCGGATATTTCGGTTATTAAGAGCATAGCCGATATCTTTGGGGTAAGCGTTGATTACCTTATTGCCGAACACGACCCTAAGGAAAAAAGGAGTCTGATAACAAACGTCAAGCTTCTTCCGCACGCTATAATCACATGGATTTCTATTATAGGAATATGGATATTGGCACTGCTTATTTTTGTAATATGTTGGATATGCGGAAGCATACGGTGGATGATTTTCGTATATGCAGTTCCGATATCCCTCATAACCCTGCTGGTACTTCATACGCTTTGGGACCGCGGGCGGTTCAATTTCTTAATAGTATCCGGGCTGGTTGTAAGCGTGATAGTTTTAGTTTATCTTGCTTTTTTAGATAAAAACTGGTGGCAATTGTTTTTGCTGATAGTTCCGGCTGAAATTGAAACAGCTCTCTGTTTCTGGCTTGGAAAGAAGATAAAAAAGTAAAATAATGGCAGTAGAATCGACAAAAATGCGATTCTACTGCTTATTTTTTTATTGTAGAGTCTATAATATGGTAAGTAGGTTGCATTTTCCGGCAGGTCGGGTTACAATTTAATTGCAAACGCGGGAGGCTTTCTGTAGCCGTAATAAGCGGTAATATTGATTCCGTAAAATTGTTTCTATAAATCGCCGCAAAGCCGCTATACAATGGGTTTCGCGCCCGTTTTCGGAACAATTTTTGCGAAAAGAGAATTAGTATAAGCAAAGCTTTCCCGGAATATTTTCCATAAAGGCGGGTAGTTCAATGATAAGACTTTTCACAGACACATCCTCAAATTTTTCAACCGAAATGGTGGAAAAATACAATGTTTCGGTTATTCCGTTCAGCTACACTTTAAACGGTGTTGCTCAGGAATATAAGTGCTTCGCAGATTTTGACGCGAAGGATTTCTATGCAAAAATGCGCGCCGGTGCCCTGATTAAGACATCTATGATAAACGTTGTAACATATATCATTCCGTTTGAAGAGGCTCTTAAGGCGGGGGACGATGTTATTTATATAGGAATGTCCGGAGCCGTCAGCGGCTCTGCAAACGCTGCCGATATAGCCGCAAAAGAGCTTGCCGACAGATATCCTGAGCGCAGCATTGTCGCCATAGATTCACTTGGCGCCGGCCTTGGCGAGGGACTTCTGGTTATAAAGGCTTCCGAGATGATAAAGGATGGCAGCTCGTTTTACGATGTTGTAAACACAACCGTAAAGAGCATATCAACACTCTGCCAATACTTCACTGTTGACGACCTGAAATACTTAAAGCGCGGTGGAAGGCTTTCAAACTTTGAAGCGGCAGTTGGAATACTGCTGAACATCAAGCCTGTGCTCACGGGGGACCCTAACGGAAGAATTGTTGTTATCGGAAAGGCAAGGGGCAGAAGGTCGGCAATTTCAAATCTTGCCGAAAAATACGACAAGCTTGCAAAGGATAAATCCGCCCCGATATATATCAACCACGCTGACAATGAAGAAGGCGCCAAGGAGCTTGTTGAGGCTTTGCGCGCAAAGGGCTTTACCGGCAAACCTACTATAGTGGTATACGAACCCGTTTGCGGCTCACATGTAGGTCCCGGCGCATTAGCGCTGTTCTTTGAAGGGATTCATAAATAATAAAAAATCATACGGTAAAAGCGGGATTAGTCGGAAAAGACCAATCCCGCTAAAATATTTATGCAGAGTTATTTCTTTTTGAAAATATATTTCCTAAGCTCGGAAAAGCCGCCGTTAGGATATATTGATATATCCTCATCTGTATTGTTTATAAGGCAGTCAGTCATCAGGAATACATTCATGCCAAGTTTTGAAGCAACCATATCCTCGCCAACGTCGTTTCCTACCATAATGCATTCCTGCGGTTCAGCTCTGAGAAGGAGCAGCAGCTCTTTGTAGTATTCTAGATTTGGCTTGCAGAAGCGTGAGTTTTCATAGGTGGTGTAATACTCAAAGCTATCGGGGTCAAGCCCCGCCCAGTCAATGCGTGTCTGTGTGGCTACGGATGGGAATATAGGGTTGGTCGCAAGTGCAACTCTCAGCCCGCAGCCTTTAAGCTCAGATACTGTCTTTGCAGCCTCTTGATTAAAGCCGCAGAACTGTTTGGCAAGCTGGAAGTCATGCAAATAGAAGTCTTCAAATATCGGCTTGTCATTTTCGGCTTTTTCGCCGTATATCCCGATGAATCTATCCCAGAAGGCCTGCTCGTTGGTGACAGTGCCATCGTTTTTCACCATCGCCTCTGTTCCGAACCATATCGAGGATATAAGCTTTTGCGGCTCATAGCCATATGGCAAAAGCTTTTTGGCTAGGAGCTTGAAATATCCCTTTGTGAATTCGTTCTGATCCATCGGCAGAAGAGTGCCGTCCAAATCGAATAATACTGTTTTTATAGACATTTTCGTTTCCTTTCAATAGGTGATTCTTAATATATTAAAGCACATTTCAGCCTCGATTGCAAGTAATATTAAACTTTTATATGTGATTAAACAAAACATACAAAAACCGCCCGCCGAAGCAATATCGGCAGGAGGTTGATTATTTATTGAAACAGTTATATCATCTGATGAATTATGTATAAGATTCTTTAATTTATATATTAATATTAATAAAATTCTATAAAAAGCCTTGACGTACCAAAAATTTCATGATACCATATTGATGGATTCATCAATCGATATAGATTAAGCATGATTAATAGTTACTTTTGAAAAATGGAGTATTATTACGAGAACTATAAAACTATTTACTGTTTTCGTTTCTGCAATAGTTCTTATTTTTGGGAATGTGCATTAATGTATGCATATTTTAGTATAAGGACAATTGATAACGATAGCATCGAGACTAATTATGGAAATGTTAACAATGGATTCAAGTACATTAATGCCAGCACTTGATATAATGGTGATGGGCGGTATTGTAGTGCTTCAGAAAGTGAGAATAGTTACCAGTGGACATATCCAGGTATTTCTGATTTGAATGCATTGTATGCTACAATTTATCTTGATGTTTATCTTGCATATTCAGGCTTTACAGATGCTGGCGCTAAGTATTATGTAAATTATTCACCACTTGCATCTTGTTCACTTGGAACTATAGATCAAAAACACGCTGTTAGCGGATGGACTACATTAGAAGCGACTGATATATATACATTGAATGCAGGTGGTGGATTCTCATCATCGTTTGCTTATGTTGTTCCATCCGGAAACACATCTGGAACGACAGGTGCGGATGCAGTTAGAGTTACGTTTAAGTTTGGAGATTAACTATGAAAAGAATTGTTTATATTTTTCTTGCTACATTAATCGCAGTAAGTGCAGCAACCGCCTGCGGAGCAAATCCGGTCGATACAGGCTATGACGGAATACAGAATATCGCGCAGAATGAAGAGGGCGCTGACCCCGAAAGCGAAGCAGGTTCTTTCAATGGAATTGCAGAAGCTTCCGGCTGCGAGAATGAAAGCATTCACGCCGATGTGCAGACTATGACAAAAGAGGATATATGGCACAAAATGCTGAACAGCATCGACTACTATAGCAAGGCTTCGGGAACTGTTCTGTATGCAGGTGATGATGTTGAAAAGGCTATGCTGGTAGATTTTATGGTCGATATTGATGCCAGGGAATATTATGCCAAAACCACAGACGTAAGCGTGGATGTCGGCGGCAACGATCAGAAGCTTTCAACATATTCGGATTTATCAACACCATTTAGCATCGTAGAAAGATTGAGCGAAAAGGAAACGTATGCAACAGCTTCAGAAGAAGTAATTCTGAATAAGAATAATCTTACCTACGTTGTAAGACCGGGAGCTGTTTTAGCAAGAGCAAACACAGGAACTATAGCTGACGATGAACGTGTTCAAATCGATGAGAACGGTATGCCGCATTATCGTTACAGGGCGAATCCGATTTGTGCTTCCGTGGCAGGAACAAGCCTGTTCCCGCAGGAAATGGCTTTGGGATATCTTAGAGAGTTTAACAGCTGGGATATAAAAGAACACAGCGAGTATCAGGGCAGAAAATGTGTTGTGGTTACCGGCAAGACCGATGAAGAATACCAATCAGAGCTGAATGTCAGTGATTTCGTGTTTTATGTTGATTCGCAGACGGGTATACTTTTAAAGTATCTTGGATATAATTCCGACGGTCAGATTGCTGATTATATAATTATAGATAATCTTGACGTCGATTCTGACGATATATCGGTTAAGCTTTTGGACAAGGCTTCTCTTGCAAATTATACCGATAAGACGGTCAGATAACCATTTGATAGCATAAAGCAGGGGAGCCAATATAGCTTTCCTGCTTTTGTATGTGATTAAACAGAGCATACAAAAGCCTCCCGCCGAAGCAATATCGGCAGGAGGTGATTTGTTATGCAGTTATAATCCTTATTCCCAAGGATTCTCAGTGGGATAAGGAAGCTCCTTAGGCTGATTGTAAGCGATGTCCTCGATTCCGAGATACTTCATAACCTCGAACATCAGCTTGCCGCAGTGAGTGAAGGCAACTGCGCCGTGGTGAGGATATCTCTTCTGAACCAGAACATGGCGGTAGAATCTGCCCATTTCGGGAATAGCAAATATTGCAATACCGCCGAAGGAACGTGTAGGAACGTTGAGAATTTCGCCCTCCGCAATGTAGCAGCGAAGCTTGCCTTCGGAATCACACTGAAGTCTGTAGAAGGTGATTTCGGAAGGAGCGATGTCGCCTTCAAGAGTACCTCTGGTAAAGTCAGGCTCGCTGCCCTGAGGCTCAAGAAGTCTGTGCTGGATGAGCTGATACTTAACAGCTCTGTCTTCACACATTTTGCAGGAAGGAGTGTTGCCGCAGTGGAAGCCCATGAAGGTGTCGGTGAGCTTGTAGCCCATAGCCGCAATGCCGTCCTCGTCGTAGATGTACTTCGGAACGCTGTTGTTGATGTCAAGCAGGGTAACGGTATCGCCGGTGAGGCAGATTCCTATGTACTCGGAAAGCGCACCGTAAATATCAACCTCGCAGGAAACCGGGATTCCTCTTGAAGCAAGGCGGCTGTTTACATAGCAAGGCTCAAATCCGAACTGGCTTGGGAATGCGGGCCAGCACTTATCGGCAAATGCTACATACTTCTTGGAACCCTTGTGCTTTTCAGCCCAGTCAAGAAGGGTAAGCTCAAACTGTGCCATTCTAACGCTCAGATCGGGGTAATACTTGCCATCTCCCATTTCTGCGGCCATATCAGCGCATACTTCGGGAATTCTGGGGTCGTTCTCATGCTCCTTATAGGAAACCAGAAGGTCAAGCTCGGAGTTCTCTTCGACCTCGACGCCTATCTCGTAAAGACCCTTGATGGGAGCGTTGCAGGCAAAGAAGTCCTGCGGTCTGGGACCGAAGGTGATAATCTTAAGATCCTTAAGGCCGAGGATGGTTCTTGCAATCGGAACAAATTCAGCCATCTTGTCAACGATTTCCTCAGCAGTGCCGACGGGATATTCGGGAATATAGCCCTTAAGATGTCTCATGCCAAGGTTGTAGGAGCAGTTGAGCATGCCGCAGTAAGCGTCGCCTCTGCCGTTGATCATGTCTCCGTCGCCCTCAGCGGCAGCTACGAACATGCAGGGGCCGTCAAAATTCTTTGCAATAAGGGTTTCGGGCGTTTCGGGGCCGAAGTTTCCGAGAAATACAGTCAAAGCGTTGCATCCGGCCTCATTGACCTCGGCTACTGCCTTGAGCATATCAAGCTCGTTCTCAACGGTAGTCTTGCACTCGTAAACGTCAAGACCCTTCTTTGCGCACTCGGCAACAATTGCGGCGCGTCTCTTCTCGGAAAGCTGAATCGGGAAGCAGTCACGCGAAACAGCAACAATACCGAGCTTTACAACAGGAATGTTTATCATACTTAACCTCCAAATAAATATTTACTCTTTCTTATAAGGGGCATCCCCAAAAAAGAAACAGTATTACACATACTGATATCCACTATGTGTATTCATTATACAATATTTTATCCGCAATATCAACCGTTTTGAAAAATTTTTTCTCATTGAACAAAAAAAGGCTTCCATTTTGTACATTTTAGTTGGTGGTCATAAAAAATGCCGCTATACGCTTGAAAAAACTTTATGCTGTGCTATATTATGCGGAATTTTCCGGAACGGGCGGGGAGCTTTGAAACGGTAACGATTTTGCCGATTGTTTTATATTCGGCGTTTATAGGGTCGGCGTGCCGGACGCTGTTTTCGGTTAAGTCCGGCCGGCGGCTTATGCGGATTTCGAAATTTCAGCTTCGACGGCTCCTGCACGCTTGAAATGGGCTGCTGCACATACGGCACACATATCTTGTGAAGGCAATGGAATTTCAGTCGCCTTGCAGCCTGACGATATCTGTTTGCTATGCCGGTCAGGCTGCCGGAAGGTTTGCTTCCGGTCTGCTTGCTAAAAAATATTCTGCTCAGAATAGCTTTTTGGCAGATAATACTTGTTCCTGCGATGCTGCTTTTTATACTTCCGCTGAATGGCATCCTGCCTGCGGCTGCAGCGATGTTTCTTGCCGGCTTCGACAACGGCCGGCATTTCCGAACATGTTTCATATACCCCGAGCAATTTGAAAAATTCCAAGTCGGCGATGGGCGTTCAGATGTCGGCAGGGTATATCGAAGTCCCGGTATCGCCGATTATTTGCTGTTAGCTTGCAAAGGGGATGGATTTTAAGCTGTTCGGGCGGTATCTTTTGACACTGTTTTTGCTTTTTTCGGCAGGGATTTTTCTTCTTGAAAGGAGAGAATGAAAAATTCAAAAAATTTTTAAAAAACTTCAGAAAAACACTTGCTTTTTTTAAAAAGATGTGATATATTAATAAAGCTGTATTGAACGCTGTTTGAAATCGGGCGATATATTGGGATATAGCCAAGAGGTAAGGCAGCGGACTTTGACTCCGTCATTCCGGTGGTTCGAATCCACCTATCCCAACCAAAGTCATCAACTGCAGTATATAAATTGCGGTTTCGCCAAGTGGTAAGGCACTGGACTCTGACTCCAGCATTCCCTAGGTTCGAATCCTAGAACCGCAGCCAGCAAAAAGCCTGAATTTGTCTTGTGGCAAATTCAGGCTTTTTGAGTGATGAGTTTCCTTACGGGAACTGGCTATGGCATCAACTTTTTAATCGCCGTGCTATTATTGCCTTTTCCGCGTCTTTGATGCGGCGCTTGAAAACAGGCAAGTTTCTGTATATACCGCACCATTATTTATGTTTTTAGAACGGAAACGCCCGACCTTGGTCGTTATGCTATATTATTTTTCAAACCGACCGAACCGACCCATATATTTTCACGACTTATACTTGAAAGCTTTCAAACACATGAGCACTATCCGAAAATCATGAAAGGAACATCTTTAAGATGGACAACTCCCTGATAACCGCACATCTTGACTTTTTGCTGTCCAACGCCATAGCCAAGTGCCAAAGCCTTGCGGACGCGCAGGATTTGACGCAGGAGACTATCCTTTCCGCGCTTGCCTACATCAAGAAGGGCGGAGAGATTAAGAATATTCGGGCTTGGCTGTTAAGCGTTATGACCCGTCTGTATTATGATATGCTCCGGCGGAAATATCAGCTGCCTACAGTGACGATAGGGGAGGAGTTTGACATTCCCGACAGCCGTGACTTCGACGACCCGCTTATCAGACAGGAGGAAGCCGCCGAGGTGCGAAGGGAGGTGGCATACCTTGCCGATTCCTACCGCTCGGTTATCGTCAAGCGGTATTTTGAGAACAAGGGTATCGCTCAGATAGCCCGCGAGCTTGGGCTGCCCGAGGGAACGGTAAAAAGCCGCCTTGATTTCGGAAGGAAGCAGATAAAGAAAGGCCTTGACAGTATGGAAAATTATGATAACTATTCGCAAAACAGCTATATGCCGCAGCAATTATGGGTAAGTAACAGCGGCGCTTGCGGCTTGAATGATGAACCCATGTCTCTCACCGATGGTGATGTTCTGGCGCAGAATCTTTTGATACTTGCCTATGACAAGCCGATTACAGTAAGCGAGCTGTCGCGCAAAATCGGCGTAGCCGCCGCATATACCGAGCCGGTTATTAAAAAGCTTGTCGACGGAGAGCTTATGAAGCGTCTGCGGGACGGCAGGGTGTACACCGATTTCATCATATATGATGCTATCGATTACGTAAAATACATTTACGATGAAGAGGCGTTCGCACAGGACAATATCGAAGTCTACCTCGCACCAGCAAGGGCGGCGATTGAAAAGCTGAAGCAAAAGCCTTATTACAGCCGTCGACTTGAGCGGTTCATGCTGATACATATAGCCGATAGCGGTCTTTATGACAGCATGAAGCCGTTGAGGCACGAGCAGATATTCCCCGAAAGACCGAACGGCGGACGCTGGATTGCCTTCGGCAGGAAATATCCCAGCGGCGGCTGGAGCATACCCGAGGATGTGCGCGGGAGACACGAATATTATCTTTGCGGCTTAAGAAATATGTATATTGACAGCTATATCGGCTCGAAGAATCTTATAATACACAACTATGAAACCTCGCTAGACCCTTACAGCCGGCAGAAGCACTCGGGCTTCGGCTATAATACCTTCATGGATGTCGAGCATGACATGCTTAAGCTGTTCTACCTGATTTACAAGGATATCTCCCCCGAAACGGTTGACCTCGACCCTAAGATGATAAAGGGAATCCCGCTTTTGGAAGAGAGGGGCTTTGTCTCCCGTGAAAACGGCAAGCTGAAGCTGGATATCCCTGTGCTGACCCATGACGAGGAAAAGGAGTTCTTCGGTATATGCGGGGAAGCCGCAGAAGCGTTTGCCAATAGCATCCGTCAGCCTTTGTCGGAATACTGCCGCACCCATAAAAAGGAGATACCGCCTCACCTTAAGAGCGTCCCTGACCAGAAACGCACCATGCCATACGAGCCCAACGCCATGATGTTTGTGTATGAAGCCATAGAAAAGGGACTTCACCGGTATGAAAAGGGCGTGCCCTGCCCAGAAACCTTTATAGTAATCGACTGACCGACATATGGACATATGTAAATAGGCGCAAGAGCGTATTCATCTTTTTCCGCGAGAAAGGAAAATGCGCTTTTGCGCCTTGTATTTTTTGCCGGCATATGCTAAAATATTAATAACCAAATGATATGAAACGGGGGCGGGCGAATCAAAATGAAATCATCGGATAAATCCCGAAAGAATAATAAAAATAAGAGGATAGGCAGACCAACGCCGATTCTGTATCACCTTTTTATGCTTGTATGTGCGGCTGTAATACGACTTCGCGGCGTTAAAATCAGGGTTGACCGCTCCGGCATTAGGAATATCAAAGGGCCGGCGCTTGTTCTTGCTCCGCATACATCATCAAGGGATCACGTTATAGTCGGGCTGACACTTTTACCAAAACGTCCTACCTTTGTTTTAAGCGAGCATTTTACAGCTAAGCCGATACTTAATAAGCTTTTAAAGCCGCTTGCCAAAGTTATTACAAAAAAGATGTTCTGCGCGGATGTTTCGACGATTATGAACATAATGCGTGCAAAGAACGAAGGGAACATAATAGTTCTTTTCCCCGAAGGCAGGCTGAATGCGGTCGCACATTCCCAGCCGGTGGCAGACGGCACTGCGGCGCTTGTTAAAAAACTCGGAGTGGACGTGTATACTATTGCCGGAAACGGTGCGGCTCTTGCTTTCCCTAAGTGGGGCAAAAAATACCGCAAGGGTGAGATAATGGTAAGCACGGCAAAGCTTCTTTCGGCGCAGGATATAGCCTCTATGCCTGTAGAAGGCATATCCGATGTGATAGACAAAGCGATTTTTCATGACGACGAGAAAGCGGCATCAGGCAGGATATTCAGATGCCGCAAACCGGCAAAGGGACTTGACGGTATTTTGTATAAATGCCCGGAGTGTGAAGCGGAATACAGCATTACAGCAGGGGACAAAAGCGTTAAATGCTCTGCCTGCGGCTTTGAAACGGAACTCGGTGAGGATTATCGCTTTAATTCGGGACGGATGGAAACCGTCAACCAATGGTATTACTGGCAGAAGGATTCGCTTGATATGAATGAGGTCTTAGAGGATAATATTGCAATTGGAGCGGTCGGCAAAAACGGAATAATGGATTTTAACGCGGGAAATGGACATATAAAGCTTACCAAGAATGAGTTCAGCCTTTGCGGGGAGGTTTTCGGCGAGCATATTGAGTTCACAAGGAAAACCGCCAAAATCGGAGGAACCCCATTTACTCCAATGCGGGAATTTGATATATATTATAACAAGCGTCTTTTGTATCTTATGCCTTCCGATGGAAGGAGGATTATTAAGTATGTAACCATGGTTGACAGAGCCGTTGAGAGCGCGGAATGAAACATTGGCGGCGCTTTGCGTGTAAAAAAATTGTTTATTTCGTAGTGAACAGCCGCTCAGTATTGTGGATAAAGTCAAATGCTTTTTCATAGAATACAATTTATACTTTTTGTATACAATGATTAATAATATCCGGATAAATCTATCTATTTCACATATTGAATTTTTAGCTGAACAAGGGTATATTAATTTAGGATTCTGAGTATGCTCTATGCACGGCGATTGTGAAGCTTCTGCATTGCTGGAACTGAAACTTTGCTCATCTTATTTAAATGGCGTGCAAGCGCATGCAAACAATCCATATACTTATATATTTCATTAAAAAGGAACGGCTGTATATATGAAAAAGTTTTTGGAATTTCTTCTCATTGCAGTTCTTGCTGTCGTCAGCGCAGTAACTTATATCATTTTTATATTCCCGAACAGTTTCGCCCCGGCGGGATTCAACGGGATCGCCACCATGATTCAGTATATTTTCGACTTTAATGCCGGATATCTGTCTCTGCTGATAAATATTCCTCTTATAATAGTAGTATTTTTCCTGGTGGATAAGGAGTTTGCGGCCAAAACCCTGGTTTATATCCTGTTCTTCGCCGGCGCGCTGATTCTTTTGCAGGAGCCTTTTTTGGATCTCGGCGCGTTTGCGTATCAGACAGAGAATGGAACAAGCAAGATATTAGGTCCTCTTGTTGCCGGAATACTAAACGGCGGAATACTCGGAGCGACATTCTTAGCCAACGGATCTTCCGGAGGAACCGATCTTGTGGCTGCCATAATCCACAAATTTAACCCTGCATATAACTTTGTGTGGGTCAGCTTTGCACTTACCACCGTTGTTGCGCTGGTTTCATATTTTGTGTATGATTACGAAATAGAGCCGGTAATTTTATGCATACTCTATTCCTTCTTCTCCAGCAACGTAAGTGATAAAATGCTCAAAGGCTCCCGCGAGGCTATAAAATTTGAAATCATCACCAACCATCCGGCGGAGATATCCCACGAGATAATAGAAAAGCTGGGGCATTCCGCAACCCTTATCAATGCCGAGGGATGTTACTCTCATGACAGAAAGAGTATGCTTGTGTGCGTTATCAATAAGGACCAGATAGTTAAGCTTAAGCAGATATTAAACAAATATCCCGGCTCGTTTGCCACCATTTCAAATGTTTCAAATACCATAGGCAGATTCAAGAGCAAAAGAAAGCCAACTGCCACGGTGGATTAAATGTTATAAATGCAGCATATTTTTTCATATAGCCGCGATATCCTAAAACGGTGTCGCGGCCGTTTTT
>CAZIOV010000017.1:0-34434 GCA_964541045.1 uncultured Oscillospiraceae bacterium | reverse complement strand
AACCTATGACCCTCTGCTTGTAAGGCAGATGCTCTCCCAGCTGAGCTAAGCTTCCGTTTGTGTGCCTTTTATCAGGTGACTTAGACATTATACTCCATCTGCGCGGGCTTGTCAAGCCTTTTTTTAAAAAAAATTATTATTTTTTTTAAGGAAAATTTCAAAAGGCTGTATATACTTGTTTCCCTTTAAAAAGAGTACAGTGGCTGCATAAGAAGCCACTGTACGGGCTTATACAGGTAATTAGTATTACTCTGCACTTGAAGCTATGGCGTCGTATATGCGCATATAAGTCGGAAGGGCAGCATCGTAGTTTTCACGCATGTGTTCTTCGGTGGTGGAAAGCAGCTTTGTGGGCTCTCGCAGGCCGACGTAAAGCTCGTCGGGCATGGCTTCCCACTTAAGCTTTTCGCGGGTGAGGGCGCAGTTCAGCTTTATTCCCTTTTCGGTGACGAATCCGCCCTCAAGCTCGCCGGTAAAGTCGTGCACGGCGAAATCGGTTGTACCGTCGGAAATTATTATCATATTGTCGCCGCACTGAAGCTGGGTCATAAGCTGCGCCTGAGAGGAGGTTACGGAGTTGGGGTCGGAATAGTCGGTCGATATGTTGTATATGAGAACGTTCACCTTGCCGTCGCCGTTCAGGTCTTCGGCGAAGCCTTCAAAGAACTGCTGAAATTCCGTTGTGCGGGCGTATATGGCGTTGTTATCCGAAATGGCAAGAACGGTTAAGTCCGGCTCGATGCTCGTCACCGAGTCGTAAACTATATATCCGACCACAAAAGCCGCAAAGACAGCGCATATTATTATCCACTTTGAGCGATACCACACGTTTTCAAGCCACTTGCCGAAGCTGAGCTTGATTTCCTCTTTAGGAAGCTCCTTTATCGTTTCGGAGGAATCTATTACCCCCTGCTTAAGCTTTACCAGTTCAATTTTCTGATCTTGGAGCCGGCGCTCGTATTGTTCGCGCTCTTTTTTTTCGTTTTCCGCGCGCTGTGCATCCAGCTTTTCGGCGTTTTCGCGGTTTAATCTCTCCTTTTGAGCAACCTCACGCTCGAATTCCATATCTTCTTTGGGTATGAACCCTTCCTTCTTGTCCATATCAGCACTCCAATCTATCAAAACAGAGGTTATTTGTGTGAATTGAATAATTACAGTATATATTATTTATGCATATATGTCAATACAATAATTTTCACGATTAACGATATTATTTTCGTGGGGCCTTTGACAAGAAAGCTCGGCAGCAGTATAATATTTGACAAGAAAACTTGGCACTGATGGAGGAGGAAATGCGGTGGAGATATTGCAGGAGATACGGCAAAGACTTTTTGCAATGAAGGATGATAAGTACAGGGAGTTTAATTCAAGCCTGATACCGAATGTAAAGAGCGAGCTTGTCATCGGGGTGAGGACGCCGGAGCTGCGCAGGTATGCGGCAGAGCTTGCAAAGAGAGATGATATAGGCGAATTTCTGGCGGCACTCCCCCACGAATATTTTGAGGAGAACCAGCTTCACGCCTTCATCATTGAGAGAACGCGGAATTACGACGAGTGCCTCAGGCAGGTCGAGGAATTTCTGCCCTATATAGACAATTGGGCCACCTGCGACCAGCGCGCGCCAAAGGCGCTCATCAAGTATCCCGAAAGGCTGATAGAAACGGTCAGGCGGTGGATATCATCGGACAAGCCTTATACTGTCAGGTATGGGGTCGGTATGCTTATGCGGGCGTATCTCGACGAAAATTTCAGCCCGGAATACCCCGAGCTTGTGGCGGGGATTGAATCGCAGGAGTATTACGTCAACATGATGCGCGCTTGGTACTTCGCGACAGCTTTGGCTAAGCAGTATGAGGCGGTAATAGGGTATTTCGAGAGCGAAAGGCTTGATTTGCGGACGCACAACAAGGCGATACAAAAGGCGTGCGAGAGCTATCGCGTAAGCGGCGAACACAAGGCATACTTAAAAGCTTTGAAAAGGAAGGGCTGATAATATGAGTGAACTATCCAAAGAAGAAATCTTAAAAAGGGCGCAGTCCGAAAACAAAGGCGGGGATTTTGCCGAGCTTGAAGCCGGAAGGAAAGATACGCTGTTCGCGGTAATAATGGTGTATATACCGGGAACGATTTTGTGCGTAACCGAAATCCTTGCAGGCAAGGGAATAAACTATGCGTTATATATAGTTATTACCGCCCCGAATTCCACTGTTTTTATCCGCAGAGCCATCCGCAAGCCGTTAAAGGAGAATGTTATAACCGCAGTCCTGTTCGGACCGGCAACTGCCTTGTTTGCGGCTGCATGGGTTATATCCCTTGTAATATGAACACCGAATTAGAGCTTAAAAACCGCCTTAAGGAGGCAAGGGCGGAGGCAGGGCTTTCTCAGGCTCAGCTTGCCGATATGGTGGGCGTATCCCGCAATACTATCAGCTCAATAGAGACGGGTCGGTTCAGCCCGACCGCCAAGCTTGCGTTGATTCTGTGCATTGCGCTCGACAAAAGGTTTGAAGAGTTATTCTATTTTGAATAATTCTTGATATTGTGCAAAGACTATTCTCGAAAAACGTTTAATCGGCGGGAGCATCCGCAGAAAAATCTCATGAATATTTTACGCTTTTCGAGGTGGATTATGCAGTTATCAAACTCTCAATACAATGAAATGGCGAACGACGCCGGCGCCCCTTCCAAATCGTGGTTCAACATTCCCAAGGCCTTTGTTATAGGCGGGCTTATCTGCCTTACAGGTCAGGGGATATTAGAGCTTTTTAAGGCGACCGGCTTTGACAATGACGCGGCGGGCGCGCTGACCTCGCTGACCCTTGTTTTGGCTTCTGCAGTGCTTACGGGCGTGGGGCTTTACCCCAAGGTCGCCAAGCATGGCGGAGCGGGAACCCTGGTGCCGATAACGGGCTTTGCCAACGCGGTGGTATCTCCGGCGATAGAGTTCAAAGCCGAGGGCTGGGTGCTCGGCGTAGGCGCAAAGGTGTTCGCGATTGCCGGGCCGGTGATTCTTTACGGCGTTACGGCGAGCGTCATTTACGGGATTATATATTTCATAGTGAATCAGGCTGTGTAATACTGATTTTTGTCTAAAGTAAAACCGAAAAGCCGGCGCAAAACCGATATACGATGGGATTTTGCATCCGATTTTCGGAACACTTTCGGACGAAGATTAGTATTAGTATTGCGAAAACGCCGAATCGTTAGGCACAGAATGTTAACAATTTGTAACAATCCGAAAAAACACTTGACATTCCCGAAGGTTAGTGATATAATCAGTTTAATTCAATACATCAAACCGTTGAAGCGGGGATAACGGCAGTTATGCCTTCACAGAGAGCTTGGCAAAGCTGAAAGCCGGGCAGGAAACAGATTGTCAAATGGGCCGCCGAGGGCGCAGTCAAATGCAAATCGGATTTGCAAAGTATTCTGCGACGTTGCAGGCAAGCGTTATTTGCCGGGGATATGTTGGTATCCTTTAAAGAGCATGGCATTATATATGCCGTGAATCAGGGTGGCACCGCGGATGGTTGCAGTCTGCGCATGAAGCGATTCATTTGCAGAACGGTTGTTTATTCGCCCCTGGCAGAATATTTTCTGCCGGGGGCTTTTTTATGCTTCTTTGGCGGAAAAGCGTTAAAGAAGCTTTATTATTGGAGGTGTTTATAATGGAAATCTTACCGAAATTGAGCGAGGTTAAAAAAATCGCGGAGAGCGGGAAATACAATGTTCTTCCGGTGAGCTGCGAAATCCTGTCCGATTTTATCACTCCTATCGAGGCGATGAGGATACTTAAAAATGTATCAACCCACTGTTATATGCTTGAATCGGCGCAGGCCAACGAAACCTGGGGAAGATATACCTTTTTGGGCTTCGATCCGAAAATGGAAATCACCTGCATCGACGGTGAAATGAAGGCGGGAAATTTCAGGGTGAAAACGGATAACCCGTCGGCCTATCTCAGGCAGATACTTGCGGATTACAAAAGCCCGCGGTTTGATTATCTCCCGCCGTTCACGGGCGGGCTTGTCGGCTACTTCTCGTATGACTATCTCGGCTACAGCGAGCCTGCGGTGAAATGCAGCGCAGAGGACACCGAGAAATTTAAGGACGTCGATCTGATGCTTTTTGATAAGGTTATAGCCTTTGACAACCTTGGGCAGAAGATCATTCTGATGGCGAATATGTCGCTTTGCAACGTTGAAGTCGGATATAACAAGGCAGTCATGGAGCTTGAACAGCTTGTAAGCCTTATAAAAAGCGGTGAAAAGAAGAAGGAGCCGGGCGGAAAGCTGAAGAGCGAGGTTACCCCGCTGTTTAATAAGGAGCAGTTCTGCACAATGGTTGAGAAAGCCAAGCACTACATCCGAGAGGGGGATATCTTTCAGATAGTGCTTTCAAACCGCCTGAGCGCGCAGTTCGAAGGAAGCCTTTTCAACACCTACCGCGTTTTGCGAACTATAAATCCGTCGCCTTATATGTTCTACTTTTCCGGGACCGATGTTGAGGTCGCCGGGGCTTCCCCGGAAACATTAGTCAAGCTTGAAAACGGAGTTTTGCACACCTTCCCGCTTGCCGGAACAAGGCCTAGGGGCAGAACCGCCGAGGAGGACAAAGCTCTTGAGCAGGAGCTGTTATCGGACGAAAAGGAGCTTGCCGAGCACAATATGTTAGTTGATTTGGGAAGAAACGACCTCGGCAAAATCAGCAGATTCGGCACAGTCAAGGTCGAAAAGCTCCATTCCGTCGAGCGGTATTCGCATGTTATGCATATCGGTTCGACGGTTCGCGGGGAGATAGCCGAGGGCAAGGACGCGCTCGACGCTATCGAGGCGGTGCTTCCTGCGGGAACCCTTTCCGGCGCGCCGAAGATAAGAGCCTGCCAGCTTATAGGCGAGCTTGAAAACAACAAGCGAGGAATCTACGGCGGGGCAATAGGGTATATCGACTTTACCGGCAACATGGATACCTGCATAGCCATTCGCATAGCCTATAAAAAAGGCGGAAAAGTATTTGTAAGAAGCGGTGCGGGAATCGTTGCGGATTCGGTGCCGGAAAAGGAATTTGAAGAATGCCTGAACAAGGCAAAATCCTCGCTGAAGGCGCTGGAGCTGGCGCAGAATATCGAGGCCTGAAGGGGTGCGTGAAAAATGATTCTTTTGATAGACAATTACGACAGCTTTTCCTATAACCTATATCAGCTCGTCGGCGAGATAGACCCTGATATAAAGGTCATCCGCAACGACGAGATGACTGTGGAGGAAATAAAAGCCATGAAGCCCAGCCGCATAATCCTGTCCCCCGGGCCGGGAAGGCCGGAGGACGCCGGAGTTATAATAGACGTTGCAAAGACCCTTGGAAGAGACATTCCGATTTTAGGCGTGTGCCTGGGGCATCAGGCCATCTGCGCGGCGTTCGGAGCAACCGTGACATATGCTAAAAGGCTTATGCACGGCAAGCAGTCGACGGTTAAGCTCGACCCCGATTGTCCGCTTTTTGCGGGATGCCCGGAAACCGCGCCGGTAGCAAGGTATCATTCGCTTGCGGCGGATAAGGACACCGTTCCGGAATGTCTTAAAATAACCGCCCTCACCGATGACGGCGAAGTCATGGCGGTACAGCATAAGGAATACTCTGTCTACGGCGTGCAGTTCCATCCCGAATCAATAATGACGCCGGACGGCAGACGGATGTTATATAATTTTTTGAAGGAGATATGAGAAATGATTAAGGAAGCTATTGTTAAAATTGTGAACAAACAGGATTTAAGCTATGACGAAGCCTACGCAGTCATGAACGAAATCATGAGTGGGGAGACTACCGCGACACAGAACGCCGCGTTTTTGGCGGCGCTGTCCACCAAGAGCGCAAGAGCCGAGACTACCGACGAGATAGCCGGCTGCGCCGCCGCAATGAGAGCGCATGCAACCAAGGTCGAAGCCGGTGACAAGCTTTTTGAAATAGTCGGAACCGGCGGCGACAATGCCCATAGCTTCAACATCTCCACCACCTCGGCAATTGTTGCGGCGGCGGGCGGAATGAGAGTCGCAAAGCACGGCAACCGCGCGGCATCCTCGCAGTGCGGAACGGCGGACTGCCTTGAAGCTCTCGGAGTAAATATAAACCAAAGCCCGGATAAGTGCCGCGAGCTTTTGGATGAGGTCGGAATGTGCTTCTTCTTCGCGCAGAAATACCACGCCTCGATGAAATATGTCGGAGCCATCCGCAAGGAGCTTGGCTTCCGCACGGTGTTCAATATCCTCGGCCCGCTGACGAATCCCGGAACGCCCACAATGCAGCTTTTAGGCGTGTATGACGAATACCTTGTCGAGCCGCTGGCGCAGGTGCTTATAAGCCTCGGAGTTAAGCGCGGAATGGTTGTATACGGACAGGATAAGCTTGACGAGATTTCGCTGAGTGCGCCGACGAAGGTCTGCGAAATCAAGGACGGCTGGTTCAAATCCTATGTAATCACCCCGGAGGAATTTGGGCTTGAGCGCTGCACAAAGGATGATTTAAAGGGAGGCTCTCCCAAAGAAAACGCCGGTATCACCCTTGCAATTCTCGAGGGCGAAAAGGGGCATAAGAGAAACGCCGTGCTGATGAACGCGGGCGCATCGCTATATATAGGCGGAAAGGCACAGAGCATGAAGGACGGCGTTGCCCTTGCGGCGGAAATCATAGACTCCGGCAGCGCGCTTGAAACCCTTAAAATGCTTATTGAGGTAAGCAACCGGCCGGAGGAATAAAGCAGAGCATGACTATCTTAGACCAACTCGCCGGATACGCCCGCGAAAGGTGCGAGCATGCAAAAGCCGTTATAAAGCCGCAGAAAATAAAAGAGCTGGCATTTTCCCTGCCGAAAGGGGATTTTACCTTTGAAAGCGCGCTGAAGAAGCCGGGCATATCCTTTATCTGCGAGTGCAAAAAGGCTTCTCCGTCCAAAGGACTTATCGCCCCCGACTTTCCTTACCTGAAAATCGCGAAGGAATACGAGGCGGCCGGTGCGGATTGCATTTCGGTGCTGACAGAGCCGAAGTGGTTTTTGGGAAGCGATGAGTATCTGAAGGAAATCGCCGCCGAGGTTTCAGTTCCCTGCCTGCGAAAGGATTTTACCGTTGACGAGTATATGATATACGAAGCCAAGCTTTTAGGCGCTTCGGCGGTACTGCTTATATGCTCGATTCTTGATGGGGAGCAGATTAAAGAGTATATTGCCGCCTGCGATAAGCTGGGGCTTTCAGCCTTAGTTGAAGCTCATGACGGGGAAGAGGTCGAAACGGCTGTGAATGCGGGCGCGCGGATAATAGGCGTTAACAACCGCAATCTTAAGGACTTCACCGTTGATACCGAAAACAGCCGCAGGCTTCGGGAGCTGATTCCGAATGAGGTGCTGTTTGTTTCGGAAAGCGGCGTCAGCTGCGCAGAGGATGTTGCAAAACTGCGCGGTATAGGTGCGGACGCTGTTCTTGTGGGTGAAGCACTTATGAGGGCAGAGGATAAAAAAGGCAAGCTGGCCGAGCTGAGGGGTGTGCTATGACGAAAATCAAGCTGTGCGGGCTTTCAAGGCCATGCGATATAGAGGCCGTCAACAGGCTGAAGCCGGAATATATCGGGTTTGTTTTCGCGCCGAAAAGCAGGCGGTATGTTAATTTCGAAAGGGCTAAAGAACTGAAACGTCGGCTCGCTCCCGATATAAAGGCTGTCGGAGTGTTCGTGGATGAATCGCCGCAGACGGTTGCGGAGCTTTTAAATGCGGGCACCATCGACATCGCCCAGCTTCACGGCTGTGAGGATGAGGACTATATCAGGCTTCTGCGAGGTCTTGCCGCCAAGCCGATAATCAAGGCCTTTCGCATTAAATCGGCGGATGATATTGCGCCGGCAGAAAGAAGCTCGGCCGATTACGTCCTTCTTGATTCCGGCGCGGGAACGGGAGCTCTGCTTGACTGGAATTTGATACAGAGCATAAAAAGGCCGTATTTCTTGGCCGGAGGGCTTGACTGCAACAATGTGAGAGAAGCAATTAATAAACTGAACCCGTATGCGGTCGATGTCAGCTCGGGCATTGAAACGCAGGGACTAAAGGATATCGAAAAGATGGCGGCGTTTGTCGCCATGGCAAAACTGATTTCATCCCGAAGTGACAGCAAAAAATCCGGCACAAAATCGCCGTAGGATGGAATTTGCACCCGCTTTTTGTTCGCTTTACAGGATAGAATAAGTTTAGAAAGGAATGTTAGCTATGACAAATCCAAACGGCCGCTTCGGCGTTTACGGCGGGCAGTATATCCCCGAAACGCTGATGAACGCTGTCATAGAGCTTGAAGAAGCCTATAATCACTATAAAAACGACCCCGAATTCAACCGCGAGCTGGAGGAGCTGTTAAACGAATACGCCGGCAGACCTTCCCGCCTTTACTTTGCGGAGAAGATGACTAAGGATTTGGGCGGCGCGAAAATATATCTCAAGCGCGAAGATCTAAACCACACCGGCGCGCACAAGATAAACAACGTCCTCGGCCAGGCGCTTCTTGCAAAAAAGATGGGCAAAACCCGCCTTATTGCCGAGACCGGAGCGGGGCAGCACGGCGTTGCCACCGCAACAGCCGCCGCGCTTATGGGGATGGAATGCGTAGTGTTCATGGGTGAGGAGGACACCAAGCGTCAGGCACTAAACGTTTACCGTATGCGGCTTTTAGGCGCAGAGGTTATACCGGTAAAGACCGGCACGGCCACCCTGAAGGACGCCGTATCCGAAGCTATGCGCGAGTGGACTTCGAGAATTGCGGACACCCACTATTGCCTCGGTTCGGTCATGGGGCCTCACCCTTTTCCGACCATCGTTCGCGATTTTCAGGCGGTTATATCCAAAGAAATCAAGGAGCAGTTACTTGAAAAGGAAGGACGACTGCCCGACGCCGTTATTGCCTGCGTTGGCGGCGGCTCCAATGCAATCGGCAGCTTCTACAATTTCATTGAGGATAAAAGTGTCCGCTTAATAGGCTGTGAAGCGGCAGGCAGGGGGATTGATACCTTTGAGACCGCCGCAACGATGAACACCGGCAGAATAGGCATCTTTCACGGCATGAAGTCCTATTTCTGCCAGGATGAATACGGCCAGATAGCGCCCGTTTACTCGATTTCCGCAGGGCTTGATTACCCGGGTATCGGCCCGGAACACGCGTATCTGAGCGACATCGGCAGGGCGGAATATGTGCCGATAACCGACGAGGAGGCCGTTTGCGCGTTTGAGTATCTGGCAAAGACCGAGGGAATCATTCCAGCAATCGAATCGGCCCATGCAGTGGCATATGCCATGAAGATTGCGCCGAAGATGGATAAGGATAAGATAATTGTAATAACAATTTCCGGCAGAGGCGATAAGGACTGCGCCGCCATTGCAAGGTACAGAGGTGAAGACATCTATGAGTAACATTAAAAAAGCATTTGAAAACGGCAAGGCGTTCATACCCTTTATAACCTGCGGGGATCCGGATTTGGAGACTACAGCCGCCGCAGTCCGGGCCATGGTTGAAAACGGCGCGGATCTCATAGAGCTTGGAATCCCGTTTTCAGATCCGACCGCCGAAGGCCCGGTTATTCAGGGCGCAAACGTCCGCGCGCTGAGCGGGGGCGTCACCACCGATAAGATTTTTAACTTTGTTAAAGAGCTGCGCCTCGATATAACCGTTCCCATGGTGTTCATGACATATGCAAACGTTGTATTCTCTTACGGCGCGGAGCGGTTTATCTCGGCATGCGGGGATATCGGCATCGACGGGCTTATTCTGCCCGATCTGCCTTATGAGGAAAAGGAAGAATTCCTGCCCGTCTGCCGCAAATACGGTGTAGATCTGATATCGCTGATAGCACCGACATCCGAAAACCGCATTGCCATGATAGCCAAGGAGGCGGAGGGGTTCTTATACATCGTCTCAAGCCTCGGAGTTACCGGCACAAGAAGCGAGATTAAGACAGATTTAGCTTCCATTGTGAGCGTTGTAAGGCAGAACACCTCTATCCCATGCGCAATAGGCTTCGGCATCTCTACGCCGGAGCAGGCAAAGAAGATGGCGGATTTTTCCGACGGCGCCATTGTTGGCTCGGCGATAATAAAGCTGCTTGAAAGGTACGGAAAAAGCGCTCCCGTTCATATAGGAGAATATGTTAAAACCGTGAAGGACGCTTTAAACCGGCTCTGAAAATATAATACCGATTCCGAGTAAAAGTGTTCGACCGCACTCGGTCGTGACCATGTACGGTCATAAAATCAGGTGCAAAATCCCATCGTATAACAGTTTTGCGCCTGATTTTTTGCTTTCATTTCGGACAAGGCCCGGTATTACAGAAAATTTGGTTAATAAAAATGCGCGTACGGCCGGGTACTGAAATATGAATTTAACTGCAAAAATCGAACCGATTTGCTCAAAATGATCAAAAACGTACCGCAAGGGCTTGAAAAAAATTGTTGAATATGATATAATTTTTAAATGAAAACTTTGCGGGGAAATGATTATCGGCGGCGTCCTGCCGATGAAGGGTGTGACTTGATCTGAAATACGGCGATTACCGGCTGAGATATGCGGCGGGAACCTATTGGCTGCTGAATATAAAACAGCGCGGCTTTGAATATGTCAGGCCTCTGCGCCTGAATGAGTGCGGGGCATATCTGTGGAAGATGCTATGTGACGGAGTCGACAAGAACGGCATTGCGGATAGGCTTTGTGCCGAATTCGGAATCGATCGCACCGAAGCTCTGCGGGACGTTGAGGATTTTATGGAGCAGCTTGAAAGGTGCTGCGCCGAGGGATAACCGCTTTTAAATCGACTAAACGCGGAAGGGGGACCAAGCTTGAACATTCTGCTCATCGGTGGACCGGGAAATATTACAAATGCTTTATTGGAAAAGCTGAACAAAGAGGGCGACAGGGTTTATGTGCTCACCGGCTGCGACGTTAAAAAGTATAACTATAAGCATGTGTTCGAGCAGTACTCTTTTTCGTATGAAAGCAACAGCATAAAAGAAATTTTTGAAAGCGTTTCGCCGGATGTAATTATTTTCATGGGTGCTTACGACACCAATTTTGACTGGGAGGATTCAAGGAAGGAATCGGTTAGATATTCTGCCGGCCTGCTGAACGTTTTAATGGGATACTCCCTTGTTAAACGCGGAAGATTTATATACCTTTCGTCGGACGAGGTTTATGCCGGCTCCTACCCCACAGACATTGCGGAATCGGAGGCTGTATCCGCAAAAGACTTCAAGGGGCTGACGATATCCAGAGGAGAGGATCTGTGCAAAACATACCAGAGCTTTGACGGGCTTGATATTGTTGTGCTCAGGCTTGACCATTTGTACGCAATCCCCGACAATGCCGGCGAGGTTAACGACTATTGCTCTAAAATGTGCGTTCAGGCGCTGAAGTCGGGAATCATTGACGCTAACGGCAGAAACAGATTTTCGCTTCTCTATGTTTCCGATGCGGTGGAATTTATATATTCTTTTGTTAAAAGGGGGCCGCACGGAGACTTTATATACCATCTTTCTTCCTCCGCCGAAATAAACGAAACAGAGCTTGCAAAGCTTGTTCAGGCGGAAATGGGCGATGATGTTACCATCCGCGACAATACCGTCGGCGACGATTACCGCCTGATACTTTCAAACAAAAGATTTGAAAACGAATTTTCCGAGGAGATCATGAACACCCCTCAGAATACCGTTCACAAGGTGGCTTCGCACATTAAGCGCCATAAAAGCAGCTTTTTGTCGGACGAGGATGAGGGGAAGGGCTTTTGGGGCCGCTTTTCGCAGACCGCAAGAGTTATCATAAAGGCGCTTATTCCGTTTATAGAAAATCTGGTGCTGTTCATTCCGTTCTTCATGCTCAACAACCGCGCCGTCGGAAGCCTTTATTTCAACAAGCTCGACTTTTATCTGCTGTATGTGCTTCTGTTTGCAATAGTTTACGGTCAGCAGCAGGCGACGTTTTCCGCAATTCTTGCAACTGCCGGATATGTTTTCCGGCAGATGTATACGCGCAGCGGCTTTGAGGTTGTTCTGGATTATAACACCTATGTGTGGGTGGCTCAGCTGTTCATTCTGGGTCTTGTTGTCGGATATATGAGAGATCAGCTCAGGATCATACGGAAAGAGGGCAAGGATGAGGCAAACTATCTTGCCGGGCAGATAGACGACATTCAGGACATTAATTCTGCAAACGTAAGAATAAAGGACGCTTTCGGCGAGCAGATAGTAAACCACAATCAGAGCATAGGCAGGGTTTACGAAATAACCTCCGAGCTGGATCAGTACGCCCCCGACGAGGTGCTTTTCTATGCTGCGGAGGTAGTAGCAAGGCTTTTAGACAGCGATGATATAGCCATATATTCTATTGCAAGCATCGGCTATGCAAGGCTGTTTTCATCCACCTCAAAGAAGGCAAGGAGCCTCGGAAACTCTATAAAGTACATGGACATGGACGGCTTTATAGACGACATAATGGAAAAGAAGGTATACATCAACAAGGAGCTTTCGGCAGACAGGCCGATTATGGCAAGAGGAATCTTTGATAACGACCAGCTTTCGCTGATAGTAATGGTTTGGGGGATTCCGTGGGAGAGGATGAATTTAAGCACCTCTAACATGCTGACCATAATATGCTACCTGATTCAGAACGCTGTTTTAAGAGCAAACAGATATCAGAAGGCTCTGGAAAGTGAAAGATATAAAAAAGGAACAAAGATTCTTGAAAAGAATGCTTTCGATTCCCTTGTAAAGGCCTACCTGAACGCTCAGCGCAAGGGGCTGACCGAATGCACCCTTTTGTGCATATCGGTGACCGACGGCGATATGGACGCTGCTGGCGCAAAGATATCCAAGCTTTTGAGAAATACCGATTATCTCGGAGAGCTTGATGACGGCAACCTTTATGTTCTGCTGCCGAACACCCCGCCGGACAATGCCCATGTTGTTGTGGAGCGCTTTGCGGAAAACGGCCTTGATGCGATTGTCAGGAAGGATATGAGCGTCTGATGAGTTACAGTGAAAAGGTTTTTCTTTGGGTGCTTGTTATTAATACGGTTATTGCTGTTATATACTTGCTTTGGGGAATATTCTTTCACAAAAAGAACGAGCTTGGCGAAAACGAAAGGATAGCCTATATTATCCGCGCCGTGTGCATTCTGATCTGCCCGGTTGTGGGAATAATGTTTTTCGTTGTCGGCATGCTTATAAAAATAATATTCTTCAGGGCAGTGGTAAATCTGGACGACGTTATTTTCAGCAAGGAGCGTGTTAAGCAGACCGTAAAGGCTGATGAGGAGCGGGAAAGAAACATAGTTCCCATTCAGGACGCTTTGGCTGTAAGCGACAAGGCGAATCTGAGGCACCTTATGCTTAACGTCTTAAAGGGGGACATAAGCGAGTCGCTGGCGACTATTTCACTCAGCCTTGACAGCGAAGATTCCGAGACCTCGCATTATGCCGCCACCGCTCTGAGCCAGGAGCTTAATACGTTCAGAATGAATGTAAGAAAGCTTCAGAACGCAATAAGCAAGGATCTTGAGGAAAACGAGGACGATTCCGCCAAGAGGGACGAATACGGGAAAACGCTGATAGACTACATGGATAAGCTTTTGAAGCAGCAGGTGTTTACAAAGGTCGAGCAGGATTACTTTGTTAAGATAATGGCAGATGTCGGCGAAATGGTGTATCAGGACGAGCTGCTTATGAAACAGAAGGACGAGGAAAAATTCAACCGAATTTCGGCCGAGCAGGAGGATGCTGAGGCAAAGAACGCCAACGAGGCTGCAATAGCCAAGTGGATAGCAAAGGAAAAGGCCAAGCTTATAGAGCCTGTAGCCCGCGCCAGAGGGGTACATGTGGAGCCGGAGCCGACAAGATATGTTAAGCGCCTGAGCGCGCTGCAATACAGCAGTATTGCCATGCGTCTGATAGAGATTGGCAATTATACGGATGCGAGGATCTGGTGCGACAGGGCAATGGAAAATTTTCCGAATGTTTTGGAATCCTATCAGTGCATGATGAAGCTTATGTTTGTCCTTGGCGATAATGAGGGATTCTTCCGCGTTTTGGACAGGTTGAAGGAGTCAAAAATTTCCATTGACAGCAGTACTCTGGAAATGATACGATTATTAAGTTAGGGGCGGATAAAAATGTCGATGGAAGTGCTGACGATTTTGCAGACGTCTGTTATATTTGTCGTGTACATGACCATGACATGTGTTCTGCCCTTTATTATACTGAATCCGCTGCTCAAAAGGTTCAGGCTGTGCGAAAAGCTGATAATGTCCCTGATGCTCGGCAACTTTTACATTATCAACGAAGTGCTGATACTTCAGCTTCTGCACATATCAAATCGCTTTACATTGGTATTGTTTATAGCGGTTCCGGCCTACTTTGCATTGTCGAGGGTGTACGGCTTTTCCGGCAGAGCGTTTGTAAGCGGTTGCTGGAACAAGTTTTTAAGGCTGATTAAGAAAGAGCTGGGACTGAAAACGCTGGTGCAGAACACCCTGCGCGGCATCGGAAGGCGCTTTGCCGGGTTGATGAAAAGGTGTCTTAACGTCATAAAGAGGAATCCTATAGACGCAGTGCTGTTTTTGGGGATCACCCTGCTGCTGGTGTATATGTACGGCGAGAATCTGATTCTGAATTTCGGCTACTGCGCCTCGGATATACCCGTACATAACTATTGGATAAATTACATGAGCAGAGGAGAGCTCTTTGTTGACGGCGTTTATCCCTTTGGCTTTCACTGCATAATTTATTTCATGCACGCCGTATTCGGGCTTGAAACCTATGTTATGCTCAGGGTTTTCTGTTTTATTCAGACTCTTATCGTTCACTGGATTCTTCTGCTCTTCCTGAAATGCTGCCTTAAGTCAAGATATCTTGGCTATCTGGGAACAGCCGCCTATATTGCGTTGAATATTTTCCCTTCAAATACATATTCAAGATATTATTCTTCCCTGCCGCAGGAATTCGGAATGATATTTATTCTTCCGGCGGTATATTTCGGCTTTGCTTTCTTTAAATACAAGAAGGAGGAGCTGCAAAGAAACAAGCTTAATAAAGCAAAATCCGTAGAAGCGGAATCCGGCGAGCCTGAGATAAAGGCCGATGCGGAAAAGGCAGAGCCATCCCGCAAAAAGCCGTTCAGAAGGATAAGGGCGTGGTTTTCCGATATGACGCCAGCAAAATGGTGCCTTATCGGTTTTGCAATGAGCTTCAGCCTGACGCTTACGGTACATTTTTACGGAACGATGATAGCCGGGCTTTTCTGCGTGGCGATGGCTATCGGATTCTTCTTTAGATTTTTCAGAAAACAGTATTTTTGGAATATTGTCGTTACCTGCGTTATAAGCGTTGTGATAGCCGTATTTCCGATGGCTGTGGCATATGCTACGGGCACTCCTTTGCAAGGCTCGCTTGGCTGGGGAATGAACATCATCAAGGGCGAAAGCAATAGTGACAGTGCATCGGATGACACAACGGCTGCCGACGCCGAGGATGATACGGACGCTGCGGAGCTCTCCGACAGCTCGGAGGGCGAGGAGTCTGCCGATGACGCGCTTATTGAAGATAATGCTCGGATTGACACAATCGACGCCGCTGCCGATGAAGATTCTTTAGCCTTGGAATCGTCTCAAAATCAGGGAATATTCGGCACTTTGATATGGGCGATAAAAAACTACAATATTTCGTTTGCGCGTCTGCGAAGCGGTATCAGTCAGTTTATCGTCAGGGATCAATACTATCTTGTCACAAATTTGATATACTATTGTATGGCAGGGCTTATAGTATTGTCGCTTATTTTCTTTGTTCTTCGCGAAAGCGATTATGCCGCACAGCTTCTCAGCGTGAGCATATTTATATTCTTTATGAATGTAGTGCTTTCCGCAGGCTGGTTCAATCTGCCGAAAATTATGGACAGTAACAGGTGCAGCATTTATTTATGCTATGTTTTGCCGATACTTTTCTGCTATTTTATTGATGCGGTCATAGCGCTTGCTTTCAGGTGGTTTAAAAGGCCTCAGATAGGCAATGCTGTTTCGCTGCTTTTGATTGGAATCGCTTCGGTGCTTACCGTGAAATTCAATATGATTAAGGTGCCCTATAACAGCTCCGCTCTCGAGACAAATGAGGCCGTTAAGTGCCTTTCCAACATTATTTACAGCCATGACGACTGGACATGGACGATATGCTCCGCAAACGACGAGCTTCGTATGGGCGAGGATTACGGTTACCACTATGAGACAATTCAGTTTTTAAAAGACATTGAAAATATAGACAGACACGCGGGAGTTACCATTCCGACGGAATATACATACTTTTTCGTTGAAAAGATACCAATCGGTTATGCCGTATCCTATGAAGACCTTGGACAGTCTGTGTCCGAAGAGGGAGCCGAGGAAAGCCTTCCTTACGGCACCGGGCTTACGCCGTATCAGGGGCGCAACCGTTGGATTGTAATGTCCAGAATGTATTACTGGGCGGAGGAGTTTATGAAGCTCTACCCCGAAAGCATGACGGTATATTACGAAACCGATAATTTTATCTGCTATCAGCTGGTTCAGAATGTTGACAGCCTGTTTGAGCTTGGAATAGATTACGGCTACAACAATTTCAATTGTTACAGTTAATAAATGCTTTCGGCAATAAAGAGGCTTCGGGTTGAAGGGGGATATAATGTCTCGTAGGGAATATTTCACCGTTACGGTTATTATGCTTGTTATTTTTGTTATGTTTCAGGTTACCGGCGTTATGAAGGATTATTGGAACGAATATGACAAAAACGAATACGCTGCTGCAAGCACCGAGCTGAAGGCCGAAGGCTGCTATCAGAGTAAAATAAACGATGCCGATATAGAAGACGGATATGTTGTTATAATCGGGGATGACGAGAGCGACTGTACCGTTAAAATGGCCGAGATCTGGTGTGAATATGAAAAGCGCGATTATTTTATTTTCCCCACTCTTAATGACGCCCCCGAAAGAAAGATCGTAAATTCCGATTTCATTATATTGGATTTTGATTTTCTTGACGTTCAAAATGATACACTGATTCTGACCGGATATGCCAATAAGGGCGTTAATATGGTGTTTGCCAACCTGCCGGACTCATCGGTGATAAGTAGCAATATATTTCTTAGAGTACTTTTGGGGATTTACGGCGTCCGGGCGGATTCGGTAAGTCTTGAGGGGATAACGCTTTTTGATAATTTCCTTCTCGGAGGGACCACTATCTACAAGCCGGTCAATCAATCGGAGGAGGAAATGCAGGACTTGGTTCTTGATATTCCCTGGTATACCACCTATTCGGGCGTTAAAAGATATATGATGGGCATTCTCAACAAAGATGATTACGGCGGAAAAGATGTTCTTAAGGATGAGGATCTTCCCGCAATTATCTGGAGGAACAGCATTGATAACGCAAAGATATTCGTTGTAAACGGCGGTTATATGGACGACGTAACGGCGTTGGGAATATACAGCGCGATGGAATATGAAATGAACGATTACCTGCTGTACCCGGTGGTGAATTCGCAAAACCTTGCGATTACAAATTTTGCCGCCCTTACCTCTGAGTACGACGATAAGATGCAGCAGTATTATACAAGAAACCAGAAAGCCGTATTTCAGGATATTATCTGGCCGATGCTTTGCTCTGTATACGAGAAGACGGGGGATGTGCCTACGTTTTTCATATCTCCGAAGATGGATTATTCGAGCGGTGAGGAGCCGGACGCCGATAAGCTTGTGTTTTATCAGAAGCTGCTGAGGGAGGTTGACGCGGAAAACGGGCTTACCCTTTCCTACGGCGCTGAGTTTGAAACCTCACTCAGTGAAAAGCTTGAAAAGGATGTTTCGTTTTACGGCGATAATATTCCGAACTACAAGTTTTTAACTCTGTATTCCGAAAATACTGCCAAATACGAATCCGTTATGCAGAATGAGCTTTTAGGCGATGTTCGCACAGTGCTTTTCGGGCGGGACAGTTTAGCAGCTCCGGTCGGCTATATTTCGGAGAATGTTACGGCTCAGTATGCCTCTGTAGACGGCTTTGAGCACAAGTATTCCGATAATCTGAAGCTGAAAAGCCTGGAAACCTGCCTCGGCTACTCAAATATACTTCTGGATTTGGGAGCAGTAGTTGATCCGCAGAGCGATGAAGACAGGTGGGAAAAGCGCATCGAAAGGTTTTCGAGCTACACAAGCACCTATTGGAAACCGTTCACGGCGTTTGAAAAGACATCTCTTTCCACGGCCGACAGGCGCATAAGGCAGTTTTTGAACATGGATTACTCAGAGGAATCGGAGGGAGACGTTATACATCTTAAAATCAGCGAAATAGAGGATAAGGCGTATTTTATACTGAGAACCCACGGGCAGGATATTTCATCGGTTTCCGGCGGATCCTTCACAAAAATTGAGGACAGCGCCTTTCTTATCGAGGTTGAGCAGACAGATGTCGAAATAACTCTGAAAAGCGCCTCGTCGCTGCTCATCAGATAAAACGCAGAGGAGAATAAGCTTGAGAATATGCATTGTAGCCGAGGGCTGCTATCCGTATGTAGTCGGCGGCGTGTCCAGCTGGATTCATAATTTAATAAAACTGTTTCCCAACATCGAGTTTGTGGTGCTTGCCATACTTGCAAACAGGGATATGAGCGGTAAGTTTGTTTATGAGCTGCCAAAAAACGTCACCGAGCTTTACGAGCTGTATTTGGACGACTGTGAATGGAAGCAAAAAAACAAGAAGATGCGTAAGGCTTCGCTTGGCAGGGAGGATTATAATGCCCTGCGCAGTCTGGTTCTGAATCAGAAGACGCAGTGGGATAAGCTTTTCGACCTGTTTCACAGCACCAAGCTTTCGATTGAGGATATTTTGATGGGCGAGGATTTCTACAATATCGTTCTTGACTGCTACAACATGAAGTATCCTCAGATAGTTTTTTCGGATTTTCTTTGGACGATGCGCTCTATATACCTTCCGCTGTTCTTCACCCTTAAAACGGAGGTCCCGAAGGCGGATCTTTATCACTGCATAGTAACCGGATACGCCGGAATTTTGGGCGCGATGGCAAAGCACTTCCACGGAAGCCGGCTTATGGTTTCGGAGCATGGAATATACACAAGGGAGCGCGAGGAAGAGCTGATAAAAGCCGAATGGGTAAGGGACATATATAAAAACATCTGGATAGACCAGTTTAAAAAGATGTCCAACCTGGCATACAGCCAGGCGGACCTTGTTACGAGCCTTTACGAGCGGGCAAGAGCCTTGCAGATAGAGCTTGGATGCCCTCCTCAGAAAACTGTCGTAACCCCGAACGGCGTTAACGTTGACAGCTTCGGGAATATACAGGGCAAAACGGAGGAGGATGCGGGCTTTATAAACGTGGGAGCAATTTTGCGTGTAACACCTATAAAGGATGTTAAAACCATGATCCAGGCCTTTGGATATGCCAAAAGGAAAAACAGTAAGCTTAAGCTTTGGATAATGGGGCCCGCTGACGAGGACGGGGATTACGCTCAGGAATGCTTTGAACTAGTTGAAATGATGCAGATACCCGACATTGTGTTTACGGGAAGAATCAACGTAACCGACTATATGGGAAGAATGGATTTTACCATTCTTACAAGCATAAGCGAGGGGCAGCCGCTGACGATACTTGAAAGCTTTGCCGCTCGCAAGCCCGTTATCGCTACAGACGTTGGGAATTGCTACGGCCTTGTCTACGGCGAGGGGGACGAGTTCGGCCCCGCCGGAATCATTACTCACATTATGAACGTTGATGAGATATCTAACGCCATCCTTACCCTTGCCGAAGATGGAAAGCTAAGAGAGCAGATGGGCGAAAACGGATACAAGCGCGTGACGTCGAAATACAAGATGTCGGATCTTAAGAATACCTATGAAAAAATATACCGGGATTTTGCAAAGCTGATGGATATTCCGTGGCCGGAGGAGGATTTTGTTCCTCAGCTGCCTGTAATCCGCAAGGTCAATCTGAAATCATGCAAAAAGAAGCACAAAAGATAAGCTCATGCATAATCAGAGTCAATGCAAATCAGTTTTAAGAAAGGAAAGATGCGGTTATGGCGGGAATCGGCGTAAGGCTTAACCGAATATTTGAAAAGAACACTATTCTCACCAGCCTGTACGGATTCACATACAGCACGGTTGTGACGATAGCGCCGATGTTTGTTATAATCGGAAACATTTTTTTAATGGATAAGGTCCTGGGCGTTTCAAAGGTCGGCTATGTTCCGAGGGAGCTTTTTGCCTGCACCGTTTTGTATATCTTTATTTTCTCGCTGCTGAGCGCCTCTCCGTTTAATGCGGTGCTTTCAAAGTACTTGTCCGACGTTATATATGAAGAACGGTATCAGGACATAATGCCGTGCTATTATCTCGGAATGCTGTTGAACCTTTCGCTAAGCTGTCTTATCGGCATTCCGTTCTGTCTGTGGGAATACTTTGTAGGCGAGGTTCCTCTTTATTATGTGTTTACCGGCTTTTGCGGGTATATATCGCTGGTTCTGGTTTTTTATTCGATGCTCTATCTTTCAATATGCAAGGACTACAAAAAGATTTCGCTGTATTTCTTCATAGGAATGCTTGCGGCGTTTCTGCTATCGCTGCTGTTTGTTTACGTCTTTCACATGGAGGTTACTTACAGCATGCTTTTGAGCCTTGCGATTGGATTCTTTGTGACTGCAAGCCTTGAATTTGCCAAGATAAAGAGCTACTTTAAGGATAACAGCAACCGATACAGACAGGTTCTTAGCTACTTCGGAAGGTACTGGGAGCTGGTGCTTACGAACTTTTTTTACACCCTCGGCCTTTACATTCATAATTTTGTCTTTTGGACAACAGATATGAGGATAGTTGTTGCAAAGAGCTTTGTGTGCGCCCAGCCATACGATATGGCTACCTGCCTTGCAATGTTCACAAACATATCCGCAACAATCATATTTATATCCAGAATCGAGATGCACTTTCACGACAGGTATAAGTCATATTCCGAGGCGGTAATAGGCGGGCGCGGAAGCGACATAAGAATATCTAAAGGGCGGATGTTCAGCCAGATGTCCGACGAGATAATGAATATGGTAAGAATACAGTTTATTATTACAGTTGTTATCTTTTTGCTGTGCATAATCTTTTTACCGCAGTATGGCTTTTCCGGGCTTACAATGAGGATATACCCCTGCTTGGCCGCCGGATACTTTGTGCTGTTTATTATGTATGCCGAAATCCTGTTTTTGTATTATTTCAACGATTTGAAGGGTGCAATGATAACGGCATTGGCGTTCTGCCTTACCACCTGCGCCGTCAGCATATTTGCAACCCACTTAAGAGACATATGGTATGGAATAGGAGTGTTTGCCGGATCGCTTATCGGCTGGACAGTCGCATATTTCAGACTGCGCTGGGTTTCGAAGCATCTTGATACTCACATTTTCTGCCGCGGAACGCTTTTGAAGAAGGGCCACGGCGATAAGCCTTCAAGCAAGGTGTATGATGTTTATGAGGAACTGGAAAAACAATCGAAATCGAAAAACGAAGTGTAAGGAGACGGGATTTCAATGTTTGAAGCCGCAATAATAATGCGAATTGCAATCATTGCCGTGGGAGCATGCCTGTGCATCACCGACTTTATATCCTACTGCAAGCAGAAGCTTTTGGACAGGTTTGCGTTCATTCTGGCTGTGATGGGCATTGCCCTTATAATAGTCGGCGCCGTTCCGGCGCTTTCGGGCTGGATGGAGATGTTCACGTTAAAAGGCGGAATAGCAACGGTAGTCTGCCTTGTTATTATGATTTGCATAATATATTCAATGTGTACCGTGATTTCAGAGTTGATGCATAAAAATCAGGAGCTTGCGATACAGGTCTCGCTTCTGAACTGTGAAAACGCCGAGCAGATAAGGACTCTGGAAAAGCTGACGGAAGAACGTGAGCTTGTAAAGGAATAGAATTAAGGAAGAGTAAAATAAATGTCAAAAAAAGTGCTGTTTGTGATTAATTCGCTGGGACGTGCCGGCGCCGAGGTTGCAATGCTTGAAATGCTGCGCAGATTGAGCAAATATGATTTAGAGCTTTACCTTTATGTTCTTACCGCGCAGGGAGAAATGGCCGAAGATCTGCCGCCCGAGGTTAAGCTGCTTAACAAGAGCTTCACCGATTGCTCCGTTCATTCGTCACGCGGGCGCAGAAGTCTTGCGGGAAAGGTTATAAAATCAAGCTTTTCGCATGGCTCGCTGTTCAAAAATTTCGGGTATCTGGTTTCTAACCTTTTCAGAATGGCACTTAAGGGAAGAATCCAGCCGGACAAGCTTTTGTGGAGGGTCCTTTCAGACGGAGCGGATGTTTTTCCCTGCGAATACGACCTTGCGGTTTCCTTTTTAGAGGGCGGCTCGGCATATTACGTTTGCGACCATGTTAAGGCAAAGAAAAAAGCGGCGTTTATACATATCGATTATTCCGGGGCGGGCTATACGAAAAAGCTTGATAAAAGCTGCTATCAGAGGTTTGACAGGATTTTTGCCGTTTCGAATGAGGTTAAGCAGCATTTTCTGGAAAGCTACCCCGAGTGTGAGGAATTTACATATGTGCTTCACAACATGCTCGACGAGCAGCGCATACTAAGGCTTTCGGTCAGCGGCGGCGGGTTTGAGGACGACTTTAACGGCATAAGGATACTGACGGTCGGAAGGCTTATGTATCAAAAGGGATTCGATCTTGCCATCGAGGCTATGAAGCTGATTAAGGACAGCGGATGCCATGCACGCTGGTATGTTGTTGGCGAGGGCAGCTTAAGAGCAAGTCTTGAAAAGCAGATAGCAATGCTCGGGCTTCAGAAGGATTTCATTCTTCTGGGCGCAAACGAAAACCCCTATCCGTTTTACAGGCAAGCGGATATTTATGCTCATCTTACCCGTTTCGAGGGCAAGAGCATAGCCATTCAGGAGGCTCAGATTCTCGGGAAGCCGATAGTGGCCTCTGACTGCAACGGCAACCGCGAGCAGATTGAAAGCGGGGTTGACGGGATTCTGTGCGAGCTGAAGCCTGAGACAATGAAGGACGCTATACTTCGGTTTGCAAATAACCCGGAGTTTGCCAAAAGCTGTGCAGAGAAGGCCAGAAGAAGGCAGTATGCTTACGGAGAAGATATAAATCTGCTTTTGTCGATTGTGGATTCGCCCAAGGATATTTCCCCGGTTTGTGTATAGATATATAGGTGAAAGCTTATGAAAAGGAAAGAACTTTTAATTATTATTCCCGCGTATAACGAGGAGTCAAACATCGGGTCGCTTCTTGCCCAGCTTGAGCAGCCGGAGATAAAGGACATTGCCGATGTCCTTGTCATGAACGACCACTCCACCGACAGAACCAATATGCTTGTAAAGCTGAACAACCGCGAGCTTGTGTCTCACGTTTACAATCTCGGTTACTGCGGAGGGCTGCGCTTGGGATACAAATTTGCCGTGAGACGCGGCTATAAGTATGTGATACAAATGGACGCCGACGGCCAGCACGATGTATGCAACATTCCGACCATCTACCGGCATCTTAAGACGCCGGATGAAAACGGAAAATATCCCGATATAGTTCTCGGCTCCAGGCTTGTGGAGGGAAGCTCGTTTTATCCGCTGTCCTCCGCAAAAAAGCTGGCATTCAGAATCTTCAGGACAATGATAAGGATAAGAACCGGCAGAAAAATAATGGATCCTACTACCGGCCTGCAGGGCCTCAGCAGGAAGGCGTTTTTATTCTATTCGCAGTTCGGAATGTTCGACGATTGTTATCCTGACGCCAACATGATAATGCAGATGCTTCTTTTGGGCTTTAACATAAAAGAGGTTCCGGCAGTTATGCATATGCGAAAACAGGGCAGCGGCATGCACTCCGGGCTGGAGCCGATTTTATATATGTTTAAGATGTTCTTCAGCATAATTGCGGTTGTGTTCAGAATAGACGTGCTGAAATGGTGGGGAAAAGACTATGCAAGGTCTATTTTGGAGGAAGAATAAGCCGGGCTTTGAAGCGGCGGAATTTAAGGACTCGCGCAGGGACCGCTGCAACCCCGGCAGAGGATGGTATCGCGTTTTTACAATGGACGCCGCAAAGCCCTGCCCCACGGAGGAGTGGAGATGGGAAAAGTGCGGCGGCGAGCAGCTCGCCCTTTTGATGATAGATATCGGCAGCTTTGCATCTTCCCCTCTCAGCCCCAAGGCCGTTGAAAACATTAAGACTGCGCTTGATTTTTTCGGGCGGCAGGGCAAAGAGGTTATTCTAAGAGTTGTATACGATTCACAGGGCAAGGGGATGGAAAACGAGCCGCCTTGGATTTCAAATATATCGGGGCATATTGCGCAGCTGTCGCCGGTGTTGAGTGAATACAAGGATATCATCTTTTGCATGCAGGGCATGTTTATAGGAAGCTGGGGAGAAATGCACAGCTCGAAGTTTCTGACTACGAATGCGCTTCGGGCTATTTGGAAGAGCCTTAGGGAAAGCGCGCCCGAAGCTATGCGATTTGCGGTTAGAAAGCCGGAGCAGTATATATCCCTGGCCGGCGGCACATATGATTCCGTGACGAAGGAAAAAGCAAGGAATTTAAGGCTCGGGCTTTTTAACGACGGCCTTTTAGGCTCCGAAACAGATCTTGGAACCTTTGCCGAGGGAGAGCTTTTGCAGGCTCTCGGCTTTCAGGATAAGCTTTGCCGGTATGTTCCCAACGGCGGCGAGGCAATAGGCGGATTTTCGGAATACGAGGATGTTTCGAGAGCGGCGGAGCACTTCGAAAAAATTCATATAACATATCTTAACAGCGTGTATGACGGGCGCATTCTTTCAAAATGGAAGAATCAGAGCTTTGACGGGATGAACGGATATGATTACATTGGCATGCGGCTGGGCTACCGGTTTTTGGTTACCGGCGCAGGTCTTTCGGGCAAGGATGGCGCAAGCATTGCGGTGCAGATTAAAAACACCGGCTTTGCAAATATATACGACGAGTGCGAGGTTAAGCTTCTGATTGCCGACGTGGGTGATTCCGAATATGAGGTCGGGCAGGCGTATGATCTTAGGGAGCTTGCCCCCGGAAGCTGCGCGGAGCTGATTTTTGCCGTCCCGAGAATGGCGGACGGCGGTTCTCGGCATGATATGTTTTTAAAGATTTGCAGAAAAAAGGACGGCAGGCGTATAATCCTTGCCAACGAGGGCGCGGCGGATCTGCTTTTGCTCGGGAAATTAACTTTTTAGCACCTTATACTTATTCTATGCTAAAAATGTTTTAGGGCTATGCACGGTTGTGACCTGCATAGTCGTCAAATCGCCGCAAAGCCAATCGCCCGGCGGTTTTCGGCGATTTTACCTAGAATCGGTATTAATCTGCCCGAACAGATGGCAAATCTAAAGGAGGGGTATAAGATGGATTGCAGCCAAGACATTGATTTTGTTGTGACTTGGGTTGACGGATCGGACGAAAACTGGCGAAAGGAAAAGGCTTTATACAGTCCGCAATCGGAAGTGGATGACAGACCCGAAAGATACCGCGACTGGGGGCTTATGAAATACTGGTTCAGAGGAGTAGAGAGGTTTACGCCATGGGTCAGAAAGGTATATTTTGTCACATGGGGGCACCTTCCCAAGTGGCTTAATACGGATAACCCAAAGCTGAATATAGTGAATCACAGGGATTTCATACCCGAGGAGTATCTTCCGACCTTTAACAGCAATGCGATAGAGCTCAATATGCATCGCATTAAAGGTCTTTCCGAAAATTTTGTGTATTTTAATGACGATATGTTTTTGATAAAGGACATGAGCCGGAAGGACTTCTTTATAGACGGCAAGCCGTGTGATATGCTTGCATTTCAGCCTATTGTTGTAAATCCGAGCAATCCTGTTATGTCACATTTATATCTGAACAATACTTTAGTTCTTGCCAAGCATTTTGATAAAAGGAAGAATGTCAGAAAGCAGCCAATGAATTATTTTAAGCTCGGATATCCGCCTCTCTATTTCTTTTATAATTTTCTTGAATTGGCATTTCCTTTGTTCACCGGTTTTTTCACGGTTCACGGACCGTTTCCGTTCTGCAAGGAGACGTATGTCGAACTTTGGGATAAAGAATATGATGTTTTATCTAAAACGTCATCAAATAAGTTTCGTAGCTCAGAGGATGTTACTCCGTATCTTATCCGCGAGTGGAAAAAGCTCAAGGGCGAGTTTGTGCCGACAAATCTTTTAAGACGGTTCGGCTACTATAACATATCAGACAATAATAAAAAGCTGGTCAATGACATCAAAAAGCAGAAAAAATGTGTTGTTTGTATTAACGATGCAAATGTCGATATAGATTTTGAGTCCGCAAAAGCTGAAATAACGTCAGCTTTTGAAGCGATTTTACCGCAAAAATGTTCGTTTGAGCTGTAAATGATTTTTCACCGGCAAATTGGAGGAATGGCTGTGGCAGAAAAAAGCAGAACTGAATATTCCGCCAGGAATACAACCGTCGCCGTTATATCCAAAGTGCTGGCAATATTGATGGGATATATTACAAGAGTTGTATTTACCCATACTCTGAGTGAAAGTTATGTCGGAATCAACGGATTGTTTACGGATATCTTGAATGTGCTGTCACTTTCCGAGCTTGGCATGGGCACCGCTATTACATATGCCCTTTACCGCCCGATAGCCGACAAAGACATTGAAAAGCAGAAATCGCTTATGCAAATGTACCGCCGCCTTTATCTTATAGTGGCCTCGGTGGTGCTGGCAGCGGGACTTTTGCTGGTTCCCTTTATGGATATTCTGATTAAGGACAGTCAGGATATTGAGCATATTTTGTTGATATATCTTATGTATCTGTTTAACTCGGTTTTGTCATATCTTCTGATATATAAGAAAACTCTGATAGACGCTCACCAGCTGAGCTATATAGGCGAGCTGTTCAGTGCCGCATTTTTGGTGATTCAGAATGTTGTGCAGATAGTTGTTCTAAAGCTTACGGGTAATTTCATTCTGTTTTTAAGCGTTTATATTTTATGTACTTTCGTCCGCAACGTTTGCATCTCGATAAAAGCCGATAAGCTTTACCCATTCTTAAAGGATAAAAAGCCCAAGCCTTTGGACAGTGAAGAGCGCCGGAGCATTTTTAAAAACATCAAGGCAATGCTTATGCACAGGATAGGTTCTGTTGTCGTAAACAATACAGACAATCTTTTGCTTTCGTCCATGGTAGGTCTTACGGCGGCAGGCAGGTATTCAAACTATTACTTGCTTATAGGTTCTGTGCGGCAGATATTGGATCAGGTCTTCAACGGAATCACCGCAAGCGTCGGAAACCTCGGCGCAACCACTGACGCTGCAAGGGCAAAAAAGGTGTTCGACGCTTCATTTTTTGTCGGGCAGTGGATGTATGGCTTCTCGGCGATATGCCTGTATGAGCTGCTCACCCCGTTTGTGTCTGTCAGCTTCGGAGAAAAATATGCGTTTGCACAGCAGGTTGTTCTTGTTTTGTGCATCAATTTTTACGTAACCGGAATGAGAAAGCCTGTGCTGGTGTTCAGGGATTCGCTGGGGCTGTTTTGGTATGACAGATATAAATCCATCGCCGAAGCGGCGATTAACTTGATAGTATCGATTGCGCTTGCTTATAAGCTGGGGGCAATAGGTGTTTTCCTCGGAACATTCATAAGCACTGTAGCCACTTCAACGTGGGTGGAGCCGGTTGTTCTTTACAGGCACTATCTTAAAGCTTCTGCAATTCATTATTTTGCAAAATATGCGGCGTATTCGCTGATTCTGACCGTTGCATGGCTGATAACGGACCGCATATGCCTGCTTGCCGACGGCGGCGCCTGGTCCGTAATCATAGAGAGGCTGGCAGTATGCATTCTTGTTCCGAATCTGATTATGCTTGTTTCTTATTGCAAAACAAGAGAATTCAGATTTGTTATGAAGAAAGCGATCAGCCTGATAAAAAAGCATGAATAATATGGAGATGGATTTTTATGTTCCGGCCAAATATATCAATAATAATCCCGGTTTAAAACATTGATATTAAGTATCTGACCAAATGCATGGAAAGCGTCATGCTTCAAAAGGGTGTAGATTTTGAAATTATAATTGTAGACGACGGCTCGACTAATGAATGCTCCGAACGGTGTGAAATTATTGGAGGGGATCACCGTAACGCCAGAATTATACACAAGGAAAACGGCGGCGTTTCGTCTGCAAGGAATGTCGGAATAGAGGAATCAAAGGGAGAGTATCTCATTTTTCTCGACCCGGACGATTGGTGGGAGCCGAATCTTATAGAAAGGGCTTACGAAATAATCTCGAAAAACAATTACGATATACTTTTCTTTGGATTCTACGAGGAGTATCCGAAAAGGCAGCTGTTAAAACCGTGCGGAGACAATTCGGGAAGGCACTGGCAAGCGGATGAGCAGCTTAGAAGGCGTATTAAGCTTGGTGTGACGGACAATACCGTAAGAGAATTCCCGGCAATATTCGGTGCGTGCTGGAATTCAATAATCAGGCGCTCTGTTGTCATTGACAACGGCATACGTTTTCGGGAGGACATATATCATGGCGAGGATTCCGTTTTCATTCTAAATCTTCTTGAAGCTGCAGATAAGGTGGGTATACTTGATTCGGCACTATACCACTATCGTTATAACTTGGAATCGGTCTGCAAGAAGTTTATTCCACAGCTGGAGAAAAATCACGAAAAGGTTCTTACTTCATTTTATCAGGCTCTGTCTTCTCTGCGTGACGATCCGGATTTCAAAAGCTGTTATGCTTATTCGGCTGCGTATAAATACTGCGTTGTTCTTATGCAGGATTATTTTCATATAGACAACAAAGAAAAAATGACGGACAAAAAGAAGCGTTGGGAAAGCCTTGCAAAGAACAGCGTTTTTGCCGATATACTTAATAACGCTGATTATAAAATGCTTTTCAGAAAAAATCCGATGTACTGTGTTGCGGCTTATTTTACGTTTATGCACAGAAGCTTTTACATAGTAGCCTTTTTGTCTGTTTTGGCAAGAACGATGCTCAACGTAAGAGTAAAAATTTAGCAAAGGCAAAGCTTAAATGTGAGAAGGTGATCGTATAATGACCGACAATCTATCCTACGAAGAGGTCTGTCTGCTGAAGCTTATCAGCTCCGCGCTTACAGACAACAGCTTTGTAGCTTTTGATAAATCGCCCGATTGGAGAATTGTTTTTAAGCTGGCTAAGAGACACGCTGTCTGCGCGGTTTTATACGACGTTCTTGCCGGGAGGGAAGATCTTCCGCGGGAATATAAAAAGGTGCTCGCAGACGAAAGTCAGAAAACGGTTTTGCAGAGCTATCGCCTGCTGTTTTTGAGCAGGGCGTTGGTCGACTCGCTTGAGGCTGCCGGCATACCGTCGCTGGTGCTTAAGGGGGCATGCGTTGCGGAGCTTTATCCCGTCCCGGAGCTAAGAAAGTCCGGCGACGTTGATGTTCTTATTCTCAATCCCGAGCGAATAAACGACGCCTGCAGGGAGCTTGAAGGGGCAGGATTCACGGTTAACCGCGAGCAGCGCGCCAAGCATCACGTTGGAATGTGTTCCCGCGAAAACATTGAGGTCGAGCTGCACACAATGCTTGCCGAACCGTTTGACAGCCGGAGAATAAACAATTGCATTAAAGAAGCCGCTGCAAAGTGCGCCCAAAGCGTTGTTGCCGAGGATGTTATGGGCGTAAGCCTGCCCAGGCTTGCGGACGCTTATCAGGCTTATTCCCTGCTGCTGCATATGCTTGGGCATTTTTTGAGGTCGGGATTTGGTTTAAAGCTTCTCTGCGACTGGGTGGCGTTCTGGAACAGGGAATACAGCCGCAGCACCGAGGAGCGCTACATTGAGCTTGTGAGCGAGTGCGGAATTAAAGGCTTTTCGGATATAGTAACCCTGGCGTGCGTGCGGTTTCTCGGGCTGAAGCCGGAGCGGGTGCAGTTCATGCTGAAGGGTGACGTCTGCGTGAGCAGCGAGGATGTTGAGGCCTTCATCCGCGAGGTGTTCGACGCCGAGGAATTCGGAAAATCCGAAAAAAGCCGCATGGTTGCGCTAAGGGGAACCAAGCTTAGCGACTTTGCCCGTGAGTTTCACCATCAGACCTGCCTTAACTTTCCGAAGGCGAGCAAGGCGGTAGTAATTCTACCTGGGCTTTGGGCGATTACTCTTTGGCGGTTTTTAAGAAACAACCGCAGGATAAGGCGGGTTTCAACCTATTCCATCCTGAAGAACGCGCGCAGCCGGAGCAAGCTGATAAAAAAGCTCAAGCTGTTTGAAACGGTATAATACCGATTCTGCGTAAAAGTGCATATAAGATGTATAGCAGCTCGGACGGCACGCATAAAATCGGGCAAAACCGTTAGGCGATGAATTATATAGAAATCAGCGTTCTGCTGAATAAATTTGTCGGGGGAGATGAGGGAGTTGAGGATTAAGGCCGGATACAATCTAAGAAAATCACCCGGAGTTAATATTGTTGTTCGGGGGATGGACGGCGGGCCGGACGAAGCGGCGATATTCTCGCTGAACGAAAGCGGGGCTTTGCTGTGGGACACGCTTAAAAACGGTGCCGGCAAGGAGGAGCTTCTTGCCGCAATTCAGAATGAATACAGCGTTGAAGCCGGCCGGGCAATGGGCGATATTGAAGAATTTCTCGATATGCTGAGGGAGAAGAACGTTTTGGAGGAATAAAGTGTATAGAGTACTGCTGATTGACGATGACAGCGATATGCTGTCGCTCACGGGGGAGTATCTCAGGGGCAAGGGATACGCGGTTGATACGGCTCTGTCGGTTGAGTCCGCCTGCGGCTGTGTGCGGAACGCCCGGCCCGACTGCGTTGTTATGGACATTATGATGCCCGGAATCGACGGCTACGACGGCATACAAAAAATAAAATCCCTCACGGATGCTCCGGTTCTGTTCCTTACCGGCAAGGCCGACGAGGCCGACAGGATAAAGGGTCTTTCGCTGGGAGCGGAGGACTACATTGTTAAGCCGTGCAGCCTGCAGGAGCTTTCACTGCGGATTCAGATACACATCCGCAGAAGAAGCGGGGCGGTTGCGGAAAGAGCCGGGGTTATGGACTTTTCTCCGCTGAGAATAGAGCTGATGACCCACAAAGCTTATTACAACGACGATGAGATACTTCTTACAAACCGGGAATTTGATATGCTGGTTATTCTGGCGAAAAACATAGGCAGCACGGTAACCTTTGAAGAGCTTGGCAGACAGCTTTTCGGGACATACCTCGATTCGGACAGAAAGAACGTTATGGTCTGTGCAAGCCGCTTAAGAAAGAAGCTCGAGGGCTATGTCGGGCTGGAAAATATAATAGAAACCGTTTGGGGTAAGGGGTATTGCTTTAAATGGCGCGGCAGACGGCAGGAGCGGTGATTTAATTGTCGAAAAAGGTTTATAAAAAGCCGGAGATTTCCAAAAAGCAGCTTGAACAGGAGCTTATGGAAGCCAACGAGGCTTTGTGGCAGGCCAATCGGCAGCTTGCCACGGAAAAGCGCGCCGAGTATGAGCTGATTTCAAACCTCTCTCACGATTTAAGGGCTTCGATGTCGGCGCTTTCGGGGGCTGTGGAGCTGCTAAAAAGCCGGCCGGATATTGATGGCGAGAGCTACTTAAACCTGATAAATCTTATGGAACGCAGGCTTAAGCTTCAAAAGTCGATGGTGGACGATTTGTTTTTACTTACTAAGCTCAGCGGCAGCGAGTCTATGCTAAAAAAGCAGAAGCTTGAATGCCGGGCGCTTTTGGAGGAATATTTCTATTCGACAGCGGCTGCGCCCGAATACGAGGCCTGTAAGCTAAGCCTTGATATCCCCGAGGATATGCACTGTATTGTAAACGTAGACGCCGAAGCTATGTTTAGGGTTCTCGACAATTTGTTTTCTAATGCGGTAAAATATTCGCAGCCTGGGGTTGAAATACTTCTTGAAGCAAAAAAGCAGGGCAACGAGGTTTGGGTATCCGTATGCGACAATGGCGACGGCATATCCGAAGAAGATTTGCCGAGGATTTTTGAAAGAACCTTCCGCGCAAGCAGGGCAAGAACCCCCAACGAGGGCGGAAGCGGCCTGGGGCTTGCCATAGTGAAAGAAATAGTAAAGCAGCACGGCGGAAGTATCCGATGCGAAAGCAGGCTCGGCGAGGGCAGCAGGTTTACCTTTACGCTGCCGGCTGAGGAATGAATTCTATCAATTCTGTTAGGAAGCTTGAACTTATTGCCGATCAATAATATAATGATAATGATGAAAGTAACGTTTAGCGAAATAGCGCATGGAATTTGAGGCGGATTTAGCATGAAGAAATATGAAAAGCCGATTGTTTTGGCCGACAGCGAGCTTTCGGAGGGTGTGTTTGCCGCAAGCGGGGGCTATAACTCGCCTGTTTATTATCAAACAGGTTCGTGGGATGGCAATAAACAGTATAATGTAACATTTACTAATTCTACCAACGAAAAGGTTGACAGTGTAAGCGTAACGATTCCGGTAAACGGCACTGTTACCGGCATTGACGGAAATGTAACAGGCGTTGATAATGGCGACGGCACATGGACTCTTATATTTAATAACTATGGCAACGGAATCGAAGCCAATACGACTGTGCCTGATATATATGTGCACGTAACCGGCACGGGCGAATTCGGCTTCGGCAATTAATATAATCTTTAGTTAACAATTTTTTTTAGGAGGAAGATACAATGAGCAATTATGAAAAGCCGATTGTTTTGGCCGACAGCGAACTCTCGGAGGGTGTTTTCACCGCAAGCGGGGGATATGTAACAAGCTCAGGTGATGCAACAGCGCAATTGACTTCGTACGATCATTATGGCAATTACTATTTTAGTACGACCGGTTTTGAAAATGGATCAACATATAGTGTTGTGCTTACGGTCGATGAAACAGATACTATTTCCGGGCTGAATTATGCCACCTGGGGAGACTTTGGCGGTGTTGTTAACGGCAATACGGTTACATTCTCAAATGTTTGTTTTGACAATCAGACAAACTGGCAGGTTCGTTTGTGGTTTGATTCACAGGGAAATTGGGAAAATGGATGGAGTCTTTCAGACAGCGATATACCCAATTTATCTGTAACCATAACCAAGGTTTCTTAATAAACAGCTTTCTTAACAAACAAGCCTCATCTGAAAAGATGGGGCTTGTTTTATATGCTGTAAATATGTTTTATATGCTGTAAATATGTTTTATATGCTATAAATATAAGGTATTATGTTTAATATTCCTGTTCTTTATACTCTGATATAAAAAGATGTATTTCTATCAATTTTGTTAGAAAACTTGAAATTATTACCGATTAATAGTATAATGATGGTAATAAAAACAGCGTTTAGTTAAATAACGCATAGAATTGAGGGGAATTAAGCATGAAGAACTATGAAAAGCCGATTGTTTTAGCTAACAGCGAACTCTCAGAGGGTGTGTTCACTGCGAGCGGAACATTTGGCGGAGGAACAGCAAGCGGTAATGACGCTTTGAGTGTAATTGCTTCGATTGCTGGTAGTAATGGCAGTAACACATGTTACTTCTCTGGAAAGGTAACAAATAATACTGCGGAGAGTATCACAGGATGGAGCGTCCAGCTGGCATTTAGCGGTGCAATCACTAAAGCAACCATATATAATTGCAATGTATCAATTAATGGTAATATCCTTACAATTACGCCAGCATGTGATTGGAACCAAACAATTGCAGCCGGAGGTTCTGCCGATATTAGCGGAGAGGTAATCGGAGCAACTGTTCTTTATCTTGCTTGATAAGGATTGCAGATAAGATTAGTATTAAATAATATTTTTAGGAGGAAATAGATATGAACAATTACGAAAAGCCGATTGTTTTAGTCAACAGCGAACTTTCGGAGGGTGTGTTTGCCGCGAGCGGCGGTTGCTATACTGTAACAGCATATATACACCAGACGCCTGAACCCGGCCGCGAAGATTATAGAATTCAATTAAATGGTAATCATGCTGCTGATCATACCAGCGAGTCTCAAACATTGACGATAACCTTTAACCGGCCTGTTAACTATTCTAGTTCTAACGGTGTATATGTAGAAGGTAATGGTACTTGCACGCTTATTATTAATTATTCTTATCATCAGAATGAAAGCGATAACATTGGTCTCGGTGAACTTGTTGTAACAGCTGACAGCGGTCTTGAAATCACCGGCTACACATTGGTCTGCAACTGAGGCCGGGAGCACTAATTCCGCTCACCTAAAACATTATATAAAACATTATAGCCTCGCTTAAATCAGCGGGGCTATTTTTTACCTCAAAATCTGTATAACTCTTGTAACCTCCAACAAAAT
>CAZIOV010000016.1:0-36961 GCA_964541045.1 uncultured Oscillospiraceae bacterium | reverse complement strand
TTATGCTCTGCAAAGCCGCTTCGCTACTGCGTTTGTGGGGTTTTGCTCAGGGCTAGTATAAACAAATAAGGAGGTGGGGGAAAGATGAATGAATTTACGGCTCCGGGGTATTATAATAAATTTATATGCATTGCCGGTTGGTGCAGGGACAGCTGCTGCCGCGCAGGCTGGGAGATAACGCTGGATGAGGAGACATACCGCATATACAAGCAGGCCGGGATTGAGGATATTGACGATAATATAACCATAGGGTCGGACGGCGATATGATATTCAAGCTACGCGAAAACGGCGAATGCCCATATTTTGAAGACACCGGGCTTTGCCGTCTTTATAAACAGATGGACGGAAAGCTGTGCAATGTCTGCGAGAACTACCCGAGGTTCTTTGAAGAGTACGACGGCTTTGTTGAGGCCGGGCTTTCCATATCATGCATGGAGGCCCAGCGGCTGATACTTTCGGCCCAAAGGAGCGATTACAACATTGAAGGAGAGCAGCCGAAGGAAGAGCTGCTTGCGTTTCTGCACTCGGCACGCAAAACTGCCTTTGACTTGGCATTTGCACCATTTGAGCCGAACACCTGCGCGGAAATGATTTGGATTTTCACCAGGCGGATCCGCCAATTCATTAAACAGGACTGGCTTGATTTCAGAGCGTTCGACTTGCTTGCAAAAGGGATAACCGCCATTCACGGCAGACGGCGGGTCCAAGCGAGCGGCGAATGCATCTACGCTGCCCAGGCAGTCCTTAGAAGCACGAACATCCTTTATCCTGAGTGGAGGGAGCTTTTGATTCGCGCAGAAAGAGGCGAGGGCTACAATTATGACTACACAGTGTCCGATGGGCAGAAGCGGGCATATCTTGCCTATCTTGTATACAGATTCTTCCTCAAGGCCGTCAAAGATGGAGATACTGAGGCGGTGGGCTGGACGATATCCGGAGCATACTTCCTTGCAGTGGGCCTGCCGTCTTCCTTTGAGATTAACACAAGGCTTTTTTCAAAGGAGATAGAGCACGACAGCGAAAATATGAAGATGATTATGGACGCCATTTCGGGCCGGGACGGAAAGATGACATATATTCTTACTTGAAAGTCCGGGCAATTTGTGATAAACTATATGATATTAATCTTCGCCTAAAGGGAAACCAGAAGCCGGCACAAAACCGCAGTACGATAGGCTTTCTCACCCGCTTTTTGAAACACTTTCAGACGAAAATAATTATAATACTGATTTCAGCTTCAAAGGAGTGATAGCATGACCGAAAAATTTGTCAGAGCGCAGCTTGGCGTGCTCAAGCCGGTTATAGCCGGCAGCTCGCTGGAAGCTGCAAGGAAGTATCAGAACCTCGTCGGTGAGCTCATGGCATTCTCCAACAAGTCCTCGGTCAGCTTCAACAGGCGCAGCTTTGACAATTTTGAAGCCGAGTGGGTGATACCGGACGGAGACAGCAACAGCGGCGTTATTCTTTACCTGCACGGCGGGGGCTACACCTGCGGTGGGCTGGATTACACAAGGGGCTTCGGTTCCAAGCTCGCCTATAAGTTCGGGATGAAGGTGCTCTGCTGCGCATACCGCCTTGCGCCCGAAAGCCGGTTTCCCTGCGCGGTTGATGACGTGCTTCAGGCCTATAACTACTTAATATCCAGCGGCTTCACGCCGGAAAGGATAATTCTGTGCGGCGAATCTGCGGGCGGCGGGCTGTGCTACAGCCTCTGTATAAAGTTGAGCCGGCTGGGGCTTCAGCTTCCGGCGGGGATAATAGCCATATCGCCATGGACGGATTTAACCTCATCAGGTCAATCATATAAGGACAATGCCGAGCTTGACCCATCCATGACCTGCGAGCGGCTGAGTTTCTTTGCGGACTGCTACACCATTTCGCCCGAGCAGAAGCAGGACCCGCTTGCTTCGCCGCTGTTCTTTGAAGGGGTCAGGTTCCCGCCTTCGATAATCTTCGTCGGCGGGAACGAGATAATGCTGGACGATTCGCGCCTCATGCACGAAAAGCTGGTGAAGACAGGCTCGAAATCCAGGCTGATAGTTGCCCCGCGGATGTGGCACGCGTATATCCTCTACGATTTGAAGGAATACAAGGCCCACTACAACGAAATGGGCAGGTTTATACAGAGCGTTATTCCATCCTCTGCGCCGAGGTGGGCGCGGCTTGACAATGCCGCAAAGATATTCCCTGCGTCCCGCAGGCGTGGGTGGTATAACATGTTCAGGCTTTCGGTAACGCTTGCCGAGCCGGTGGATAGGGAAGTTTTGCAGTCTGCATTGAACGTCGCTATCCGCAGGTTCCCGATGATAGCGGCGAAGCTTAAAACAGGATTCTTCTGGTATTATCTTGAAGAGGTGGGCGTGCCCCCGAAGGTGATGGAGGACGGCTATCAGCCCCTTATGCGCCGCCCGTTTGACGATGTGCGCAGGTGCGCTATAAGAGTGTTGTATTATAAAAACCGGGTGGCGGTGGAGTTCTTCCACGCCGTGACCGACGGTACAGGCGGCATGATATTTTTGAAGACGCTTCTGGCAGAATATATCCAGCAGAAGTACGGCGTGGAGATCGCCAATGAGAAGGGCGTGTTGGACCGGCTTGCTTACCCCGACCCCGGCGAGCTTGAGGACAGCTTTCAGCGCAACATCGGCGAGGTTTCCGCTCCCCGGAAGGACGGCGAATCCTATCGCCTGCTTGGCGAGGCGGAGAAGGACGGCTTTCTGCACCTGACGGCCGGAACGCTCGAGCTGGACAAGGCCCACGCCATGGCAAATGAATACGGTGTGACGCTCACGGGCTTTCTGGGTGCGGTAATGCTTAAGTCCGTAACCGATATCCAGTGCAGAAAGGTCAAAAAAATCAGCCGCCGCAAGCCGGTGAAGGTGCAGATACCGGTGAACCTGCGAAAGCTCTTCGGCGGGCATACTATGCGCAACTTTGTGATGGTTGTGAACATCGGCATAGACCCGCGGATGGGGGAGTATGAGTTCCGGGAAATTGCCGGAATAGTCAGCCACCAGATGGCCCTGGGCGTAACAAAAAAGAACATGCAGGCCATATTCACCCCGAACGTCAAGTCGGAAAACCTGTTGGCGATTCGGATGGTGCCGCTGTTCCTTAAAAATATCATCATGAAGGCGGTGTTTGATTCGGTGGGGGAAGCCGCAGCTGCGCTTTCCATATCAAACCTGGGGCTGGTGGAAGTTCCCAAGGGCATGGAGCCTTATATTAAGCGATTTGACTTTATAATAGGCCCCCAAGCAAAGGCCCCTTATAACTGCGGCGTTTGCTCCTTCGGCAACGAGCTGAGGATAAACATAATCCGCCGCTCGGTGGAGCCGGAGCTGGAGCGCGAGTTCTTCACAAATCTTGTGAAGCTCGGCTTGAAGGTTACTGTTGAGAGCAATCAGAGGCTGGATAGTTAGCGGAAGTGAATAAGCGGGAATTGCCTGGGCGGCAATGGTCCTGCATCACTTTTCGCACGTATTTGAAAGGAAGGGTTAGCAATATGTATTGTGTAAACTGCGGCGTTGAGCTTGCGGACAGCGAGAAGTGCTGCCCGTTGTGCTCCACCCCTGTGTTTCATCCGGATATAAAGCAGGGAGAAGGGGAAAAGCCATACCCCGAGTTCAGCCCTGCTGACAGAAGGCAGATAAAGCGGATAGCAATGTTGGTGGTGACGGTTCTGTGCGCCCTGGGAGCAATCATCCCGATGATAATAGATCTGCGGCTTTGCGGCGGGGTAAGCTGGTCCGGCTATGTTCTGGGCGGAATTGCGCTGATATACGTAGTATTTATTCTGCCGCTTTGGTTCAGGCGGCCTAATCCGGTTGTGTTTGTTCCGGTGACATTTGCGGCGGCGGCTGTCTATCTGCTGTTCATCTCAGTCTCAACAGGGGGCGGGTGGTTTTTGAGCTTTGCATTCCCGGTGACGGCGGTTGCCGGGGCAATAGTCACAGCGGTAGTGGCGCTGCACAAATACGTCCGCGCGGGCTATTTCTTCATTTACGGCGGTGCGATGATAGCTGTGGGCGGATATACTGTGCTTATTGAGATGTTTGTGTGGATAACCTTTAATGTGCGATTCGTGTTCTGGTCGCTATATCCACTGATATGCTGCTCGGCAATCGGAATTCTGCTGATTGTGATAGGCGCTTGCCGGCCGATGAGGGAAGCGCTTCGCAGGAAGTTCTTTATCTGATATTTTGTGATGTAAAGGCGGATACCCGGAAGCTTTTTCGGATATCCGTTTTATACTTATTATTTGATGACTCCGCCCTTAAACTGCTCGTTAATCTCGGCAAGCTCCTTCTCGCCGTTTATATAGGGAAGATAGATATCCAGCATGTTTCCCGCGCCGTATATTCCGCAGGCGGAGCAGTTTTCGCACTCGTTTGCGTCGCAGGAAAGCCCATGGCGCACAATCTCCTCTCGCTCCTCGCGGGTGGTGTCTTTAATTAAAATTCTCTTTGGCATAGCCTTGCCTCCTCAAAAATTTTCTGCGCGGATTATTTTCCGCACATGGTTATTATCTGCTTGCTGAGTCCGATTATTCGCTATTCAAAAGCTTTGATGACCTCAGCGCCATTTCTCACAAAAGCTATATACTCGCTGACCTCTGCCTTGACATTTACCGTCTGCCAGCCGGCAAACTCAGTTCTTTGCCCGCCGCTGTCTCCGACTCGTACCCACTCGCCCTCGGGCAGATATACCTGCCGCTCGGTCTGCCCCTCGTTGTAAATCGGGGCGAACAGAATGTCCGGGCCGTACATATATTCGTCCCAGATAGCATAGCACCGCTCGTCCTGCGGGAACTCAAAGAACAGCGGGCGCATCATCGGGGAGTAGCCGGTAAGGCCGGCATAGGTGCGCATAACATCGCGGGGTGTGTCTCCGACAAACACCAGATAGTCCGCCTGATAGGCGCTGTCTGCAACCCACATGATGTGGTTGAGCGTGGTCTCGCACCGCCCCGGAGCGGGATTGTTCCACAGGAAGCCGTATCCCAGCGATGAATAGTACATCGGTATCACCGATTTGGTGTTGTAGTGTTGGAGCTCGGTTGTCGTTCCCACGCGGTCAAAAGCGTCCTCCTGCTCCTGCCCGAGGCCATATATATGCTCGCCGAGGTTGGCGTTGAAGGAATAGCGAATGCGGTAATTGTCCCCCTCGGTGTGAAGATAGCGCATGGAGTAGTCGCCGTAGTTCTTTGTCGACAGGATGATCTTGCCGCGCCGCCTGAACACCAGCTCTCCGCCCCAGTCGTTGGTGGTCGAGACGTCCACGCTGATGTCGCCGTTTTTAAGGGATGCACGGCGCTTGTCCCCGGATATCTCCGGCCGGGAGCTGGGCTTAGCGTCCAGAAGCGTCCACTTCTCGTCTGAGAGCCTGGCATTTTTGGAGGAGCGTACACGTATGCAGTTCAGGCCATACGGCTCTATAAGGACGGTTTCGTCCCTCCGCTCGAATAAAATCGAGCTATTGTTAAGGGTTATTCTTCCCATAATTATTCCTCCCGATTCGGTGATTATACCGTCATTTTAGTATACTTTCCCGATTAAAACAATGATAAATAGGCATCAAGTGGTTGATAGATAATAATTTGTCATCCTCTACAAGTCTCTTTCTGAAAATTTGGTGAAAATCTATACTATCTCCCTTGACATATTGACGAAATAAGTGTATTATTGTATAAGAGGAAATTTGGTGTTTCCTCGCTTATGAAAATAATAACCGTATCTTTGTTATTGAAATCTTTAAAAAAGGAGAAATAATATATGGCTTCACTTACAAAGAACCCCAATGTCAATAAGTGGGTTGAAGAAATGATTGCTTTGACTAAGCCGGACAAGGTTGTCTGGATTGACGGCAGCGAGGCTCAGCTCAACGGGTTGAGGGCCGAAGCCTGCGCCACCGGCGAGATGATTAAACTCAATGAGGAAAAGCTCCCTGGCTGCCTTTATCACAGAACCCTGCCTAACGACGTTGCAAGAGTTGAGGATAGGACCTTCATCTGCTCCCGCAGAAAGGAAGACGCCGGCCCCACCAACAACTGGTGCGACCCGAAGGAGATGTATGCTAAGCTCACCCCTATGTATGACGGCGTTATGAAGGGTAGAACAATGTATGTCATCCCTTACTCGATGGGTCCTATTGGCTCGCCGCTGGCAAAGGTTGGCGTTGAGGTCACCGATTCGATTTACGTAGTACTCAACATGGCCATCATGACAAGAATGGGCGCAGAAGCCTTCAAGAATTTGGGAGATACTTCGGATGACTTTGTCCGCGGCCTTCACTCCAAGGCAGATGTTGACCCTGAAAAGAGATATATCGTCCAGTTCCCGGAGGATAACACTATTTGGTCCATCAACTCCGCTTACGGCGGAAACGTCCTGCTGGGCAAGAAGTGCTTCGCCCTTAGAATCGCTTCCTATCAGGGCAAGAACGAAGGCTGGATGGCCGAGCATATGCTGATTTTGGGCATTCAGAAGCCGAACGGCGAAATTAAGTATGTAACCGCGGCGTTCCCCTCCGCCTGCGGAAAGACGAACCTTGCAATGCTCATCCCGCCGGAGACTTATACTAAAAAGGGATACAAAGTTTGGACTGTCGGCGACGATATCGCATGGCTCAAGCCGGGTGAGGATGGCAGACTTTATGCCATTAACCCGGAAAACGGCTTCTTCGGCGTTGCACCGGGCACTAATGAGAAATCTAACTATAACGCACTGGCTTCCACCAGGAGCAACACAATATTCACCAACGTTGCCATCAATGAGGACGATATGACGGTTTGGTGGGAAAAGCTGGATAAGAACCCGCCCGTGCACGCTATCGAGTGGAAGGGCGAGCATGTCAACGGTCCCGAGTACGTTGCGGCCGGAAACAAGCTGGCTCACCCCAACTCCCGCTTCACCGCACCCGCTCAGAACTGCCCTTGCATCTCCAGCGAGTTCAATAATCCCAAGGGCGTTCCGATAACTGCTATGATCTTCGGCGGCAGACGTGCCAAGACTGCTCCGCTCGTATACCAGTCCTTCAACTGGCAGCATGGCACCTTCGTCGGCTCTATCATGGCTTCGGAAACTACAGCCGCCGCCACCGGTGCAGTAGGCGTTGTAAGGCGCGACCCGATGGCCATGCTCCCGTTCTGCGGTTACCACATGGGTGACTATTGGGCGCACTGGCTCGAAATGGGCAAGATACTCGGCGATAAGGCACCCAAGATATTCAATGTCAACTGGTTCCGCACCGATGATGAGGGCAACTTCATCTGGCCCGGCTTCGGCGATAATATGAGAGTTCTTGACTGGATTCTTGACCGCTGTGAGGGCGCTGTTGATGCAGTTGAAACTCCCATCGGCTATGAGCCTAAGCCCGAGGATATCAACGTTGAAGGCCTTGAAGGCATCGACACTGAAACAATCCGCGGTCTTCTCACCGTTGATAAGGAGCTTTGGAAGGAAGAAACCAAGGGCATTGAGCAGTTCTATGCCAAGTTCGGAGATAAGCTTCCCAAGGAGCTTGAAGGCGAGCTGAAGGCTTTAGAGGCAAGGCTTGCTTAATAGTAAAAATAAGTAAATGGTATAAGCGTTCGCACCGAGGCCTGTGCTTGCAGGCTTCGGTGCTTTTTTGCACCGGGGGGAGGAAGTCTCCCCAAAAATAGTAAAATATTTCGTGCTGAGCGGAGAACATGGAATATTTTTGTGCAAAATTCATACGTTTTTATCTTCCGGATTTATTGTTATCATATTTGAAACAATTTATTCATAATCAGAAGCTCTAATAATATTTAGAGCATTAATTATGCTGTTTATTAGTCCACGTCAGCCGGAAACGGCGGAAGTCTTCCTTCCGATGCAGTGGGTAACGATATTGGTTAAGCGCGGCAATAATCTTAAAAGGGTTATCGCTTGAACATCTACAGTTTTCATAATATTCCGGGCAGAGAAAAATGATAGATGGGTTTTGATTATGGCCGGCAAAGAATTGAGACAAATGAACCGTGCCGAGCTTGTTGAAATCATGTATCAATACAAAATGAAAGTGGACGAGCTTACAGGCGTTTATGGACTTCGCCATACCATACGCCGCAGAGCTTTTCCTGCCGATAGCGCAGGAGGCGACAGAGGCGGCAAAGGTTGTAGCCCGTGAGATTGCCTGCCGGCGTTGGAGGAGACGATGAGCCGCTGTCACTCCGTGAGGAGATTTTAAACGAACTGCAGAGCAGGATAAGACGGCACTAATACTACGCAGGAAAGGCATAAAATGTTTTCGGGAATTTCCAACACGGAAAAACCCGAAATGGAAACGGAGAGGGGGCGGAACATTATCCTCAAAGATAAAATCGCAATGAAATTAGGCAATTATTACACCTATTTTGAGGCTTTGCAAGTTTATTTTACTTTTTTTCACCAGAAAAAGCACACTAAATAAATAGAAACTTTGGTGTGATTTGGACGAAATTGTTACTTTTTCTGATTGACAAATATATAATGATGTGATATACTTTTAACTAAGTTGTGCATTATCACCGACGCGACATACTATATGCAGTGTTTCGTCGGCTGAAGGTTGATATATTGTGTGGCACTGCCCACATTTCATAATTTGATAATACTATAAGAGAAGGATAGATTTTGTATGGGAAGGTATTTTGGCACTGACGGCTTCCGCGGCGAGGCTAACGAAAATCTCACCGCTCTGCATGCTTATAAGGTCGGCAGATTTCTGGGCTGGTACTATGGCGAGCTTAAAAGAAGAGCGGGTGATGATACTCCGGCAAAAATTGTCATTGGCAAGGATACCCGCCTTTCAAGCTATATGTTTGAATATTCGCTTGTTGGGGGACTGACTGCTTCCGGCGCTCAGCCCTATCTTCTTCATGTAACCACCACTCCGTCTGTAGCCTACGTTGCGAGAACGGAGGATTTTGACTGCGGAATAATGATATCCGCCAGCCATAATCCCTATTGGGATAACGGAATCAAGCTTATTAACTCCAACGGTGAAAAGATGGACGAGGAAACCATTTCGCTGGTGGAGGACTATCTTGACGGCAGGCTTGAGGTCTTCGGCCAAAAATATGATGATGTTCCCTATGCCAAGAAGGAAAAAATCGGTTCTACCGTCGACTATGTGGCAGGCAGAAACCGATATATGGGCTACCTTATATCCCTTGGCCTATTTTCGTTCAGGGGAATGAAGGTCGGGCTTGACTGCGCAAACGGCAGTGCCTGGAGCATTGCAAAGTCTGTCTTTGACGCGCTCGGCGCCGATACATATGTGATAAACGCGGAGCCGAACGGCACAAATATCAACAAAAACGCCGGCTCAACCCATATCGAGGGCTTGCAGAAGCTGGTTGTTGAAAAGGGATTGGACGTCGGATTTGCCTACGATGGTGACGCTGACAGGTGCCTGTGCGTTGACGAAAAGGGAAATGTTGTCACCGGCGACCATATACTTTATGTGTACGCAAGATATATGAAGGAACGCGGAAAACTTTTGAAGAATACGGTTGTAACAACCGTTATGTCAAACTTCGGCCTGTATAAGGCGCTGGATGAGCTTGGCATAGGTTATGCAAAAACGGCTGTAGGCGATAAGTATGTCTATGAGTATATGACTAAAAACGGCTGCCGCATAGGCGGTGAGCAGTCGGGGCATATCATCTTCTCAAAATATGCCTCCACCGGCGACGGTATACTTACAAGCCTGAAAATAATGCAGGTCCTGATGGACAGAAAGAAGAAGCTCAGCGAGCTTTGCGAGCCGCTTAAGATATACCCGCAGGTGCTCGTAAACGTAAAGGTAAAGGATAAGCTCGCCGCGCGTGGGGATGCGGACGTCGCCGCAGAGGTTGAAGCAGTTTCAGCCGAGCTTGGTGAAAGCGGAAGAATTCTGGTAAGGGAATCCGGAACCGAGCCGCTTGTCAGAGTTATGGTAGAGGCTGAAAGCAAGGAAGTCTGCCGGAAGTATTGCGACAGGGTTGTTGACGTTCTGAAAAGGAACGGCCACGCAGTTTAAACATGAAAAATCTGTATCTGAAAGGATGATTGCGTATGTGCGGAATAGTTGGATTTACCGGAAAAAAGCAGGCGGCGCAGGTACTTTTGGAAGGCCTTTCAAAGCTTGAATATCGCGGCTATGATTCAGCCGGAATCGCCGTTAGGGACGGCGGCAGTGAAGTCGAAATAGTAAAGGCAAAGGGCAGATTAAAGGCTCTTGCGGAGAAGACTGACGGCGGAAGAGCCGTCCCCGGAAGCTGCGGAATAGGCCATACCCGCTGGGCAACCCACGGCGAGCCGTCCGAAACCAACGCCCACCCGCACCATAGCGATGATTTCAATGTTATAGCCGTTCACAACGGCATCATAGAAAACTATAAGGAGATAAAGGAAAAGCTTGTCAAAAACGGCTACACATTTTATTCGCAGACCGATACCGAGGCCGCAGTTAAGCTTATCGATTACTACGCCAAAAAATACCATGACGGCCCTATTGACGCTCTTTCAAGAGCGATGCTAAGAATAAGAGGGTCATATGCGCTTGTTGTTATGTTCAGAGATTACCCGGGCGAAATATATGTCGCCCGCAAGGACAGCCCGATGATTTTAGGTGTTGAGGACGGCGAAAGCTATATCGCGTCTGACGTTCCGGCGATACTTAAGTACACCAGAAACGTCTATTACATAGGCAACCTTGAAATGGCAAGGGTGACCCCCGGCAATATAACCTTCTTCAACATCGACGGCGAGGAGATTCATAAGGATATAACCGAGATAAAGTGGGACGCTGAGGCTGCCGAAAAGGGCGGCTACGAGCACTTTATGATGAAGGAAATCCACGAGCAGCCAAAGGCAGTAAAGGATACAATGAACTCTGTCATCAAAAACGGCGAAATCGATTTCAGCTCCGTGGGTCTTACCGAGGATCTGATAAACAGCACCGAAAGAATTCACTTTGTTGCCTGCGGCTCGGCGTATCATGTGGGCGTGTGCGCACAGTACGTAATAGAGGATCTGGCAAGGATACCTGTAAGGGTGGAGCTTGCCTCGGAGTTCAGATACAGAAATCCCATACTCAGAAAGAATGACCTTGTCGTAATCATAAGCCAATCGGGAGAGACAGCCGACAGCCTTGCAGCTCTGCGCGAAGCAAAGGCCATGGGTATACGCACACTTGCAATTGTCAACGTTGTTGGAAGCTCTATAGCAAGAGAAGCCGACATGGTGTTCTATACCCTTGCAGGCCCTGAAATCGCCGTCGCCACAACAAAGGCCTACAGCGCGCAGCTTATAGCCTGTTACCTTATAGCAGTCGAATTTGCAAGGGTAAGGCAGGCAATCCCGCAGGATAAGTTCAGCGAAATGCTTGCAGAGCTAGAAGCTCTGCCCGAGAAAATCGAAAAGATTCTTGAGGATAAGGAAAGAATCCAGCAGTTTGCCGCCAACTACGCCGGAGCGCAGGATATCTTCTTCATAGGAAGAGGAATAGATTACGCCGTCAGCCTTGAAGGAAGCTTGAAGCTTAAGGAAATAAGCTACATCCACAGCGAGGCTTACGCCGCCGGTGAGCTGAAGCACGGCACCATCAGCCTCATTGAAGACGGCACGCTTGTTATCTCGGTTCTGACCCAGAGCGGTCTTTACGAAAAGATGATAAGCAACATGGTGGAGGTAAAGAGCAGGGGAGCATACCTTATGGGTCTTACCGTCTACGGCAACTATACCATTGAAGACACTTCGGATTTTACGGTGTATATTCCTAAGACAGACGAGCATTTTACCGCAAGCCTGGCGGTTGTTCCGCTTCAGCTTCTGGGGTACTATGTAAGCGTTGCAAAGGGACTGGATGTTGATAAGCCCCGCAACCTTGCAAAGAGCGTAACCGTTGAATGAGGTGGCGGCGCTTTCTTAACTGAAAAATCTGTTCCTATGGCCGAACAGCGGCGCAGGCTATGCGTGCCGACAGGGGGCGGATTTGAGCTTGTACAAAAAAGGGATGGTAAAAAATGAAAAAAATCGAGCGCTGGAAAATAATAAGCCTTTTCATGATGCTTTATGATATTATTACGGCTGTTTTTTCCTATGGGCTTGGTCTGTGGGTGAGGTTTGATTTAAATTATAGCAGTATACCGGTCAGGTATCTTGAGAACTTTGCCAAGTTTATTCCGATATATATAGTCGTTATACTAGTTGTCAACATCGTCTTTCATCTTTATCGCTGCATATGGAAGTTCGTGAGCTTCGACGAGCTGATAAGAATTCTTGAAGCCTGGCTTTTGGAGAGCATCTTTCACGCCATCTTCATAACAGTTCTGTTTGAAAGGATGCCCATATCGTATTATCTTGTCGGCGCGGTCGCTCAGGCTGTCATGATGATATCGGTGAGGTTTTCATACAGGTTGTATCTCAAGCTGTCTGAAAACAGAAGACTTGGCTTAAACGGCGGCGAAAGGGAAAACGTCATGATAATCGGCGCCGGGGAGTCCGGCCAGACGATACTGCGCGATATCACCCGCCGGTATGAAGACAATCTTAGAGTTGCCTGCTTTATTGATGATGATAAGAACAAGTGGGACCGGCTTGTTGAAGGCGTTCGTGTCGTCGGCGGAAGGGACGATATTATGGTATCAGTCGAAAAATACTCGATCAGCCAGATTCTTCTTGCAATACCTTCCGCCACTGCAGAGGAACGGCGCGACCTTATCAATATCTGCAACGAAACCGGCTGCAAGGTTAAGATACTTCCGGGCATATATCAGCTTGTAAAAAACGAAGTAACCCTTGCAAAGATGAAGGATGTCACCATAGAGGACCTTCTCGGAAGAGATCCTATAAAGGTGGATATGGCCGCCTGCTTCGAGTTCATCAACGGCAAAACCATCCTTGTAACCGGCGGCGGCGGGTCCATCGGCTCGGAGCTGTGCCGTCAGATTGTGGCGCACAGCCCAAAGCAGCTTATTATATTCGATATTTATGAAAACAACGCTTATGCCATTGAGCAGGAGCTTAGGAGCAAGTATCCCAATCTTAACCTTGTTGTTCTTATCGGCTCGGTAAGGGATTCGAGAAAGATAAATCAGGTGTTCAGGCAGTACCGCCCGGATGTGGTTTATCATGCTGCCGCTCATAAGCACGTCCCGCTGATGGAGACAAGCCCCAATGAGGCTATAAAGAATAACGTTATAGGAACCTATAAAACCGCCTATGCCGCTCTTGCTTATGGCTGTAAGCGCTTTGTTCTTATCAGCACCGATAAGGCGGTTAATCCCACAAATATCATGGGTGCTTCCAAGCGGCTTTGTGAAATGGTCATTCAGACTATGGACGTTATTTCAAAGTCCGGCGCCTTTGATAAGCTTCCGCTTGTTCATGCGCATAGGGAAACCGGCTGCGATGAACTCAATGAGGCCGCTTCGCCCATACCGGAGGATGGCCAGTTTGACGAAAGCTATGCAAGGACCGAGTTTGTGGCTGTCCGCTTCGGCAATGTTTTAGGCTCGAACGGCTCGGTCATCCCCCTATTCAAAAAACAGATAGAAAACGGCGGCCCGGTCACCGTCACCCATAAGGATATAATAAGGTATTTTATGACGATTCCGGAGGCTGTAAGTCTTGTCATGCAGGCAGGCGTGAACGCCCACGGCGGCGAGATTTTTGTTCTTGATATGGGTGAGCCGGTGAAGATAGATACTCTTGCGCGCAACCTTATAAGGCTTTCAGGCTATAAGCCCGACGTTGATATCAAGATAGTGTATACAGGTCTGCGTGAAGGCGAAAAGCTTTACGAGGAGAAGCTTATGGCAGAGGAAGGCCTGCAGAAGACCGAGAATGGCCTTATCCATATTGCTCGACCCATAAAAATTGATGTCGATAGCTTTCTTTCATCCCTCTCTGAACTTGCAAGGGCCAGCTATGACAACAGCGATGATATAGTTGAGCTTGTGAAGTCGGTAGTTCCCACTTTCCATCCCGTCGAAAAGAATTGCCAGAGCGATAAGGCTGTCAACGGCATGAAGCACAGGGAAGTTGCCGCCGGCGTAAAATAAAAAAGTATATCGTCCGGCCTCGCGCCGGACTTTTGCTTTTATGCGGATTGCATATTGACAAACGCCGGATAGTGTGATAAAATGTTAAAAAATAAGACAGTTCGGAACCATCCTGTCTATAAACAAAACTATGGAATGATGGCGCTTAAGTGCTATGCCGTGTTAGGCATGTACCTTTGTCGCCGATTTTTTTAGCGCTCCGAACTGCCGGCCAAAAGGAGTGATCAGCTTGAAAAGAATTAAAGAAGAAATAAAGGAATTCCGGGTGCTGATGAGGTCGGTACCGGCGGTTCTGGTAACGCTGTTTATCATCTCGGTCTTTTCGATGAATCTTCTTGCAAACAAAAGCCTTAATATCAGCCTTAGCTGGCTTGCGCTGGATTGTGGTATAATAGTTTCGTGGTTTGCATTTCTGGCGATGGATATGATAACCGCCCGCTTCGGCCCTAAGGCCGCAACCGAAATATCGGTGCTCGCCATATTGATAAACCTGTGCTTCTGCCTTGTTTTCTACGCAGGAAGCCTTATTCCCGGAACGTGGGGAGAATCGTATGTCGAGGGAAGCGAGGCTGTGATTAATTCGGCTCTGGATAATACCTTCGGCGGAACCTGGTATGTTCTGGCCGGAAGCACGCTTGCTTTCCTGGTATCATCGGTCGTAAACAATTTCGTTAACTACGCGGTGGGAAAGGCGTTTCACAAAAGCCCTGACGGTGCGCTGGCCTATTTTTCAAGGACCTATGTTTCCACTGCGCTCGGCCAGTTTTCAGATAATCTTGTGTTTGCGCTTGCCGTGAGCCACTTTTTCTTCGGATGGAGCATGCTTCAGTGCATAACCTGCGCACTGACCGGAATGATGGTCGAGCTTGCCTGCGAGGTCGTATTTTCCTTCTTTGGATACAGGATATGCCGCCGTTGGAAGAAAAACGAGGTTGGAGAGGAATATCTTGCCTATATTTCAGGCAGAAAAACAGATCAAAAGCAGCCGCAGAACATATAACTAATAAGCCGGCGGGCGTGTGGGAGGTATGTGAATGAAAGCTTTAATAACAGGAGCAAGCAGCGGAATAGGCCTTGCAATAGCCAAAAAGTTTCTTGAAAGCGGCTGCAAGGTAACTGGCATTGACGTTCTCGGCCCGGCAATAGCCGACGCTGGTTACAGCCATATAATAGCGGATATATATTCCGGCAAGCTGCCTGATCTGGAACCTGTTGATATATTGATAAACAACGCCGGGGTTCAGAATTCCGGCAGGGATATAGATGTTAACCTTAAGGGAACCATCCGCGTCACAGAGAAATATGCTTTTCACGACGGCATAAAAAGCGTTCTGTTTATAGCCTCCTCAAGTGGGCAGACAGGCTCTGAGTTCCCTGAATATGCTGCAAGCAAGGGCGGGGTTATAGCCTATATGAAAAACGTTGCGCTGAGAATAGCAAGGTTCGGCGCAACCTCCAACAGCCTTTCGCCGGGCGGAGTGCTGACCTCGCTTAATGACCGCGTAATCAACGACCCTCAGCTTTGGAGCAGAATAATGGAACAGACTCTGCTGCCCAAGTGGGCGGAGCCGGAGGAAATCGCAGAATGGGCGTATTTCATCACGGCTGTAAACAGGTCTATGACCGCGCAGGATATTCTTGTGGACAACGGCGAGGCGGCAAAGGCAGATTTCGTCTGGTAAGGTCAGTATGCGCAATTTGCAAATTCTTTTTTCTACAGATTTTTAATGTTTTATTTGGAAATTCGACAGCATTTTTCCTCCAACTGTGCTACAATGTTTTTGTTGCCGAAAGCGGCGAAAGAAGAAAAGCCGCCATTGCGGACGGTCTCTTTCGGCTTGCTGAAATAATGTTTAGTAGAAAGGAGCGGATGGTGATGTCGGTATATGACGTCTACTCTGAATTCAGCCTTAAGGAGGTTTCGCCGCTGCTTATAAAGCTTGGCATACCCATAAGGTTGAGCGGCCACAGATATATTTGCTCCGCCATTGAGACATACCTGCGGCTTGACAGCCCCTGCCATCGGGTAAAAATAACGCAGGAAGTTTATCCTGTCGTTGCGAAGCAATTCGGAACCACTTCTCAGTGCGTGGAACGCTCGATAAGACACGCTGTGGGTACCTGCTTTACGAGGGGCGACCTTAAGCTGATAGGCGATATGTTTGGTTATACAATCTGTGAAGCTAAGGGCAGGCCTACCAACGGCGAATTTATATCTACAGTTGCATACTGGATGGAAAGCTCCAAAACTAAAAAGGCATAGCTCGAAAAATTGTGTCTGCAAGCCCATGCGTGCTTATGTAGCCTGTTCTTATTTTAATTTCCGCCTGAAGAGGTGCAGACCCCGGAAGGGCTTCGTAAAAAGGCAATGCAAACCGTTACTCGGTAATTTTACATCGGCTTTTTGCATGGCTTGGAGAAATCATCGCTTAAAGTGTCAGAATAGGTGGGTCGAGCGGCGCAGGGCCTTTTTATTTTTTCAACTGATGGGGCAAAGAACTTCGGGCAAACCTTAATTTTTCTTAAATTCTATTGCATTTTAGGCCAGAATAGTATATTATACTTATATCAGTCTGGAAATGTACAGACCATGTATGGCCATACCATGTATGGTCGTAAAGGCAGGGGCAGGATACCGTCGCCCGGCTGTTTGTGCCTGCCTTTTGGAATCATTTCAGACAAAGATTAGTATTTATATATCGAAAGGAAGTGTGATTATATATGTCATCCGGCAAAAAGTTATATAAGTCGCGTTTTGACAAAAAGATATGCGGTGTATGCGGCGGCATTGCCGAGTATTTTAATATTGATTCCACTATTATCAGGCTGATATGGGCTTTGGTATCGCTTGGAAGCTTTGGAACCGGTGTGGTCATCTATATTATAATGGCCCTTATAATTCCTAACAACCCCAATGATACTTTGGTTGTTGACGAATAACGTTAAAGATTTGCAGAGAAAAGCTCCTGGTTTGCATTTTCAGGAGCTTTATGTTTATTATCGTCTGGAAATGTGAAGGCCAATGCATGGCATCAGAGCGGGTGCAACACTAATTTTCGTCTAAAGTGAAGCCAAAAAGCGGGCGAAAAATGCTGTAAAGATGGGCCTCGCACTTTTTTGTAATCATTTCAGGCAAGAATTTATAGTTTTATAGAGGAGAATATGACCGGAACCGTTTACCTTATCTGCGGGAAAATATGTGCAGGCAAAACCACCTATTCACAGATGCTTATGAAAGCGAAAAAAGCCGTTCTTCTATCAACAGATGAAATCACCCTTGCAATCTTCGGTCAGCATATAGGTGAAAAGCACGACGAGGTTGTTGAGAGTGTTCAGAATTATCTGCTTGAAAAATCTATCGAGATTCTTGAAAACGGAATCAACGTGCTTCTTGACTGGGGCTTCTGGCTTAAGGAGGAGCGCGATTACATCCGCGGATTCTACTCCGCGCGCGGGATACAGTGCGAATTCCACTACATAGACGTCTCCCATGATACTTGGTTGGACAATATTGAAAAGCGCAACCGGGCCGTTCTTGAAAACAGGATCTCGGCTTATTACATCGACGATAACCTTGCCAAAAAGTTTGAGAGCATCTTTGAAGAGCCGAAACGCTCCGAAATAGATGTCTGGTATCCGCTGGACAGGCTAAGCGGCGCTCAGCTGCCCGAACTCTGGGATTTGTATGACAGCAGCCGCACTCTTACCGGGCAGACGCATATTCGCGGTGAGAAGCTTCCAAAGGGAAGATATCACATGGTTGTGCACGTCTGGATAACCGACGGCAACGGCAGCTATCTTATCTCCCGTCGCTCGCTCAGCCGATATGCCCGGCCGGGAATGTATGAAACGGCCGGCGGCTCCTGCATCAGCGGGGAGACGAGCCGCGACGGTGCCCTGCGGGAAGTTATGGAAGAAACAGGAATTGACCTTTCGCACTCGCCCGGCAGGATAGTTTTCAAAGAGAAATGCCAAGAGCGAAGCGACAATTTCCTTGACGCATGGTTGTTTGAGTATAAAGGCGAGGTTGATTTGACCAAAGCAACCACCGACGAGGTGATGGAGCTTAGATGGATGAATGCAGATGAAATACGCGGGCTTTTTGACAAGGGGATTTTCGTTGACACGCTGAAATACTTCTTTGACATAATATTGGGCGCTGAAATATAAATCTGAAGAGAAGAATATGAACGATACAGAAATTTACATGCCATCCGAAATAAAGGGACTTATAAAGGGAAGAAATTGTGAGATAGACAGAATAGGTCTATCCGGAAGCAAGGTTATTATGTTTGACGACATGGTGCTGAAAATCAGCGGGGACAGCGCTGCCTATCGCAATGAGGTCTGCGCCATGCAGTGGCTTAGTGGAAAGCTGCCGGTCCCCAAGGTGATATATCACGCCGAAGAGGGCGGAAAGGGCTATCTGTTGATGTCAAAAGTGAATGGGTTGATGGGGTGCGACAGGTATTATCTTGAGCGCCCTGACGAGCTTAAATGTTTGCTCGCGCAAACCCTGAAAACACTGTGGAGCATTGATACGCAAGCCTGCCCAACAGCTCAGAGCCTTGATGATGACCTTGCAAGAGCCGCAAATAATGTTGCAAGCGGGATTGTTGTCTTTGAAAACGTTGACAAATGGCTGCTTGCAGACGGCGGATTCACAGGCTTTGAATCGCTGCTGGCGTGGCTGAACAGAGCTAAGCCTGATACGGATCCCGCGCTTTCCCACGGAGATTTATCCCTGCCCAATCTGCTCTTTTCCGGCGGCAGGCTTTCCGGCCTTATAGACCTCGGAGATACCGGGGTGGGGGACAGGTGGAGAGATATTGCCATATGCCTTCGCAGCTTCAAGCACAATCTTGAAGGCAGACATGGAATAAAAACCTTCCCGGATTACGACGTTCGCGCATTGTTTGATGAGCTTGGCATACAGCCGGATGCTGACAGAATTAAATATTGGCTTCTTTTGGACGAGCTGTTTTAATACTAATTCCGCGCAAAAGAGTATGCGTACTGCTTTAGCAACCCATATATACTCTTTTGCACGGAATTATATTATACTTATATTCATCCGGAAATATAAAGACCATAAACAGTCATAAAAGCAGGCGCAAAATCCCATCGTATAGCGGTTTTGTGCCTGCTTTTTTGTTTCGCTCCATGAGAAAATTGGCATTATAATTATTTCTCCTCGGGGACGGATGTATCGTATTTTAGCAGCATTGAGACTATGAAGGCGGAAACAAATCCCACCGCGCATCCGACTACAAACATCGCGAACCCTTCGCCAAAGTACACCGGGAAGGAGGCCAGCGAGGGAAACGCAAATGCCCTTGCCTTAGCTCCGGAAAGGCCGACTATTGCTCCGCCCAGTCCGCCGCCGACGCATACGGCTATCATCGGCTTCCTTTTTGGCAGATTAACGCCGTACATTACCGGCTCGGTTACGCCCAGAATAGCAGAAACTATGCCGGTTATTGCTGTGGAGCGAAATCTTTTAGCAGCCGCGCCGCTGCCCTTTGTTCTGATGAGAACTGCAAGGCCGGCCCCCGCCTGAGCAAATATAGCGGGTCCCATAAGTGCCAAAACAGTGTCCTCGCCGTTCAGTGAGATGTTGTTCATGGCGATAAGAATAAAGCTCCACTGAACTCCGACAAGAACCATCAGCTGGATGGTAGCTCCCAAAACAAGTCCCGCGGCTATGGGCGAAAGCCCGTGAACATAATCATATCCGGCGGCAAGGCCGTCCGAAACAACCGCCCCTAAAGGGCCAAACACAGCAAGCGTGGCAAAGCTGACGGTGAATATGGATATGATTGGAACGGCAAAGCCCTTTATAACCTCTGGCAGGTATTTTGTAAGCAGCCTTTCAACCGCTGCGAGAAGCGCACAGGCAAGTATTGTGGGTATAACCGTTGATGAATAGGTTGCTGATTTCAAGGGAATACCCATAAAGCTGACATAAGGCGCCGCCGACATCATGGCAACAAGCTTGGGGTAAATAAGGACTCCGGCTATTACCATTGCCGTATAGCGGTTTGCCCCAAATTTCTTTGCGCAGGAGTCGGCTAAAATTATCGGAAGAAAGTAAAACAAGCTGTCGCTCATGGCGTTAAGGACTGCGTATGTGCTGCTTTCATCCGAAAGAACGCGGGCAGTAACCAGTATCAGCATTATGCCTTTAAGTATTCCTGCGGCCGAGAGAAGGTTTACTATAGGTCCGAAAATGTCGGATATGCCGTCTAAAAACCTCGAAAGTAGTGATTTTTTTTGTTCCATATTGTTATTCAAATTATTCATATTCATATTGCCTTTTCAGGTATGAAGTTCTCTATAATTTCAAGAATGCCGGTGTTGTTTATGTTTCCTCCGAGAACGCTGCCGTCCGGAGATACGCATATAGCGCGGACGTCATGTGGGTCCTCAGCATAAGGGCTTTGCGGAGGATTTTCAGCGGCGAAATACTCCGAAAGATATTTAAGCGCATTGCCCTCCGGGAAAATCACGTTTCCATCCGAAGGATAAATGCCGATATCCTCAAATCCCATCAGAATGTCACGTGTTATCCGATTGTATCTGTTATTGTCCTGCTCGCTCACAAGCCACGCAGGATGTGTCTTTATGGGCATTCCGGCTGCCTTTGCCGTGCACGCAAATTCTATCACCGGCTCCAGCGGTATACTTTCCTGATGGAAAGCGTCCACCGACAGAAGAAGCATATTTACACCGCTTTCGCACAGCATTTCTGCGGTCTTTCTTATAACATCGGTGCTCTTGGAGAAAAAGCCGTTTGTTATAAGCTGCCTCTTTGGAATACCGGCAGTTTTGGCGGCGGAATGAATCCTACAGACCTCGTTTGCAAACAAAAGGGGCTCGCCGCCGAAGGTCATCACAGAATCTATTTTATAGCCTTTGCAAAGTTCGCCGACCGCCTTTGCCGCCGCATCACCGTTTATGTGCCCGCCATTTGCACTGTGTTCGCCCTCAGAGCAGTGCTTACATCTTCCGGTACAGGCCATGGTTACCAAGAATTCTATGCGATTGAGATTTTTAACGTTTGGATTCATAAAAGCAACCTTTCATACAAAACAGCGGACGACAACAGTATCGCCCGCTATTATACTTATACTTATATTGTCTGGAAATGTACAGACCATAAATGGTCAGGCCATGCACGGTCAGACCGTTCATGGTCATAAAATCTGGCGCAAAATCCAATAGTATAGCGGCTTTGTATCCGATTTTTGCTTTTATTTCAGATGAAGTCCGGCATTATATTTCCTCGCTAAAAAGCATCCGGACCAAACCCGACCGTGGCATGCATGGCTGTTGAAAAGCTGCAAAGCCTATCATGTAGCGGCTTTGCCGCAATTTCATGCAGCCCGGGTTGATTCGCAGCACAGGCACATAGCAACCTATATACACATTTGCGCTGGGATTAGTATTATCACTAAGAATCAGCAGAGGCCCAGTACTTATATGCGCTGGGACAGTAGTTTTTCTTTGAAGCCGCCCGCAGCTCCACAAAGCAGCCGCACTCTCGGCAGATGCCGTTTTCAAGGCTTTCGCAGCTGCGGCAGATATCAAGCCGCTCGGCGTAAAGCTTATCGTCAGCTCTGATATCCTCCGGCATAAGCTCTATAAGCTCGGAGACCTTTTTAAACAGGCCATCAACATCAATGTCAGCCAAAAGGCACCGCTTGCAGACCGGTCTGCCATCGACCGTCAGCAAAGCTCAATCGCCACGACAGAGCATTTGGGCAGCTTAAAGCTGAGCTTTTCGCCGTCAAGCTTAGCACAGCCACAGGTCTTTGGCGCGATGGCGTTCGGCTCCTCAAAGGTGTTGCACTTGTTGTATTCGCCGGTGAGAACCTTTGCAGAAACCGTCTTGTATTCTGCTCTGGGAATAACGCAGTCAATATCGAAATCTTCGTCAAGCGAGGAGTTTGAGATAGTTATGTGCATCTTTCCTTCATCGTCAACCGAAACGGACTGTGAAACAGCAGGATTATACTCACCCTCAACGAGCTGCTTGTTTTCTATGCTCGAGTAAACAAGCGTAGCCTCCATATGCTCCTTGAACATATCGAAGACGTGATATGTAGGAGTAAGAACCATCTTGTCGCCTTCGGTAAGAACGATTGCCTGCAAAACATTTATCATCTGGGCAATGTTAGCCATCTTAACTCTGTCAGAGTTGAGGTTAAAGAGGTTAAGGTTGATGGCGGCAAGAATAGCATCTCTCATTGAATTCTGCTGATAGAGGAAACCGGGGTTTGTGCCGTCGATAACATCGGTCCAGATACCCCACTCATCGACAACCAAGCCAACGCTCTTGTCATCGTCATAGCGCTGCATGATCGCCTTTTGGTCGCGAAGGATTCTTTCCATATACCATGTGTGGGAAAGTGTGTCATAATATTCCTTCTTGTCAAAGTCCACAGAAGAGCCTTTATGCTGCCAATTGTTGGTGGGAATAGTGTAGAAATGAAGCGAAAGACCCTGCATAAGGTCTCCGCACTTTTTCATCATCGTATCGGTCCATTCGTGGTCGTTTGCGTTAGGACCGCAGGCGATTTTCTTTGAGCCCCAGCCCAAGAACTGATGATACTGCCTGTAAAGATCCGAGTAATAGTCCTTGGTCATGCAGCCGCCACAGCCCCAGCTTTCATTGCCCACGCCTATAAACTTAACGCTCCAAGGCTCCTGCCTGCCGTTCTTCTTTCTAAGCTCGGTCATAGGAGAGTCGTTAGAAGAGGTCATATACTCAACCCAGTCGTGTGCCTCCTGAACTGTGCCTGAGCCGACGTTGACCGAAACATAAGCTTCGCAGCCGACCTGCTCGCAGAAGTCCAAAAACTCATGAGTTCCGAAGCTGTTATCCTCGGTGACTCCGCCCCAGTTGGTGTTCACTATTTTCTTTCTTGTTTCCTTGGGACCGATACCGTCCATCCAGTGGTATGTATCGGCAAAGCATCCGCCCGGCCAGCGCACGACGGGCACCTTGATGGCCTTCAGAGCCTCAACAACGTCCGTCCTGATTCCTCTTACATTCGGAATAGGGCTGTCCTCTCCGACATATATGCCGCCGTAAATGCACCTTCCGAGATGCTCGGAAAAGTGGCCGTAGATCTCCTTATTTATTTTGCTTATGCGGTTCGACTTGTCAACAGTCATCTTTAAAACTGACATAAATTAACCTCCAAGTAACTTGATTTGTATTAAACGAATCATCATTCGTTAAGCTAATTGTACCTTTAAATTAATAAACTGTCAACAGTTTTTACAAACATTTGGTTAACATATTCTAAGGACTTTTTAAACTTTTCTAAGCAAAAAATCATTAATGATCAATGATTGATTAAGCCTTAATTAAATTGATAAGCTCGAACATAGTCAATTTCAATTCCGGATGGCAATGAGGACTTATCAATTTCACCTGCCCACGAGCCAACCTCCACCGTCAGCTTAATATATGCCTTAACAGCACTTATTCCGCCATCGTCCGAGTCCCACATAAGCTCGCCGTCGACATAGAAATAATACCGCTCTTTTGTCCACATTAAGGCAAATGTGTGAAATTCACCGTCGTATATATCGAGCTGTTCGTTTTTGCCTGCGGACTGGTGATACTCGCCGTAGCCGTCCCAGTGCAGGGCGTGGTTGATCATTTTATCGGTATAGGAATAGGCCTCCATTATGTCGATTTCGCAGCCGTCTGTGCCGCCGTTGCCGATTCTGCCTTGCTCAGGGGTCATCAGCCAGAAGGCAGACCAAAATCCGGGTGCCCGCTGAAGCTTCATAGAGGCTTCGAAGTAGCCGTAAGCCTGTTCAAATATTCCTTTTGTGCGTATTGCTCCAGACTTACAGCGGCTCTCTTCCTCGTCAAATGAAACTGCAAGCTTAAGAACGCCGTTTGAAACGCTTACCATATCACTGCTCCATATGCCGCCGCGGTCTGCGCGCTCCCATTCAGGGCAGTATTCCCAGTTTTCGGTGTTGAGCACATCCGAATCAAAATCATCATAAAAGGTGAGCACATAACTTTTGCCGTCTATTATTTCAGTCTCACCTATATTTTTTGCGCGCATGGACGTTTCCTCCTTTGAGCCTGCTGTACATGCCGTGGACGTAATCAGCATAACCGCCGCAGCCATCAAAGCCAACCCGACATTGCTCATACAACACACCGCCTCTTCAGATTTGACTTTATTTTATATCAAAGCTTATGCGTTGTCAAGAAAAACAGCATGAAACCTATTGTCAGCCGCAAAAAAATGTGATATAATATATGGCGTTTAATGCTAAATAATAAAGGAGAATTACTTTGACAGATCCGATTTGATATGAACGGCGCAAATCTACAGTATTACCTTATATACAGGAGGAATTATTTTGCCGGACAATAAAATGATAGAAGAGATAAACCGCAGAAGAACCTTTGCGATAATCTCGCACCCCGACGCGGGCAAGACCACTCTTACAGAAAAGCTTCTTTTATACGGCGGAGCAATAGCTCTTGCCGGCTCGGTGAAGGGCAAGAAAACGGATAGGCATGCCGTTTCAGACTGGATGGAGATTGAAAAGCAGAGGGGCATTTCGGTTACCAGCTCGGTCATGCAGTTTGAATACGAGGGCTGCTGCATAAACATTCTTGACACCCCCGGGCATCAGGACTTTTCGGAGGATACCTACCGCACTTTGATGGCCGTCGATTCGGCGGTGATGGTTATAGACGCCGCAAAGGGTGTTGAGAACCAGACTAGAAAGCTTTTTAAGGTATGCGTAATGCGGCATATACCTATATTCACATTTATTAACAAGCTTGACCGCGATTCCCGCAACCCCTTCGACCTGCTCACGCAGATAGAGGATGAGCTTGGAATTTCAACCTGCCCGATGAACTGGCCGATAGGCAACGGCGTGGACTTCAAGGGCGTTTACGACCGTAAATCGCGCAAGGTTATATCCTACACCGCCAACGGCGGCCAGCGCGAGGTTGAGGCGGTGGAGGCCGAACCCGGCGACCCATGCCTTGATTCTTTGATCGGCGAGGCCAACCACCGTCAGCTTTCCGAGGATATTGAGCTTTTGGACGGCGCGAGCGACGAGTTTGATCTTGAACGCGTTGCGAAGGGTGAGTTAAGCCCTGTGTTCTTCGGCTCTGCACTTAATAATTTCGGCGTCGAGCCTTTTTTGGAGGGATTTCTGAAGATGACCCCGCCGCCGCTTCCCAGAATGTCCGATAAGGGTGAGATAAAGCCGACTGATGATGTTTTCTCTGCGTTTGTATTCAAAATTCAGGCAAACATGAACAAGGCTCACCGCGACAGACTTACTTTTATGCGCATATGCTCGGGCAGATTCACAAGGGATATGGAAGTAAGCCACGTTCAGGGCGGCAATAAAAAGATGCGCCTTTCTCAGCCTCAGCAAATGATGGCTCAGGAGCGTGAAATAATTAATGAGGCTTATGCCGGAGATATTATAGGCGTTTTCGACCCCGGAATATTCTCGATTGGCGACACTATATGTTCGCCCGGAAGCGAGTTCAGGTTCGAGGGCATACCGACCTTTGCGCCGGAGCATTTTGCCCGCATTCGCCACAAGGACACTATGAAACGCAAGCAGTTCGTCAAGGGCGCTACTCAGATAGCCCAGGAGGGAGCGATTCAGATATTCCGCGAGCCTGATTCCGGAATGGAAGAGGTAATTGTCGGAGTAGTAGGCATGCTCCAGTTTGACGTTTTCGAGCACAGAATGTTCACTGAATACAACGTTGAAATTATCAACGAAGGTCTTCCTTATCAGTATATCCGCTGGATAGACAACGACGGCATAGACCCTAAAAAGCTCAATTTAAGCTCTGACACAAAAGTCGTTCAGGACTTTAAGGGCAACTATCTTCTTCTTTTCACCAGCGAGTGGAATATCCGCTGGGCTTTGGAAAAGAACGAAGGGCTTGTGCTCAGCGAGTTCAACAGAAACTGAACGCGGGCATGGCCGCACAAAGCAAAAAAGCGTCCGAAGCGTATGGCTGCGCTCGGGCGCTTTTTTCTGTTTTGCCGGGGGCTATACTTATTTTTTGCATAATACTTATTTTCATCTGTAATGATTCCGAAAGGCAGGTGCAAAATTCCATCATATAGCGGTTTTGCGGCAATTTCATGCAGAATTAATATTATGATTATGGCGATGTTAAGCCTTCTTCTTATATTCCTTTGGCAACACCTTAAAATAAGCTTTGAATGCTGCGGTGAATTTGCTTTGACTGTCGTACCCGACGGCCTGAGCTATTTCCTGAATGCTCATATCGGTTTCTCGGAGCATTTCTGCGGCTTTTTTCATGCGGTGCTCCTTAATGTGTGCAGCTATCGAGTTCCCGTATACCGCCTTGAAAGCGGTTTTCAGGGTCGTCGGGTTTATATGATACTTTTTTGAGAGCTCATCTATTGTGATTCTTTCGCCTATCCTTTCTATCATATGGTTGTGAATTTCACGGATTATCTCGGCCTGCTCGGCGTGGTAGGCGGTAAGCTGGCTCTGCTTTGTATAATCCAGCTTATACAGATACAGAAACAGTTCCAGAGCCTTGATTTTTTGATATGCAGCTTCCAACTCGGCAGGCTGATGATAAAACCAAGAAAAAACCGAATCGGAGTATTCGTTTCCGGCAAGGAATGCCGCGCCGCCATCCTTGCAGAATTTTTTCTTTATGGCACCGAAAATATCTGTTTGGCCAAACGGCTCCGGCGGGCATTGCAGGGCCTTATTCAGATCGATGAAAAATGTGAGCCCGCTATAGTGCCCTGTGGGGAGAGCTATCAGTGAGCCTTCGCCGAGCTTCATTGTGTGAAGCGAAAAGTCGCCGGGGTTAAGATAGATGCAGCTGCCGTCTTTCATCCTCCAGTCTATCTGACCTGCTCTACAATAATTGATTTGGATCACGCTTTCAGAGGCGGTATGACCTGCAACGATTGAATCGGTTTTAAGCTCTGCATACATAAGCTCTATTCCAGGGTACAATGCCGCCGCCCGGCAGACGCCGTTTTCGCAAAGGCTGCTAATGCATTCTTTGACACTCAGAAGTTCATCGCTCATAACGCAGCCCTCACAGTTCGGGGCAGGATATTTCCATAACCTGCTCTATCATAATGTGCAAAAGCTGGCTTTGCGGAGTGTTGGCCGCACGGTAATATACCTCCTTGCCCTTGCGCCGGCTGACAATAAGCCCGCTGTTCTTAAGCGGTCTTAGATGATGAGACACTGCCGGACTTGACATATTCATCATAGCGGATATGTTTATAACACATTCCTCGCAGTGGCACAGAAGCCAAAAGATGCGGATGCGCGTAGGATCGCCGAGCTGCCTGAATACGTCAGCTACAACCTGAAAATTCGTTACTTTGCTCATCTGATCATGAATCATGGCGGACTGCTCATCCTCGCCGTGGTCGTGCGGAAACTTAATATTCTCCATATAAATCACACCTTCCTTTCGCTTTTCAACAGCAGTATATAATACCAATCTTCGTCTGAAATGATTCCAAAAGGCAGGTGCAAAACCGCTGGGTGAGGGATTTAGAACCTGACTTTATGACCATTCATGGCATGACCATTCATAGTCTGTACATTTTTAGACGAATATAAGTATAATACTGCCACGGCAATTCTCCCAAACAGAAATTCTTTTCGCCCGTTTGGGAGAATCGCTTTTTTGTTTATTGACTTATTACCTTTTTCATATTATACTACAATCATGATGATTAAACAAGTACTTAATCATAAAATTTAAAAATTTATTTTAAGGAGCGATACATATGAAGAAAACATATTCTATCGAAGTTGACTGCGCAAACTGTGCCAATCTTATGGAGGATGCTGCCCGCAAAACCGCCGGTGTTTCTTCTGCCACCGTTAATTTTATGACTCAGAAGATGATAGTTGAGTTTGCCGAGGGGAGCGAGCCTAAAAAAGTTATGAAAGATGTTCTTAAGGCCTGTAAAAAGGTCGAACCGGACTGCGATATTGCTCTTTAATGCAACGGATTTTTAAAAGATGATTATATAATTTATAAGCGGCGTTCAAAACCGACTTCAGCAGTTGCAGAGCGCCGTTTATTGCATGGTATAAAATACTAATTCCGTGCGAATGTGATTACTAATTTTTTCTAAAATGAAACCAAAACAGGCACAAAACCGCTATATGATGGGCTTTGCACCTGCTTTTATTACCATGCATGGTCACGATCAAGTGTAGTCGACGCCTTTTAGACAAAATAAGTATAAATAGGTTGCCATGGCTGTTATTCAATCCGCATAAGATTGCCGCAAAGCCGCTGTGCAATGCGTCTGCAGTGATTTAAAAGACGTTTTTGGCACGGAATAAGTAAAAAACGATTAAGCATATTTTGAAAGGAGATCATTTCCATGCAGGAAATAGTAATAGACATACTGCTCGGAGTGGTTATTGCCGCCGCCGCGGCGATTCTTTGCATCATCGGTCCGCGAGAAGACGGGATGACAAAGAAGCAAAGAAAAATGATGATTCGGATTCTCATCTGTTCAGCGGTCCTTTTGGGATTGCAGTTTGTTTCGGCAGAGATGTTTGATTCGATCGGCGGGATTCTGTTCCCGTCTGCGGGAAGATGGCTCCGCTTTGCATGCTATCTTGCCGACTATTTCATCATAGGCTGCGATATCCTTAAAAAAGCGGTCAGGGGAATACTTAACGGACGGGTATTTGACGAAAACTTCCTTATGGCGGTAGCAACCGTCGGCGCTATGGCGCTGGCTATATACGAAAACGGCGAATATCTTGAAGCCATTGCGGTAATGCTGTTTTATCAGATAGGCGAATGGTTTCAGGGATATGCAGTCGGCAAGAGCCGCCGCAGCATCAGCAGCCTTATGGATATCCGCCCCGATTACGCAAATATCGAGAAGGACGACCGGCTTGAGCGGGTTGATCCGGACGAGGTCGAACCCGGAAGCGTAATAGTTGTTCAGCCGGGTGAAAAGATACCGATTGACGGCATAATCATCGACGGCCGCTCCAGCCTTAACACCAGCGCCCTTACCGGCGAAAGCCTGCCAAGAGAGGTCAATATCGGCGACGAGGTCATAAGCGGCTGCATCTGCATGACCGGCGTTCTTAAGATTAGAACCACCAAAGAATTCGGCGAATCCACCGTTTCAAAAATACTTGATCTGGTTGAAAACGCAAGCTCCAGAAAGTCTAAATCGGAGGACTTTATTTCTAGGTTTGCAAAAATATATACTCCTGCGGTATGCTGCAGCGCATTGGTTCTGGCCATACTTCCTCCAATTGTACGCATATTCGCTATTGGAACATCTGCGGAGTGGGGAGTGTGGATATACCGCGCGCTGACATTCCTGGTTATCAGCTGCCCCTGCGCACTGGTAATAAGTATTCCTTTAAGCTTTTTTGCTGGCATCGGCGGTGCAAGTCGGCAGGGAATACTGGTAAAAGGCTCGAACTATCTTGAAATCCTTTCTAAAACCAAGGTGATGGTTTTTGATAAGACAGGCACTCTCACTCAGGGAGCTTTTGAGGTGAACGGGATTCACCACAGCGAAATTGACGATTCAAAGCTTATTGAATACGCTGCTCTGGCGGAGAGTGCCTCCTCGCATCCGATAAGCAAAAGCCTGCGCCACGCATACGGCAAGGAGCCGGACAGAAGTCGTGTGAGCGACATTCGGGAAATTAGCGGCAACGGCATTATTGCCAAGGTTGACGGCATAGATGTCGCCGCCGGAAACGACAGGCTTATGGAACGGCTGAGCATCCCCTATATAAGCTGCCACAGCACCGGAACTATCATTCACATTGCAATAAACGGAAACTACGCTGGGCATATAGTCATTTCGGATGTTGTTAAGCCAACCTCTAAGGAAGCTATAAGATTGTTGAAGTCGGCCGGAGTCGACAAAACCGTCATGCTCACCGGCGATTCGAAAAAGGTTGCAAAACAGGTGGCGGATTCGCTCGGCATTGACGAGGTATACGGCGAGCTTCTTCCTGCCGGTAAGGTGGAGAAGGTGGAGGAGCTTATTTCCTTCAAGTGCGCAAAGGATAAGCTTGCCTTTGTTGGAGACGGCATTAACGATGCGCCGGTTCTTTCGCGTGCGGATATAGGCATAGCAATGGGAGCCATGGGCTCGGACGCCGCCATAGAAGCCGCAGATGTAGTTCTGATGGACGATGACCCGCTGAAAATTTCCAAGGCAATCAAGATTTCAAGAAAGTGCCTTGGCATAGTATATCAGAACATAGCGCTTGCTTTGACAGTTAAGTTTGCCTGCTTAGCTCTTACTGCTATCGGGTATACAAATATGTATCTTGCGATTTTCGCGGATGTCGGTGTTATGATATTGGCTGTGCTCAATGCTATTAGGTGCTTGTTTGTTAAGAAGCTTTAAGAAATAACACTGATTCCGAGTAAAAAGTGAATATGGGTTGCCTGTGCGGCCCGCATAAAATCGCCGCTAAACCTCTGCACAACGGGCTTGCAGTCGGCTTTATCGCGGTGATCATATCTTGTTTTCCTGCCGCGGAAAATACAGCCGATGCGTAACAGACAAAAAGCAACGGTGTTATAAATACTGCCGTTGCGCTTCTGCTTGATTGCTGATTTTTTGGTTCAGCTCAATCAAAACCTTGTTGAGCAGCTCTTGCCGGCTTTCTGTAAGCTCCGAAGGTTTTGACTTGGAAGCTTTAAACTATCGGATCAGGCGGTGTATTATTTCTTTCTGCCCGTTATCTAAACCGTCGACTGACGCCGTTTGGAATTCACCTGTTTCCAAAAGATAGTAAAGATAAAGATTCAAATTGTTGCGGGAAATATCATCTTCACATCCTTGTATTCTTCGAGCAAACAAAGTATAATATAATTGTGTATTATCGTAGGTGCGTTATGGATTATATGACTACGAAACGGGCAGACGAAAAAACGGCAGATTTCGGATAGGCGTGTGCTGCAATACTGCAACGACGGGCGCATTGAGGGCGATGAAAAGCGGGAAAACACATGGCTGATCCCAAAAGACGCAGAAAATCTACTGACGGCAGAAAAGAGGCAGACGAGTAATTTTGCGAACTACAGGCAGAGAACGAGGAACGAATCATGTATGAAATAAACCTGAGAATTCATGAAGAAAGCGAGCTGTACAGTTCCTTTGACGAAAGCTGCCGCACTCTGAACGAAGATGTGACCGACTACATAACAAAGCAATACGGCAAGAAAGGGATCGACAATGAAGAAATCATCCTGAAAATCAAATGCGACGGAAAGGTTGATTATGAGCGGGTTCGCGGCGCTTTTCAGGAACTTATCAAAGAGCAAGAAACGCATAACGAAAATCAAAAAAGGATGTACCGCATCAAACAGTTATGGCTGTTTTTGGTCGGCATCGTTTTCATTGCCGCCGCTATTTTTTTGGATGGCAGGCTCGGTTCTGTTTTTATGGAACTGATTTCCATTATAGGCTCCTTTGCAATATGGGAAGCGGCGAATATATGGATCGTGGAGAATCCGAAAACCCGCGTGCAAAAGAAAATGCTGAAAAAATTGAATTCCACAAAAATTATCATTGAGTAATTTTGTTTAGATTCAGTTTAGCTTACTATGGTATTCTTACATCAATCAGGGGGTGAAATCCATGTTTCAGATACTCGTTGTCGACGATGATAAAAACACAAGGCGATTACTCAAAGCTGTTTTGGAAGCTGAAAACTACTCCGTTCATACCGCATCCAACGGCGAAGAAGCCTTGGATGTCATGGATGAAGAACACATTGATCTTGTTGTACTCGACATTATGATGCCGAAAATGGACGGGTATGAATTTACCAAGGTTCTCCGCGAGGGACAGAACAACCTCCCCATTCTCATGATTTCCGCCAAGCAGCTCCCGGAGGACAAGCATAAAGGCTTTTCCCTTGGAATCGACGATTATATGACAAAACCCATCGACGAGGAAGAAATGCTGTGGCGGATCAAAGCCCTTCTGCGGCGCGCGCAGATCGCAAGCGAACGGAAAATGGTAATCGGAGATGTGACTTTGGACTACGATTCCTTCACCGTTACTAAAAACGGCGAGACGCAGGAGCTTCCCCAAAAGGAATTTATGCTTCTGTATAAGCTGTTGTCCTATCCCGGAAAAATATTTACCCGCATTCAACTGATGGACGAAATATGGGGCGCCGAAAGCGATACCGGCTGGGAGACGGTCACCGTTCATATCGGGCGACTGCGCAGGCGTTTTGAAGGCTGGGAAGAATTTGAAATTGAGTCGGTGCGGGGACTTGGGTACAAGGCGGTGAAAAAAGTATGAACAAGCAGGAGCGGCAGCATCGTGTTGCACTCACTTCTTCAATATCCATCCTGACTTTCGGAATTCAGTTCGTCGTTATTGCGGCGGTTGGGCTGATTATTTTTCTGCTTGTTCAGTTTCAGATCATTACGATTGACGGCAGTTCTCAGCCGCGTATCGGCAGCACGATTCTGTATATGATCATCCTCAGCAATGTTATCGGTTCTGTCTTCACCTTCCTGTTCAGCAAAATTTCCATGCGTCCGATCAACAACCTGATCCGGCAAATTGACAGGCTTGCGTCCGGCGATTTTTCGGCTCGGTTGAATGCAAATAATCGGATATCTAAATTCACCACATTCGATCAGCTTACCGACAGCTTTAATAAAATGGCGTCGGAGCTTGAAAATACCGAGATGCTGCGCGGGGATTTTATCAATAATTTTTCACACGAGTTCAAAACGCCGATTGTGTCCATTGCCGGGTTTGCCAAGCTGCTCAGGCGCGGCAATCTGACGGACGAACAGAAAGAGGAATATTTGGCCGTGATCGAAGAAGAATCGCTCCGCTTATCCGCCATGGCGACGAATGTGTTAAATCTGACGCGGGTTGAGAATCAAACGATTTTGACGGATGTTGCAGAATTTAATCTTTCCGAACAGATACGATCCTCGATTCTTCTGCTGGCGGATAAATGGGAACAGAAGCAGCTCGATTTCAAAGTGGATTTCAGAGAGCATACGATTTTTGCAAACGAAGAACTTCTCAAACAGGTATGGATCAATCTGATCGACAATGCGATCAAATTCTCGGTTCCGAACGGCGTAATAGAAATAGGCATCAAGGAACATCACGGTGAATTGACGGTAAACATCATCAATTCGGGAGAAGAAATTCCGGCTGAGAGCAGAGCGAGGATCTTCAATAAATTTTATCAGGCAGACAGCTCTCACGCCACCAAAGGCAACGGGATAGGGCTTGCAATCGTGAAGAAAGTTGTAGAACTGCATGCCGGAACGGTATCCGTTCAGAGCGAAAACAACCTGACGATGTTTACGGTTACGCTGCCGAAGCTTCAATCTCACAAATAAGACGGTGCAATTTATGGAGAGATTTTTACTTTTTACTCTATTAGGTTGCTTATGGTATCTTATGTGTGTATCCCTTTTACCGAGGAAACGGAGTGCGACGCCTATTTCAGCGAGAGAGGTATGAGCACATACGGGAATGTTGCTGCGGATGTTTTGTAAGATGTAGAAGATAAATTGACAAATGAAGTGCGCAGTGCTTCCATGATCGCTTGTCAGAAAAAGAATATCAATCCTTTGGCGGCTACGAAATTTGTGAGCTTGCGGAAAATTTGATTGCACAACAGTGAAAATACGGTTCTTAAATATCCCTTTTTCTTCATTCGGCAGATTATGATTTTTTCATAGTCTGCCGATTAGTTTCGTTTCAGTTTAGATTTCTATGGTAAAATACAATTTATCTAATGCAGAAAGGAACCCTTTGAATGAAATGATCAAACTATTAAAGTACCTGAAGAAACAAGATTGGATTTTTGCGGCAATCAGCGTCGGGCTTATCGTACTGCAAGTCTGGCTGGACTTGCTTATGCCCGACTACACAGCCAACCTGACGGAAGAAATCGCGTCGGGGGCGCCTACGCTGAACGCCGTTTGGCATAACGGCGGCCTGATGCTGCTTTGCGCGCTTGGCAGCGTTGCATCCTCAATGATATGCAGTTTCTTTGTTGCGCGAATCGCAACGGGATATGCGACTACACTTCGCTCGGTGATGTTTGATAAGGTGATGACCTTCTCCGACAAGGAGATCGGCGAGTTTACCACACCGAGTCTGATCACAAGAACCACCAATGATATTGTACAGATCCGTATGTTGATCGTGATGGGCTTGCAGGTGTTCATCAAAGCGCCGATCCTTGCGATCTGGGCGATCAGCAAAATGTCGGCTTCCGCCATCGAGTGGACGATTGCAACTGCCGTTGTAGTTGCGATTATTGCGGTTATGGTCGTGATTCTTGTCATTCTCTGTTTCCCACGCTTCAAGGTCATTCAACAGCTCACCGACCGCCTCAACGATGTAACACGGGAAAACATTTCGGGCGTTCGTGTAGTGCGGGCGTTTAACGCCGAGGACTATCAGACGAAGAAGTTTGAAGATGTCAATAACAGCGTTGTCAAGAATCATCTGTTTACCGCCCGGACGATGGGACTGATGAGTCCGGTTATGACCATGTGCATGAGCGGGCTGACGCTTGCGATCTACTGGATCGCGGTGATTTTGATGAACGACGCGGCAGGAATGCCGGAGCGCATCACCATTTTCGGTAACGCCGCCGCCTTTATGCAGTACGCCATGCAGGTCGTTATGGCCTTTATGTCGCTCATCATGGTGTTCATCATGCTCCCACGATGTTTGGTTTCGGCAAAGCGTATCAACGCCGTTCTGGACACCGATCCTACCATAAAGGATGGAAACGGAAGAATCGAGGGTGCGTCTGCGGAACACAAAATTGAATTCCGAAACGTCTCCTTTTCCTATGCCGAAGGCGAAGAAAACACGGTCAGCGATATTTCCTTTACGGTAGACAAAGGACAGACGGTTGCCTTCATCGGTGCAACCGGTAGTGGGAAAACCACCCTAGTCAAGCTGCTGGAGCGCAATTACGATGTAACAGACGGCGCCATCCTCGTGGACGGCGTAGATGTTCGGGAATATAAAGAAAACGACCTGCGGGAGAAGATCTCTCTCGCTCCGCAAAAGGCTATCCTGTTTAAGGGTGATATCAGCTCCAATGTCACCTACGGCAGCGGCGGCGAGGCAGACAAAGTACGGCTGCAGAATGCTCTCGAGGTCGCACAGGCAGCCGAGTTTGTCGGAACGCTGGAAAAGGGCGCGGAAAGCGAGGTCGCCCAGGGCGGAACCAACTTCTCCGGCGGGCAGAAACAGCGGATCTCCATTGCCCGCGCCGTGTATAAGAACGCGGACATTATGATCTTCGACGATACCTTCTCCGCCCTTGACTACAAAACCGATAAGCTGGTGCGGCAAGGAATCAAAGAAAAATGTGCGGACGCCACCGTCCTAATCATCGCCCAGCGCATCGGCACCATCCGAAACGCCGATCAGATCATCGTGCTGGATGAGGGCAGGATCGCAGGCATCGGAACCCATAAAGAACTGATGGAGAGTTGCCCGACCTATCGGAATATTGCGCTCTCACAACTGAGCAAGGAGGAATTGTAAGATGCCGAGAAGACCTATGCCCGCGCCGGGTGAAAAGGCGGATCTGAAATCATTTGGCAAATTGCTCCGCTACTGCAAAGCATTCCTTCCGGCAATTATCGTTGCCATTGCCTTTGCTGTAGGCGGAACGGTCTGTACGCTGATCGGGCCCGAAAAAATGTCCGATCTAACGAATATTATCCAACAAGGACTGCTTTCCGGCGTCGATATGGACGCATTTGTGGAGGTGTGCGTATTCCTTTTGTCCCTGTATGCCATCGGCGCCGTCCTTTCTTACGGACAGCAGTTTATCATGGCGACGGTCACGCAGAATGTTTCAAAACGGCTGCGCTCCGATATCAACCGAAAGATCAACCGGCTGCCGCTGAACTATTTTGATACCACCACAAAAGGTGATATTCTTTCCCGTGTGACCAACGATGTAGACACCATTTCGCAAACCCTTTCCCAAAGTACGGCCAATCTCGTCAGCGCCATCACGCTGTTTGTCGGGGTTCTGATCATGATGTTCAAGACCAATGCGGTCTTGGCTCTTGTTACCATCGGTTCTTCGATTTTGGGCTTTGTGCTGATGTTCTCCGTTGCACGCGTCTCGCAAAAATACTTTAACCGTGTGCAGGAGGAGATCGGTGATATCAACGGCGGTATCGAGGAAATCTACTCCAATCACAACATCGTCAAGGCGTATAACGGTCAGGACTCGGAACGGGCGAAATTCAAAGGGCTGAACCTGAAGTTGTTCGAAAGCAACTGGAAAGCACAATTTCTTTCCGGCCTCATGATGCCCATTATGACCTTTGTGGGTCATCTGTCCTATGTGCTGATTTTTGTCATCGGAACGGCGTTTATCGTCAACGGCAACGACGCGGTGACCATCGGTACGCTGATCTCCTTTACCATGTATGCACGCCTGTTTTCCCAGCCGCTGACCACCATCGGTCAGTCCATGACCTCCATTCAGTCGGCATCAGCCGCCTCCAAGCGTGTGTTTGCCATGATCGAGGGAGAGGAAATGAGCGACGAAAGCGGGAAGACTTTCGTGCCGGAAAAAGTGGAAGGCAATGTCACCTTTGAGCACGTCAACTTCAGTTATCTGCCCGAAAAGACCATCATTCACGATTTCTCTGCCGATCTGAAGAAGGGACAGAAGATCGCCATCGTCGGCCCGACCGGTGCCGGAAAGACAACGATGGTCAACCTGCTCATGCGGTTCTATGAGCTGAACGGCGGCGACATCAAGATCGACGGCGTTTCCACCAAAGAGATGAAGCGGGAAACGGTGCATGATCTCTTTGA
>CAZIOV010000015.1:0-39547 GCA_964541045.1 uncultured Oscillospiraceae bacterium | reverse complement strand
GCCGCTCCCGCTTTTCTTTTATAAATTCTCCGATATTATAAACCGCCATAAAATCGCCTCCCGACTTCAGTTGTCAACAATATTGTACCACACACTTCAAGGAATTACAACCAATAAATCATCTTTTTTTGTAAAATAGAGATTAACGTCAAAAATTCAATAATTCCGAAAAATCCTCTCTAATTTGTTTGGCAGACATATATCTTTGCACGCTTGTTCCGAAATAAACATATGCTCTGCGCAATACAGCCGCCGTTTAAAATTTTAAAGCAAAAAATCATTAAATAGCTATTGACAAGGTAGGAATTATGTGTTATTATAATACCAACCTATTAAGTAGGTAATTAAAGGAGAACCCTATGAAAAACTATTTTGAAAAGCTGATAAGAGAGAATTTCCGCTTTGGGCGAATGTGTACATTGTAAAATAACATGAAGAATTGCATGATAAGCTCATGTAAAATTCATGTAAAAAATGAATATAAATACGCATATTATATGCGTGTATTTATTTTTATCATCAGAAACGCATTGTACATAGAATTTTTTAAACGAAAGGAAATAACTCATCATGTCTGAATATAAATTTGAAACCCTTCAGCTCCACGTTGGTCAGGAGCAGGCCGACCCCGCAACCGATTCGCGCGCCGTGCCGATATACGCAACAACCTCCTATGTATTCCACAACTGCGAGCATGCCGCCGCACGCTTCGGGCTTACCGATGCCGGCAATATCTACGGCAGACTTACAAACTCCACCCAGGATGTGCTTGAAAAGCGCGTAGCCGCCCTTGAGGGCGGAGTTGCAGCGCTGGCTCTTGCTTCCGGTGCGGCTGCAATCTCGTATACGCTTGAAGCCCTTGGTCAGAACGGCGGTCACTTTGTAGCCCAGAAAACCATTTACGGCGGTAGCTTTAATCTTCTGGCTCACACTCTGCCCGGCCTGGGCATTACCGCAAGCTTTGTGAACATTCACGATCTTGGCGAGGTTGAAGCGGCTATTAAGGAAAACACCCGCGCCATTTTCATAGAAACGCTCGGCAACCCCAACAGCGATATACCGGATATCGACGCGCTGGCTGTGCTTGCCCATAAGCACGGCATACCGCTTGTTGTGGACAACACCTTTGGCACTCCTTATCTTATCCGCCCAATAGAGCACGGCGCGGACATCGTGGTTCACTCTGCTACCAAGTTTCTTGGCGGCCACGGCACCACTCTTGGCGGCATAATAGTGGATTCCGGCAGGTTCGATTGGACGGCAAGCGGAAAATATCCGGCAATTGCAGAGCCTAACCCAAGCTATCACGGAGTTTCGTTTGTAAAGGCGGCCGGTGCTGCGGCGTTTGTAACATATGTCCGAGCAGTTCTTCTGCGCGATACCGGAGCATGCATATCGCCGTTTGCGGCGTTCCTGCTTTTGCAAGGCATTGAAACCCTTTCCCTCAGACTGGAAAGACACGCCGAAAACACCAAGAAGGTTGTGGAGTACCTTGCAGGCCATCCGCTTGTAGAAAAGGTAAATCATCCGTCTCTGCCGGACCACCCGGATCATGCTTTGTATGAGAAATACTTCCCCAACGGCGGCGCCTCGATATTCACCTTTGAGATAAAGGGCGGGGTTAAAGAGGCTCACAAGTTTATCGACAGCCTTGAGATCTTCTCGCTTCTGGCAAACGTAGCAGACGTTAAAAGCCTTGTTATCCACCCGGCGACGACGACGCACAGCCAGCTTTCATCGGAAGAGCTTGCCGACCAGGGAATAAAGCCAAACACAATCCGTCTGTCCATAGGAACAGAGCACATAGACGACATAATCGCAGACCTTGAAAAAGGCTTTGCAGCATTAGAGGAAACACAGTTATGAGCAGAATTTACACCTCTGCCGACCAGCTTATCGGCAAAACACCGCTTTTGGAACTTATCCACATCGAAAAGCAGTACGGCCTTGGCGCAAGGATCCTTGCAAAGCTTGAATACCTAAACCCTGCCGGTTCGGTTAAGGACAGAATCGCAAAATCCATGCTCGACGAAGCCGAGGCTTCAGGCAGGCTTAAGCCCGACTCGGTTATAATCGAGCCCACCTCCGGCAACACCGGAATAGGCCTTGCATCGGTTGCAGCAGCAAGGGGCTACAGAATAATAATAGTAATGCCGGAAACCATGTCTGTTGAACGCAGACAGATTATGAAGGCTTACGGCGCAGAGCTCGTACTCACCGAAGGCTCAAAGGGCATGAAAGGTGCCATAGCAAAGGCAGATGAGCTTGCCGCCGAAATACCGAACAGCTTTATCCCCGGGCAGTTTGTAAACCCGGCTAACCCAAAGGCGCACAGAGAATATACCGGTCCGGAAATCTATGAGGATACAGACGGCGAGGTGGATATCTTCGTCGCGGGGGTTGGAACAGGCGGAACAATCACCGGCGTCGGCGAGTATCTTAAGTCTAAAAAGCCGGCCGTCAAGGTTGTGGCAGTTGAGCCGGAAACTTCGGCAGTGCTTTCTACAGGCGTTGCCGGTTCCCATAAGATTCAGGGAATAGGCGCAGGGTTTGTCCCCGATGTTCTGAACACCGGCATCTACGACGAGATTATACCGGTATCCAATGAAGATGCATTCGCCACAGGCAAGCTTATTGGCAGAAGTGAAGGGGTGCTTGTGGGAATATCCTCCGGGGCGGCGGCATATGCAGCAATCGAGCTTGCCAAGCGCCCGGAAAACGAAGGTAAAACCATAGTTGTTATTCTGCCGGACACTGGCGACAGATATCTTTCAACACCACTGTTTTCGGAATGAAGAGTAAATTCTGAGGAGAGACGCTTGCTATGATGATATCAACAAGGGGCAGGTATGCGCTGAGAGTGCTTGCCGACCTTGCGCAGAATGCCGAAAGAAGCTATGTCCCGATGAAAGAGGTCGCAGAGCGTCAGGGAATATCCCTGAAGTATCTTGAGCAAATCGTCCCCGCGTTGACTAAAAGCGGTTATATTGAAGGAATACAAGGCAAGGGCGGCGGATACCGCCTGATAAAATCCCCCGAAGATTGCATAATCGGCGATATTTTAAGGCTTACCGAGGGAGACCTCGCCCCAGTCGCCTGCCTTGAACGCTGCGCAAAGCCGTGCGAAAGAGCGGATAAATGCCCGACATATCCTATGTGGGTGGAATTCTATGGGCTTGTCACAGATTATTTTGACAGTAAAACTCTTGCCGACCTGATAAAGCCAAAATAAGAAGCTTCGCCCTGCACAGCATCAGCGTCTGAACCGTTTCGCGCAAAAGAGTCCCCAAAAAGCGCCGCACGCTATATGATAAGCTTTACGGCGCTTTTATAGACACATTTTAGCGGAGAAAAATATGCATAATACTAATCTTCGTCCGAAATGATTCCAAAAGTCAGGCACAAAACCGCTAGGCGATGGTATTTTGCGCCCGCCTTTATGACCATGCACGGTATGATCATTTATGGTCTGCACTTTTTTAGACAAATATAATTATAAAAGCACTACAGGCAAAACGCTTGGAGTGCTTTTTGTGCTATAATTCTAATTCTGCGAAAAATATATAATGCATATGAAATAAGTAATTTAGTGTCACTCTTTTGGATTGAATTTTGCCCCGTTATGGGATATAATGTCCTAAGAGAGGCATTCCTCAACAGTTATTCTCACTATACATGATATGAAAGGATATGATAACCATGCTAAAAGCCGCAATAGTCGGAACTGGTAACATCTCGCCGGCGCATATAAGGGGCTACCTCGGATTTCCCGAAAGAGTGGAAATAGTCGCCCTGTGCGACATCTACCCCGAAAAGGCAGAAAAGAAAAAGCGCGACTTCGGGCTTGCAAATGCAAAGGTTTATCCTTCTCACATGGAGCTTATACAAGACATCGGCGCTCAGCTTGACATTGTCGACGTCTGCACCCCGCCGTTTACACATGCGGAAATCTCGATAGATTTTTTGAATGCCGGAGTAAACGTCGTTTGCGAAAAGCCTATGGCGGCTTCTTTGGAGGAGTGCGACAAAATGCTCGAGGCGGAAAAGCGCAGCGGCAAAACCCTTGCAATCATCGCGCAGAACCGCTTTACCGACCCTTGTTGGAAGCTTAAAAGCGTCCTTGATTCCGGTAAAATCGGAAGGGTGCTTCATGCTGCCGTTGATTCCTGCTGGTGGCGCGGTCACTGCTATTACGACCTTTGGTGGCGCGGAGCTTGGGCGACCGAGGGCGGAGGATGCACCCTTAACCACGCAGTCCATCACATAGACATGCTCGGCTGGCTTTTAGGCACGCCGGAAAGAGTAACTGCCGTGCTTTCAAACGCCGCCCACGACAATGCCGAGGTTGAGGATATATCTATTGCCGCCATGCAATACCCCGGCGGAACGCTTGCTCAGGTGACAAGCTCGGTAATCCACCACGGTGAGGAACAGAAGGTTGTTTTGCAGGGCGAAAAAGCGTGTATTTCCGCACCATGGAGGGTTTATGCCTCGCTCCCGCTGGAAAATGGCTTTCCCTATCGCAATGAAGAGCTTGAAAAGGAGCTTGAAGAGCTTCATAGTTCTATCCCCGACCTGAAATATACCGGCCACACCGCAGAGCTGGACGACGTTATGACCGCTATAGAAAACGGCACACGCCCGTTCATAGACGGCGTGAGTGGCAGAAGGACAATTGAAGTCATCACGTCGATATATGAATCCGGCTTCGAGGGCAAAACCGTCTGTCTTCCGTTGAAAAAGGACGATCCATGGTACACCGTTGAAGGCATCCAGAAAAACGTCAGGCACTTCTATGAGAAGTCAGCATCGGTTGATAATTTCTCCGACGGCAATATAACCGTCGGCGGAAGCAGATAAGGAGGATAACTATGGCAGACTTTCAAAAAACAGACGGCATGAACTATGCGCCTGTCAGCAAGCCAAAGCCGGTTGTAAAACCGGGCGAATTTGTTTTTGCGGCGATGAGATTGGACCACGGACACATCTATGCCATGTGTAACGGTCTTAAAGAAGCCGGAGCCACTCTTAAATACGTCTACGACCCCGATCCAAACAAGGTTAAGGCGTTTTTGAACAAATATCCTGATGTAAAAGCTGCCTCATCAGAGGATGAAATCTTAAACGACCCTGAAATCAAGCTTGTCGCTGGTGCGGCGGTTACTTCCGAACGGTGCACACTTGGTCTTAAAGCGATGGATGCCGGCAAGGACTATTTCACCGACAAGGCGCCACTTACCACCCTTGGGCAACTGTCAGCCGCACGCAGAAAGGTCAAAGAGACCGGCAGAAAGTATATGGTATACTACGGCGAACGCCTGCACGTTGAGTCCGCGGTATACGCAGGTCAGCTTGTAAAGTCTGGCGCTATAGGAAATGTAATACAGGTTTTAGGCCTTGGCCCGCACAGGCTTGGCGCATCCGGCCGACCGGCGTGGTTCTTTAAAAAGGAGAAGTACGGCGGAATTCTGTGCGACATCGGATCGCATCAGGCGGAGCAGTTTTTATACTATGCAGACGAAACAGAAGCAAGGGTGGCAAGCTCGCATATCGGGAACTACGCCCATCCGCAGTACCCCGGGCTTGACGACTTCGGCGACGCGACTATAATCGGCGGCTCCGGTGCAACGCAGTATTTCCGTGTTGACTGGTTCACGCCGGACGGCCTGCGCACATGGGGCGACGGCAGAACAATCATCCTCGGAACAAAGGGCTATATCGAGCTGAGAAAGTACGTAAACATAGCAACCGATGACGGCCCGGACAATGTTTTCTGGGTGGATGACAGTGGTGAACACAGGTTTGCTACGGCAGGCAAAGTGGGATTCCCATATTTCGGTGAGCTTATACTCGACTGCCTTAACCGCACAGAAAATGCCATGACTCAGAAGCACGCATTTTTAGCGGCGGAGCTTGCCGTCACCGCGCAGATGAAGGCGGAGGAGCTTACCGGAAGGGTTTAGCATTGCATAAGCCTAATACTTATTTTCATCCAAAGTGAAACAAAAAGCGGGCGCAAATCACCGACGTCGGATTTGCACCCGCTTTTTTTGACCCTTAACGGCCTGCTTTTATTAAAGTGAAAATGATATCAATTTCTTAAAAAAGTATATGGTAACCCATATATACTTTTACGCAAAGCTTGTATTATGCTTTGCCGTATGCTAAGCCTTTATACTGTTTAAAAGCTTTATAAGCTCTTCATCGTCAACCGAATTAATAACCTTAAAGTATCCGCTTACTTCTGGAATGGCTGCCTTATGGTCTATTAGATCGTCAACAAGGGCAACAAGGCTGTCGTAAAATCCGCAGGCATTCAAAACAACTATCGGTGCCGAAAGCTGACCAAGATATTTAAGCGTGAGTATCTGGAAAAATTCATCCATGGTTCCTATGCCGCCAGGGACTATAATAAAGATGTCGGCGTGCTTTTCCATAAGTGTTTTTCTTTCAGCCATAGTGTCTACCATAACGGTATTATCGCAGTCAAAAATAGGCTCAAAGCTGCTTATAAAATGAGGAGATATGCCCATAACATATCCGCCCTCACTCTTCGCTCCCCTTGCGGCCGCACCCATGCATCCCGATGCTCCCGCGCCAAAAACAAGCGAAAAGCCGTTTTTTGCAAGAAGCTTTCCAAGCCTTTCAGCCTCATTTGTATATACATCGTCAAGCCTCGACGACGCTCCGCCGTATACACAGGCAAAATATTTCTTAGACATATCAAATCCTCCTAACGGCCTACGCAGTTCTATATATATATATATATATTTCTATTCATCATACACAATCAGTATATTAAGTATTATATACAAAAATTCATACTCCGTCAATATATTTTTTGTGAACTTTATGTGAGCGTTTTATGATCGACCTTATGTGTATTTCAGGTTAAAAAGTGTCTATAATACCGCCGTAAGCCCGTTATAGCGTTTTTAGGCGATTTTATTCACGCTGCACAGCAACTCATATACACTTTTACACGGAATTATTATTATATTCGCTGAAATACCGTAAAAAATCCGACTTCAAAAATTACCACTGATATATTGCGGGGCATTGCAGATAATACTTTTGCAAACTCATTTAAGGCACAAAACTCAAATCTGTGCGCTTAACAATGTTTGAGCAAACGGTAGGCAATAAATTGTTCTTTGCATTATCGTTTGAATTATCAAATTTAAAAGGAGTGTTTTATAATGAAAGGTATTACCAGCGATCAGGGCAGACAGACTCTTGAGCAGTTCAAGATCGAAGCTGCCAACGAAGTAGGAGTTAATCTTAAGAACGGCTACAACGGCGACCTCACCTCCCGCGAGGCAGGTTCTGTAGGCGGTCAGATGGTAAAGAAGATGATAGACGCTTACAAGTCTGGCAACGTCAGATAATCAGCGCCTTTGAATCCGTCCGGGATACGCTTGGGGCAATTTGCCCGGGCATGTCCCGGACATTTTTTATCTTGTTTGCGCTCATTCGCCGCAATTCTTAATTTTTCTTAGTAAAGCAAAATATTTAGTGAAAAAGCTCTTTATTTTTTTATCGAGTTGTGATATGATAATTATGTATAATACTAGTTTTCGTCTGAAGCGAAACCAAAAGCGGGCACATAACCGCTGTTCAATGGGTTTCACACACGCTTTTATGGCCATGCGCGGTCACGACAAAGCGCGGTCGAACACTTTTAGAAGAAACAAGTATAAATCTCAGCAAAGGAGCGAATCATTATGAGCAGCAATTATTACAGACCAAACAGGAAGCGCGTTAAGCTTAAGTATAAAAACATTGCCTTGGTTTTGGCAGTTCTTATTCTGATTATAGTACTTATAACGGCTTCCTGCAACGCTGTAAAAAAAGGAAGAGAGAACAAGCCAGATAGCGAACAGGGCATGGTTTCAGGCGATCAGGGAGCAGCCCCAAATCCGGGTTCCGTTTCTGGCGAGACTGACTCAAATGCCGGTGCCGGCAGCTCAGGCACAGAACAAAATTCCGAAAATACAGTCTCCGACCCGGCAAGCCAAAGCTCATATGTTTTCGACTTGGTAAATAAAACCGAAGCGGATCTGGGTACAGGCAACCTTGTTCTTGTTAACAACCGTATCAAATTCCTTGGCACCGTCAACGAAGATGAGCTTGTAATCGTTCACGACAAAAAGAATCAGGCCTATTGGGTAAGCGATCGCAACGTCAAGCTTCTGCCCGTTGCTATGGACGCTCTTAATTCCATGCTTCTGGACTTTAAGAATGCCACTCAGAACGGCAATATAATGGCCAGAAGCGGCTACAGAACCTTAGATTATCAGGAACAGCTTTATGAGGAGGATCTTGCAGAGAACGGCGCAGATTCATCGAGCTTGGTTGCAATGCCCGGCTACAGTGAGCATCACACCGGCCTTGCGGTGGACTTTACCACATACGACGGCAAGCATTACGCCGATTTCGACGGCGAGGGCGACTACGCCTGGATAATGGAGAACTGCTATAAATACGGCTTTATCAACAGATATCCCGCCGGCAAGGAAAAGCTTACCTTTATCGACAACGAACCTTGGCACTTCCGCTATGTAGGCATCCCACATGCAACAATTATGAACGAATACGGCTACTGCCTTGAGGAGTATATCGATTTCATTAAGAACTACACCATAGACACCGGTATGCTTCTTAAAGACATGCCGGACGGCTCAAGGTATCTTATCTACTATGTTCCGCTTGTCCATTCCGATAATACTGCGGTTTATGTTCCGCTTAAAGAGGATCCGCTTTATCCGGACAATCCCAACAAATGGGAGCCTTATCCCTATGAGATATCCGGAAACAATGTGGACGGCTTTATAGTAACCGTAACCTTAAAGGAAGGCATGCAGTCAACGGCAGCAAGCGCGTCCGAAATAACCGAGCCCGACAGCGGCGCTGCAAGTGACGAAGCATGATAAAACAATAATTTCTTTTGAAAGGAAAATCATAAAATGTCTGAATGCACGCACGATTGTTCTTCCTGCTCGCAGAGCTGCTCCTCAAGGACCGCTCCGCAGGATATGCACATCGAAACCAACGCTTTAAGCCACGTTAAGAAGGTTATCGGAGTGGTAAGCGGCAAGGGCGGCGTTGGAAAGTCGCTTGTAACCTCACTTTTGGCCGTCGAAGCTCAGCGCCGCAATTTTAAAACCGCCATATTGGACGCCGACATAACCGGTCCATCGATCCCCAAGGCGTTCGGTCTGCACCGACGCGCCGATTGTGACGGCGAATACATCTACCCCGTTAAAACCAAGATGGGAATAGAAGTAATGTCGGTCAACCTTCTTTTAGAGGATGAGACGCAGCCGGTAGTATGGCGCGGCCCTGTGGTTGCGGGAGTAGTAAAGCAGTTCTGGAACGAGGTTGTTTGGAACGATGTTGACTATATGTTCGTTGATATGCCCCCCGGAACAGGCGACGTTCCGCTGACAGTTTACCAGTCGATCCGGTTGGACGGTATAATTATAGTCACCTCCCCGCAGGAGCTTGTTTCGATGATAGTCGCCAAGGCGGCTAACATGGCTAAGCTTATGAATATCCCGATTCTGGGGATAGTCGAGAATATGAGCTATGTAAAATGCCCCGACTGCGGCAAGGAAATCAAAATATTCGGCGAGGGCAATACCGCTGAGACTGCTAAAGAGCTGGGCGTTCCCGTGCTTGCGAAGATTCCGTTTGATAGGGAGCTTTCAAAGCTTAGTGATAACGGCTGTATCGAGCTTTATGAGGGCGATTGGATGAATGAGGCGGCGGAGAAGCTGCTGAAATAAGATAAGAAATACGGCGCAGTGCCAAAAAGATGCTGCGCCGATATTTTTTACAAACTTTCAAAGACAAAAAATCAAAAGCTTTCCGCCCAACTTTTCTTAAAAGGACGATAAGCCCTCGTCACTCCCCACAGGGAGCGAAATTCCCAGCGTAAGCAAGCGCAGGATGGGAGGTAAAACAGTCCTGTGGACTGTTTTACCGTGGGAGACCATCGCCGGGGGTCTCCCGATGGATGTGCAGAGCACATCCATGGCTGCACGCATCTGCCGTCCTAACAATCCCCTGATATATAAACAAACGTACAAGCACATATCCGATAAAATCAAGAGGTCAGACCACTCAGCCTGACCTCTAAAATTATACCATAGCGTTATGCTTCGTAAGCCCCTACAGTCTTCCGAAGCTTAACATCCACCAGCGCATCAACTGCGATACCGTCAGCCTCGTATTCCTCGGAAAAGACGGTTCCGTCCTCCCTGATTTTGGCAATCAGTCCGGCTTGCGCAAACGGAAATTTAAGCTTCATCCGCTTGGCAGTCTCGGGAAGGGCGTTTGCAATTGCGTTCAAAAGCTCATCAAACCCGGTTCTGTTGCGGGCGCTTATCATTACCGTGTTTTCAGAAGCCGAAGCCCCCTCCGGCAGTAAATCGCACTTGTTCATCACCGTTACAACCGGTATTCCCTTGCAGCCAAGATCAGTCAAAAGCTCCTCGGTCACCTTTTTCTCGGTCTCGGCGTATTCGCTCGAAGCGTCCATTATGTGCAGGATTACATCTGCATTAGCGGCCTCCTCAAGGGTGGATTTGAACGCCTCTACAAGGTGGTGAGGCAGCCTCGATATCAACCCGACTGTGTCAATAAGCGTAACGCTTCGCCCGTCCGGCAGGATTATCGCGCGCGAGGTAGTCTCTAATGTCGCAAACAGCTTGTTTTCGGCAAGCACCCCTGCGTCTGTGAGAGCGTTTAGCAGCGTAGACTTTCCGACATTTGTATACCCCACGATAGCGGCGGTAAGAACGCCGTCCTTTTTGCGCCGCCTGCGCTGATTCTCACGCCGTGCAGTGATTTCCTTTAGCTCGGCTTCAAGATACCCTATCCGTGAGCGGATGTGCCGCTTGTCGGTTTCGAGCTTGGTTTCGCCCGGGCCGCGGGTTCCTATTCCTCCTCCCAGTCGGGAAAGATTTATTCCCATCCCAGCGAGCCTTGGCAGCCTGTAGCGGTTCTGCGCAAGCTCAACCTGAAGCTTGCCTTCCCTGGTGGTTGCACGCTGGGCGAAGATATCAAGAATCAGCATCGTGCGGTCGATAGTGTGTACGTTTACAGCATCCTCTATATTCCTTATCTGGGTAGCGGTAAGCTCGCAGTCGAATATTACCTGATCGATCTCCATATCGCGGCAGGCGTCTGCCATTTCCGATAGTCTTCCTGAGCCTATGCAGGTAGCGCCGTCGTAGGATGGGCGCTTTTGGGTGACTATCGCGGCGACCTCTGCCCCTGCAGTATCGCAAAGCTCGGAAAGCTCAGCTATAGAGCGCTCGACATCGTATTCGCCCGTATCCACCGACACGAGCATTACCTTGGGTTTTTCAATCATATTTTCAGTCATAAGTTCATTCCTCCATGCGTTTTGAGTCAATCGGGAAAGTTCTGCGGCATAGTTTTACGCTTATCTTATGACCGATTATTCACAAGAAAGCGTTTATTCTGCATTGCGAATACGCACTTTGTTCATCCCCTCTTAAGGTATTTTATATAAACAGTACCGACGGAGGACGGTAAAACATCCACCGTTGGGAAATATATAATCAAGCTTATTTACCATATTTATCAATCAAACTATATCACATATCCCCATCAATGTCAAGCAGACCCCGCTGCAGGGCCGATTCAGCCTTGTGGTGGGGTGAGAGGCGGGATAATCCAGAAATTATTTCTTCAAATTTCCATTGGCAGGATTTTCAATCACCCTGCCATCGCGCGTGAAGCGGGAGCCATGGCATGGGCAATCCCACGTGTGCTCCACCGGGTTCCATTTCAGCGCGCAGCCAAGGTGGGGACACCTTTTCGCGGTCGGGGTCAGCAGGTTCACCGCAGCCTCAAAGCCGTTTGCTAAAAGCCTGGGTCTTAAAATGCTCCTTGACGGCGAGAACAGCCCGGCATACTTGCTCTTTCCGCCCGATGCCATATCGGAAAGCATAATAGCCGATAGCATCGAGCCGGTCATTCCCCACTTGTTAAAGCCTGCGGCAGTGTAAAGCCCGGATGTGCTTCCGGAGTATCTGCCGATATACGGCATATCGTCAAGACTCATGCAGTCCTGCGCTGCCCAGTGACAGACCTCCCGAGCCTGAGGGTACTTCTCGCCCGCGATTATTCGCAGCTCGGCATAGCTTCCGCCCTGTTTGCCGGTGCGGTGAGATCCTCCGCCCAGCAAAAGCAAGTCCTTATAATTCCGGAAGGACAGCCCCGACTTGTTTTCGTCAAGATACATCCCATTAACATCAGCGGCGTTTTTCAGGGCTATCACGTAGGAGCGGTGCTGATATAGCTTTAAGAAGTAGCTGCCGTGCTTGTTGATAAAAGGAAAGTGGGTGCAGACTATTACCTTGTCGGCGTGTATCTTACCCTTTTCGGTTACGGCTATTTTACCGCGCATCTCTCGAACAAAGGTGTTTTCATATATGTTCAAATCCTTTGCTATCTGCGCGATGAATTGCAGGGGATTAAACTGCGCCTGATTCTCAACCTTCACCGCGCACTCGATGTATATCGGCAAAGGAAGCTGGGAGGCATACTCCGCCTTGCAGCCGATTGCTTTCATGGCTTCAAGCTCGCGCTCTTTCTTTTCGGGGCCGTCGATTGTGTAGACGTAGTTGTTCTTTCGCTCAAAGCCGCACTCATGTTCCTGCGCCAGCGCGCATAGCTTCTCAAAAGCTTCTTTGTTGGCAAGATAATACCCCTGCGCGACAGTTCTGCCGAGGGATTTTAGAAGCTTATCATATATAAGCCCATGCTGATATGTGATCTTGGCGGTGGTGTTGCCGGTGGTTCCGCCGCAGATCCTGTCCTTCTCGACCAAGATATAATTCATTCCCAGTCTGTCAAGCAGATACGCCGTCAGGATTCCTGCCATTCCTCCACCTATTATAAGCACGTCGCACCTTTTGTCCCCCTCAAGCCGCTCAAAGCTCGGCATCTGGGAAGTTTCCCGCCAGATTGATGACATTTTCAACCCGCCCTTTCGGATTTTTGTGTAGTTATCGGGATTATTGTGCCAAAATCAGTGCGGTATATACGTGAACGGCGAAAAAATCCCATGCCTATCAGTTGGCATGGGAATAATATGAAAAATAAAGCATTGAATGCTTTCAAGCCTTCCTGACTGGATGCCTTATCACAGTTTTAAGCCCTTCCGGCTTAGTCCTTCTCGGGTCGGAAAGATATATTTCATGATGGCGGCGTTCGTCGGAAAAGTCATTTTCGTAGCCGTTTTGTGCGATAAAATCATCCATCATACGAATGGCTTCCGGCTCGCTGTCGTAGCTGCCTATATGCATGACCTGCACGCAGAGTCCCTCCTCAATCGTAAGGAATTCCGCTTCGGAAAAATCCTTTCCTTTTTTGCGCTGAGCGGTCTCAACTGCCCAGTAAAAGTCAGCTTTTGTGACGAAATCCGGCAGGCGGATAACCGATATCCACTCAAAGCCCGATTTGTCGGAGTAATCTATAGCTCCGCCACCGCGCTGTCTCCAAAAGCCCTCTAACGGAGGTACGACGTAATCAAAATACCCCTCAATTCGCTTGTCACTGAGCTTGCTCATCTTAATCGTAAAGGAAAGAGCGTAGAGCGCTTCAATGGCGCGCTTATATGCTCCGCCCTCGACATTCGGGTCGCCCTCTCCGTGAACTGCTATAAAGTTCACCTTTGGAACAGTCACCATCGACGGCTTTTTGCCCGGCAGGTAGAATTCCTTGAATTCCTTTTTGTAATCGAACGGCATATATTATCCTTTCTCGGCCTGGTCGTTTTCCTTCTTAAAGAAGTATTTGCGCCCGGGCGAGTATTTTTTTGACGTGATGTGAATGGCCAATTCTTCGAGCGAGCTTATACCCGCAACGCCTACCGCCGCCCGGCAATAGGGTATCGCTGCCGGAGTAACTATGAAGTATGCTATAAGGAACACCATAATCCCTGTAAGCTTATTGAGATACGTATGCACCGCGGCAAATCTTCCGAACTTCAAGTATGCTGTAAGATACGACAGCGCTCGGATTACAAGCACGGTATAAAGCGTATACCAAATTGTTTTTGGCAGGACCTCTTTGAGGGTTGGGAATATCTTTATTGCAAGGCAGCTGTAAAAAGTGAGGTCTGAAATGCTGTCGAGCCGTGCGCCAAGCTCGCTGTCGGTGTTGGTTTTACGGGCGATATAACCGTCCAGCACATCGGTAACCCCGGTTACAGTGTAAATTATGTAAAACGCCGCCGTAAACGGAGAAACAAGCAGCAGTACCGCAGAGCCGATTATCCTTGCTAAAGTCAGCAGGTTGGGCAATGTAAAAATGTCAGACTTTTTGTTATTATTCTTCATTTGGTCTACTTCCAATAGGTTAAAATATTATGTCAGAAAACAATATGTTTTATGTTAAGCGCATCATTCAAAAACTGTCGGTACGCTTTCTTTGAGAGAAAACGGAGATTGCCGTCACTCGGAAAAAGATATTCACTGAACTGTTTCGTGCCGGTTTTCAAAAGAGTATCTGTTTCGACCCTGTTTATAAGAACCACCATCAGGCAGACAGCTGTTTTAAACATTGAAAGCTTACAACGGAGAATTCCGGTATCCTCTATTATCTGTGGAAAATCGATATATGCACCAATCATTTCCCCGTCATCCTCAGACTCCCATTCTATGCTGTGCCCAAAGCCGACAGCACACCTTGGCATCTGCGGATAGACGGATATTTCTTTCAAGCTTGAATAATACAAGGCCGCAACTTTTTGGTCTTTCATATCCTCCGGGAATCTATCATCATGATATATTCGTTGCGGCTGCCAAAATTGTTTGCCGACCGTGGCATTTTACAATCGTTTGCACCCATGCTGACAAGCCTTCAAAACGGATATTTTTCTGTCGGTTTATAAAGCAGGCATCGATAAGGAAGACATCGCTATCGGATGAATCGCTACGCTATCGCTTTGCTCAAAGTATTTGTCAAAATGCTCTGTAAGCAGTGACATTTCCTTTGTGTTCATATGTTCATTCCTGCCCTATAACAATGATGTTTACATTGTACACTCTTTCCCGAAAAAAGTCAATAATGCCCCGCCAAAGTGCCAAAAAAGCTGCGGTAATATGCATTTTTCTCTGCCTGAGCTGCAATTGATTCATCATGCAAAAACTAAGGCAAATACGCTCACAGGCCGTTGGCAAAAGAAAAATGTGTGCAGGGAGCCCCGCACACATCCAAATCGATTATACCGCCGCAGAAAGCGCCGCAACCGCATGGCCTTATCCGCAGTTCTTTTCGATATATCCTTTAACCTCGTTCGGGGCAATGCCCAAAGCAAAGCCCAGTTCGCCATACAAAATATCCTGAGCCATCTTAAGATACTTTGTATCAACCGCCGGAAGATTCTTCTTTACAGAAATAAGCTCGCGCTGCTTGTTAAAAATATGACGTATAACGCTTATAAGCTTATCGCACTCATATGTACGCACAAGATTTCTGTAAAAAGCCGCAGCAAGTTTAGCATCCCGCGGGACGTCAAGCTCTTCCCCTATAGACTTTATGTTGGACACCAGTGCCTGAGCGCTCTCCTTGGTTATTACCTTGCGCATTACGATGGATGAATCCGTCGGCGTATATATTCTGCCGCTTTTGTATACCGGAACAAGGGTATAATATTCCTTATTCTTATCCAGCCCGGATATATCAGTTCTGCCGATATTTTCAATTCTGCAAACGCCCTCGCTGCCGTAAACAACGTAATCGTTAACGCAAAACACTTGTTTCCCCTTCTATTCTCAAAAAATCAAAGGCCACAAATCCATGATGACCTGTGAACCCACACTTATTTATAAAGCGCCACAATAATAACACATTTTCCGATTAAATATATTATAGCACTTTATTTTCAATAATGTAAGGGGCGGTTTGTCGATTTTTTTAAAATCGCTGTTTTTAACAATACCGCGCTCGGTGTTATTGTTAAAAATGTCTATACTTTATTTTAGTATTTTTCAAATATTTGTTTTTTAAGATGCGTTCATTATCATACGACAGTGTTCTCTTTTATATTCTTTCCAAGCATATGCGCTTCGGCGTTTTCAAGGGTAGTTTTAGCTATGGCTTTCAGCGCCTCTGCCGTCAGAAATCCCTGATGTGATGTGACTATAACGTTCGGAAAGGATAAAAGCCTTGCCGTTATCGAGCTTTGAAGTATATCGTCCTCGCGGTTTTCAAAGACGTTCGGAGTCTCCTCCTCGTAGACGTCCAGGCCAACACCGCTGAATTTATGCGAGCGGATGCCCTTAATCAAATCCTCGGTGCTAATTAATGCCCCGCGTGAGGTGTTTACAAGTATCACCCCCGGCTTCATCCTGTTCATTGCATCAAGATTTATCATATGATATGTCTCCTCGGTAAGCGGGCAGTGAAGCGAGATAAGGTCGCTCCGGCGATAAAGCTCGTCGGGAGATACGTATTCGAGATAATCAATATCAGTGCGGGGATATTTGTCGTATGCAATGACCTTCATCCCTAAGCCATTGCAGATTTTAGCCATAGCTGCGCCGATCCTGCCGGTGCCAACGATTCCCGCAGTCTTGCCGATGAAGTTAAAGCCTGTTAAGCCGGCAAGGCTGAAATTATTTTCCCGCACACGGATATACGCCTTGTGAAGCCGACGGTTGACAGCAAATGCCAAAGCTGCGGCGTGCTCAGCAATAGCCTCAGGCGAGTATGCAGGCACGCGCATCACCCGAACGCCCTGCTCCTTGGCGGCGGATACATCAACGTTGTTGACCCCTGCACATCTCATAAGGATAAGCTTTACGCCGAAGGCTTTCAGGCTTTTTATGATGTCCGCGCCAACCTCTGAGGCCACAAACAGGCATACCGCGTCATATCCCTGAGCCAAGCGGACGGTCTGCGCGCTCAAATCCGGCTGGATGTAATCTATTTCAATGCCGGGGAAATCGGCAAGAAGGCTGTTGAATGAGGATTCGTCATAGGGCTTTGAATCATAAAAAAGGATTTTCATGGGGTTCTCCCGTATAAAAGATTTTTCTCTATTTTCCCCGTATTTTTTGCGATTATCCGTCCCACGGCAAAAGAAAATCCCCTGCACTTTTCATGCAGGGGATAAAAAATCACTGCTTCCGGCAGGCTCTGACGATTTCGCCGACGGTGTCCTCATCGAGATATTCTATTATCGGCTTGATGGCTTTCAAGCCCTTACTTTTTGCTTCGTCCATAGCGATTTCAGCGAGCCAATCCTCGTCTAAAAGCTCCGCAATCGGGACAATACCTTTAATTCCGTTCTTCTTGACTTCCGCCACGGCAATTCTGCCCAGATTATCTTCGTCAATGTATTCTGCAATCGGAAGAATACCCTCGATCCCGTTCTGCTCCACCTCATACAGAACAGCTTTGCCCAGCACACCTTCTTCAACGTATTCCGCAATCGGGATGATATCTTTAATTCCGTTCTTCTTGACTTCCTCCATGGCAATCTCGCCGAGCTCATCTTCATCAATGTATTCAGCAATCGGAATGATATCTTTAATTCCGTTCTTTTTGACTTCCGCCAGGGCAATCTCGCCGAGCTTGTCCTCGTCCAAGTACTCCGCAATCGGAATTATGCCCGAAATGCCGTTGCGCTCGACCTCTTTGATGGCAATCTCACCCAGCAAGTCCTCGTCTATGGTTTCGGCTATGTTGATGATAGCTTTAATGCCCTGAGCCTCGTATAGCCTGTCGGCGAATTCGCCTATGTCGTCGTCGCTCAGATATGGCAGAAGCCAGTCAAGGCTGTCGTCATCAGAGTCTCCACTGTCGGTGTTCTTCTCCTTGGTTGTGTCAGTATCTATACTCCATGTACCGTCTGTATTTTTATTGGGCTTAACTTTTTTGCCGTTTATGATAACTATCGGTTCACCGCTATTTTTACCGGAAAATTTAAAATTATACATTTCCCCCGTAGCGATATCCGGATCCATACCGGCGGGTTCCAACTGCTCCTCAACCTTTGGCTTAGCTTCGGAGGAAAGCCTCTCAATGTCTGAGCCCGGCTGCTCCCGAACATTCTCTACCTGTTCCTGCGCAAGCTTCATCTGTTCCTTTGCCGCCGCCATTGCTTCGGCGTTTTTCTTCCTCATATTTTCAAATTGCTCGGTTATGCCGTCAACGCTGCCAACGACCTTTCCCACCTGGTCGGGCTTCAGAATCGGAGCGGCTTCCTTTAATTCCTCAACGCTTACCTTATTCTCGCTGACGTACTCCTCTAACTTGCCCTCGGCGGCACTTTCTATCAGCTCGGATTTCGCGCCTAAAATAACGTCAATACTGGTGCCGAAGATCTCCGCCAGCTCCGGGAGCTTTGAGATATCCGGCATCGAATTTCCTCTTTCCCAGTTGGAGACTGCCTGAAAGCTTACGTTCATTTTGTCCGCCAACTCCAGCTGGGTCATGTTCTTAGCCTTGCGAAGCTCCGATATTTTTCTGCCTACCTTTTTCATTACAAACATTTCATTCATCCTTTCCTGTCTGGCTCTTTCACGGTTTTCTTTTGAAAAGAGGGGACCTCTTTCCGAGATATGAGCTCCGATAAATCCTTTTTTCATAACTGCATGAACCTTTCCGCAAACCGTTTTTTGTGTTTGGCTTACGGCAAAATTATACTCCCGAACTGCGCAAAAAGTCTATAAAGCGGTGATTGAAAAGGCGGTTTTATAGGTAAAGGAATTGTTGATGCTTCAGCCAATCGCATTAATACCCAAAGTTCCACGAAACGTTTTACCATGCGGCTTAAAGCAACTCAAGCAGCGCTTGAGTTACATCAAAATCCACTTTATCAGACCGATGATTGCAATGTGCGCAGGGTAAAATATATAAAAGAACCACTTGTTGAATCCGTTCTTTTTGCCCGGCTCGCCATTGTAACAAAAACCTATCAGCAAAGGAACCATGTATATGCCCAGCTGGAAAAGCTGGCCCCACCATGGGTCAGCCGCAAATATTGATGAGGCGCTGAAAAGCCCTATAACGCAATATGCAGTCCATTTCAGGGCGGGCTTATCGCGGAAAATATGGAAGGCTAAGCACCACAACACCGCCGAAAACATCCAGTCGCCCGGAACTGCAATAATGCATATACAGCCTATTCCGATGATTTTTATCGGCATAGGGATTCTTTTGGAATCCCAAAGGCGTATAGCCATCAGCCCCAGAAAAAGTGTGTATATAACACTCTGCCGGGGAAAATTCAGGTATAATCTGCCATGAATGAAGAGAATCGGCAGATCGCCGCACTCGAAAAATGCAAACGGCGCCCAAGATATAACGGCGAACACTGCCATTCTGATAGCGTATTTTTTGAAATTACGCGTGTAGTGATAGCCCTCGGCAATGAAGAATGCCATTGTCGGCGCGGTCAGCCTGCCTATAAAGTGCATTATCTGTCCAAGTGCCGAAAGTGTCGGCACAAACGCCCATGCTATATGGTCGATAAGCATTGCAGCTATAACTATATATTTAATCTGACTGCGGTTAAGTACCGAACGCTTCATATAAAAACACTCCCATTCAAATGCGAACCTATATAAAAGCATAAGGCTTCCCATAAAACCTGGAAAGCCTTATTTTCAACAAATCAGCCTGACAGCCAAGGCCTACATCACTTAACGACTCCGATGAACTTGAGCACGCATAAAACTATGCCAACCACGCCGTAAATTTCAACAAGAGTCCCGATAAGTGAAAAGACGATTCCTATTATCCGAATCGAAGCAAGCAAGCCGATAAGCCATCCTATAACCGCGCATACAACTACGAAAATCACCAGTTGTATAATGAATGAAGCAACATCCTTTTCCTTGATTTTGAACGGAGTCGGCCAAAGTTTTTTTAGAGTATCCATTTATCACACCTCCAATTAAAATATTTTGATTATATTTTACACCTGTTATACGCATATGTCAATAGCAATATCGCAACTTCTCTTTTATCTTCGGTGATGCTATTGCTCTATTTTCAAAATTTTCCGTCAATACAGTCAATGGGCCTTATCCATTGCAAATAACAGTCATGCAAGCCGAAAATTGTCATTTTTTCTTATCCTTTATGAAAAATGACACTATAAACAACAGCACCATAAAAATCAGATATGCTTTATAAAATGTGTGAAGCTGCCGGACTGTAAATGGCAAGGTTATTGTGGAGTCCATTGACAAAAAAGCAATAATAACAAATATTACAGCTACACACAACATAACCAAGCTGATTATACGCAATTTCTTCTTCATATGATTGTCACCTGCAAATCACGCTTTATTATTTTCTTTTCACCATGGTCTTTTTTAAATTTCAAACTGTAGTTGGTGAAATCGCCAGAGATATTTCCGGCAACACTTAAGCTAAAGGGAAATCGCAATTGCCGGCATTAACCCTGATATTCCCCGCCGTCCTCGTACTCCGATTCATCGCGGCCAAGAGTAATTTCGGGAACCTCTCCGAAGTTTATAAATGTGTAATTTGCCGAAACCTCGCCGGAGACTGACAGGCCCAAAACGTCAGCCGTTGCAGTGCAGGTGATCTTCATCGACTGAAGATCATTCTCCTTGTCAAAAACCATTTCAAGGCTGACATTTTCAGGCGTGACGGTTTCGTCCTCACCTAAAAAGCTGCCGAGGTATTCCATAGCTGTCTCACTGTCAAGGTCTATTAAAACGGATTTTGTGCCATCGTCATCTTGATTGATGCCAATGCCCTCAAAGATGTCCTTTGAAAATGCCGGAATCTCAATACTTGTAAAGGCGTTTTCGCCGTCTTCAGCACCGTCCTGCTCCGGAATGCTGTACTTTATATATGTGCCGGCGTATTCAACATAAACAGTATTGCCTATTCTGGTGCTTGTGACATCGCCGTCGTCAAGTGCCACAATAGTCTGCACCCTATCGCCGTTCTGCTTTATCCGCATATCAGTGAAGCTGCTTACATCCTCTCCGAAGATATTAAAGCTCATAGATATCAGGCAATCTGCCTCACAGCCGCCTGCCTTTTCAAGCTTTTTTGCAGACCTTGAATAAAGCCCATAAGCCGTCAGCGCGTTGAAAAAGGTGCAGGAGCAAAGAGCAAGGCAGACTGCAAGCACCGTTGCCGCCGTCAAAGCCCTTGTTATTTTTCTGCTCATATTAAATACAGCCCTTTCATATTATATCAAGCCGCAATCATTCTTCCGTTCCGGAAACCGGCTTAGCGGCGGCTGGTTCATCATCAACAATTCCGCTTATATCCAGTATGGAGGACGAACCGCCGGTGACCTTGGGCAGCTGACCGTCCCACTTTTCAATCTTATTGTAATTGATCAGTTCCTCAGTTATTGACTCGGCTATTATCCTGTTAGCCTCAGCTTCAGCCTCCGCCTTGATCTTTATAGCCTCGGCCTCGGCCTCGGCATTGGTTATTTTGGTCTGCTTTTCGGTTTCCGCCTTCAGAAGCTGCTGCTGAGCAACCTGCTTTTCCTCAATGGCGGTAGTATAAGCGTCGGAAAAATCAAAATTGATAATGTTTACATCGGTAACATAAAGGCCGATTTCGTTCAGCTTTTCGTTAAGCCCCTTAACCAGGCCTTCCGAAACAAGCGTCCTGTTGGTAACGCTCTCCTCGGCGGTATACTGCGCGGTGGTTGCCTTAAGCACCTCATTGACTGCCGGCTCTATAAGAACCGCCTCATATGCGCTGCCTATGTTCTTGTAGATGCTGTAGGACTTCGAGGTATCAACCCTATAGTTTATGGCGAGGGTTGTTTCAACGCTCTGAAGGTCCTTTGAAAAAGCCTCGGTCGAAACCTCTAACTTTATTATTCGGTTGTCTATCTTAACAACTTCCTGGACAAAGGGTATCTTAAAATGAAGGCCTTCCTGCAAAACGTGATCCTCGACCTTCCCAAGGGTTACTACAACGCCGGTATGGCCGGGTTCGACAACTGTGAAACAGTTAAACGCAAGAAAAACCACTACAGCTATAACTACAACAGTTATTATTACCTTTTTGTTGAATATCTTCGACATTCTTAATCTCCTTACAAAGCTTTAAAAAGCGTGCATCAAAGGCTGTTACCGATGGCGTCTTATGTACTCTATAACCGTTACTGCGGATATTGCGGCAACAATAGCAAGCAGAGCAAGGGCGATTATCCCTTTAGAGGCTACACTGTCATTTTCAACTGCGGCAGGAAGCGAATTTTCATCCGGAATTTCATAAGTGATGGCGTTGGATGTAGCTTCCGAAGGTTCGCTTACCGTGGTATCAGGTGTGGTGGTGGGCTCAGGCGTGGTGGTGGGCTCCGGCGTGGTGGTGGGCTCCGGCGTGGTGGTGGGCTCCGGCGTGGTGGTAGGCTCCGGTGTGGTGGTAGGCTCAGGCGTGGTGGTGGGCTCAGGCGTGGTTGTAGTTGCCTTAGTGGTTGCTTTAGTAGTTGCCTTAGTAGTTGCCTTAGTGGTTTTCTCGGTTGTCTTTTTAGTTGTGGCCTCGGTGGCGGTTGTAACAATCGGTTCGTCTAAAACAACATCCTCATCCTCCGGCTCGACTTCCACCGCTCCGCTTGTCACGGTTATGGGGAAAGTTGCGCCGTCAAAGCTGAGGCTTCTTCCCGAAGAATCAGAGGCAGAGATTACTTCCACAATTATATTTCCGCTTGCTCCGGCGTCACCGATTGCAGTAAATTCAAGGGTGGCGTATGTGCCGTTCTTAAAGACGTCTCCCCCGCAGTCAGCACTGATGGTTACAGAGCCGGTGGACCTTGAAGACATGAGCGTAGGAAAAATGCCGCCCTCAGTGTAGCCGTTGTACTTGAACGTGTCAGAATCGTATTTAATCCTTACCTTTATGGAGCTTACGCCGGGATTATCCGAAATAGAAACCTTTACCTCGAAGTCCTCCCCTTTTTCAACCTCAATTGAAGCCGAAGCGGATACCTTTCCTGAAGCGAAAACATTTATGCTCATGCAGAATACCACTGCCAAAGCAAAAACAACAGAAGCAATTTTTTTCATTAACTATATGCCCTCCATTCGGAAACTTTTACCATTACTTTTAAGCAAATTGCCTGGTTATACTCGTGTTATTAAAAATAGTAATAAATGTCTTAACGGATATTATAGCATAACCCCGCTGATTTTGCAAGCCCCAAGCGCAATATATGAAAAATTGCATAATTTTGAGCTTCAATATTGATGAAAAATAATAAAAAAGCAGCAAGTCCATTGACATTTAATGAAAAAAGGTTCATACTATATATGTGAAAATTTTTGCTCTTTTCTTTCTGGAGGAATCGCAATGATAGATATAGAATTTATGCAGCTAAATGCAACCCACCCTGACGATTTTGTTTACGGAGTAAGAAGCGATTTCTGGCTTCTGCTTCTGGTAAAGTCGCCGGCGCTTTTCCATGTACCGTCCGGCGATGTCGTAATCTCGCCAAACTGCGCGGTGCTGTATCCTCCCAAGGCCTTCGCCTACTATCAAGCGTATGGCGAAAATTACGTTAACGACTATGTGAGGTTCCACACCGATGAAAGCTTTGTATATGACGAGAACATTCCGCTGGAAACTCCGATTCTGCTGAAGTCACCTTCCGAGATGGAGAGCTTGTTTGAACTTTTGTCAATGGAAAATTATTTCAAATTCACATATTCTCAGCAGTCGATATCAATGATAATGCGCATGATGTTCCTAAAAATAAAAGAGTCGCTGAACGACTGCAATATGACCGAACAGCAGCGTGCGCTTATAGATCTGCGCTATGAAATACAGCTCCACCCCTACTATCAGTGGACCGTCAGCACAATGGCGAGCAGGCTTCACGTCAGCGCGGGGTATTTGCAGAACATCTACAAAAAGCAGTTTGGCGTTTCCTGCATGCAGGACGTTGTGGACAAGCGCATAGACCTTGCAAAGACACACCTTATCAACACTGACTTTACATCGCAGAAAATTGCCAGCATATGCGGCTATCAGAATGTTGAGCATTTCTGCCGCCAGTTCAAATCGGTAACGGGAATGTCTCCGCTGGCGTTCAGAAAGCAAGCTCAGTCTGCAGCGAATAAATAGCACTGTTATTTCCTCGATTAAAGCAGTGGCGGATTATGCTTAACCCGAAAGGATGCGCATCAATGGGCTGCTTTGATAACATGCATCATAACGGTTTCTTTTGCAAACATCGGCAGCGGGTGTTCAAAAATGCAGATAAATATTTAAATAGCGAAAAAATCAATATAGTCGCCGCTCCGGGAAGCGGTAAAACCGTGCTTGGGGCTTGAACTTATACGCCGCCTTGGCGCTCCGTGCATAATCCTTTTCCCAACAGCCGATATTTGCCGGCAATGGGGTAAAAGGTTCAAAAACTTCTTTCTTGATGACAAGGGCGGCTTCAGCGCCCTTTTTTTCTGACGATCTTAACGGTGTCAAAGCCTTAAGCTCCGTTACATACAAGGCGCTGTATACTGCCTACAGCGGATGAGGGCGACATGGGCCGCTCCGATATCGACCTTTTTAAGGTGATTAAAGAGACGGGTATTCAAACAGTTTGCCTTTGCAAAGCGCATCCCCTTAAGAACGAATGGCAAAAAGCGCTTAAAAATTCAACACCGATTACCGCGTTGTTGAATTTACAGACTCTGCCCGCAGCATGGTTGATTATGTCGGCGGGCTTTTGAGAGTGAGGAGCTTCAGATACTTGTGAGAACAAAATCCTTGCCCGGTAAGGGCCGGAGTTCGCCTTGCATCAATACCTAGATATCGGCAAGCTTTGTCGGAAGCTTTGTTCTTTTCAGCCAGATGAGCTGGCTCGCTATCCGCATCGATAAAAGCAATCCCGAAAAGCCGCAAATATATGGCACCCGGTAACGGTTGAGCCGGAGCGGCTGTTTGATTCCTTTATGCAGCCGAACTACACAACCGATACAATTGAAAGCGGCACAGAACGCATCGCCGCAATGACCGAAATGCTGTCACTAATTGAAAATCCGCGCTATACCTTTATCGGCGGAAAAATATTCAGCGGATATGATTACCGACTTTCGTTCGCCTGCCCTTCAGTTATCGGCAAAAGGAAGGAATATGTTGAGGTGCTTGCGGAAAAGCTGAAAAGCACAACCGACGGCTTTGAACCGATGTATACCCGTCTGGAGTACGGAATGGATCTGATTCTTAAATGCCGAATAAACTCATACATTACGTTCAATGAAAGAACCGTCAACAAGAAATATAAGGTTACCCATTGGGATTGATTGCCATACAGCGAAAACATCATATAATACTGTTTTCCCGCTATAATACTAATCTTCGTCTGAAATGAAAGCAAAAAATCTGGCGCAAAGCCGCTATTTCGTCGGTCTTGCGACGATTTTTCAGACACTTTTTTATTGGAAAATAAGTATAAAAAGCCTGCAAATCAACCCTATATGGGCCGGTTTGCAGGCGCCTTTTATGTTAATGGCTTAACCTCTGCCGGCTGAGAGAGGGATTTCTTTTCGTCCCTTTTAAACAGCAGCTTTAAAACTATCGGCGTGATTATTGAAGAAACCAGTATAAGCATTATCACAGCCGTAAAATATCTTTCGTCCAGAAGCCCGACTGCAAGCCCCTTCTGGGCAACTATCAAAGCCACCTCGCCGCGGGTCATCATTCCAACGCCAACCTTTAAGGAGTCACTCCAGCTAAACTTAAAGGCTTTTGCTGTAAGGCCGCAGCCGATAACCTTGGTAATAAGCCCCACAATCACAAAGCATATCGAGAATATCACCACGCTTGAATCCACGCCCTCGAACTGCGTTTTTATGCCTATGCTTGCAAAGAAGACCGGGCCAAAGAAGATGTATGAGCTTATATCCATCTTTTCGTTGATGTATTTGGAATCCTTAAGGTTGCACAGAAGTATTCCGGCAACATAAGCGCCGGTAATGTCGGCAATGCCAAAGTATGTTTCGGAGATGTATGCCATTGCAAGGCACAAAGTAAGGCTGAGTATGGGTATTCTGCGCTGATGCTGATGGTGCTTATCGATATATTTGAAAAGATAGTATATGCCTATTCCCACCGTTCCGCAGAACAGCATGAACAGGAACGTCCTTAAAAGCACGTTTCCCGGGCTGACGTTTGAGTCCTTAAAGCCTATAACAAAGGTGAGAACTATTATTCCTATAACATCGTCGATAATGGCGGCGCCGGTTATAAGGGTGCCTATTCTGCCTTCCAGCTTTCCAAGCTCCTTCAGTGTCTCAACGGTTATGCTTACCGATGTTGCGGTTAGTATTACCCCCACAAACACCGCATGGAAAAAGCCTTCGGAGCCAACGGACGAGAAGCCGTAGAAGCAGGAGTATAAAAGAGTTCCCCCGCAGAGCGGAACAAGCACTCCGACACAGGCGATAAGAAACGCCATCGGGCCGGACTTTATAAGGTCACGGATGTTGGTGGTGAGGCCTGCCATAAACATTAAAAGCACCACTCCGATTTCGGCGGAGGTGGTTATGTAATCGGACGGGCTTACAAGCCCGAGAATGCTCGGCCCTATGATGAGACCTGCAACTATTTCGCCAACCACCTGCGGTGCGCCCAACCTTTTTGCAAGCAGCCCGAACAGCTTGGCGGCAAAAATTATAATTGCAAGATCATGAAAAACGGTCATACAAATCCCTTCCTAATTTAGGATAATCGCTTAAATCAGTTGCTTAATTATTATACTCGCATTCCATGCGATTTTCAAGGGGTTTCAGGCACAAGTGCCAACAAAAAACAGCCCCTATTCGGCACTGATTTTGTTTATTTGTTAGGATAAATTATGACCGGGGATATCACTATTCAAAAAGGAGTTTATATATTATGCTCGACAAAGCACGCATAGCCGGCCTTCCCTCTTATATTGACATTCTAAAAAGCACAAGCCTCCCCATTTTTATATACGGAATGGGAGACGGCTGCTTAAAGCTTTTGTCAATTCTGCGGCAGCGCTCCATTCCATGTGCCGGAATATTCGCAAGCGATGAGTTCGTGCGCGACAAGGTTTTTGAAGGGCACAGAATCCACCGCCTTTCGGAAATAGAGGAAAGCGTTCCGGAATTTATAATACTCTTAGCGTTCGGAGCGGGATATCCAGAGCTTATGGAGAAAATAGACGGAATCGCACAGCACCATAGGATTTTCATTCCCGATATGCCGGTTGTCGGCGAGGGGCTGTTTACGAAGGAATACATGCTTGAGCATTTCGACGAGCTTGAGCGAGTCCATTCTCTGCTCGCCGACGAACAGTCGCGATTGGCATACGAAAAAATCATCGAATATAAAATAACCGGCGAGCTGAGTTCGCTTAAGGCGTCGCAGTCGGACCCGGCGGAGATATACGGTCTTTTGCAGCTTGGCAAAGAGGAGGCATACGCCGACCTGGGAGCTTACACCGGCGACACCATAGCACAGTTTCTTGCCGTCACCGGCGGATGCTTTAAGAAAATTGTAGCAATGGAACCAAACCCGCGCAACTTCAGGAAGCTTTCGCAGTCACTTGATGGGCTTGAAAATGCCGAGCTTATAAACGCCGCGGCCGGTGCCGAAGATGGAAGCATAACCATGCTTAAGGGCAGCGGAAGGATGATAAGGGAAATCGCCGGAGAAAACGGTGTCCGGATACCCAGGCTGAAGCTTGATTCCATACTTAATGACTCGCCGGGCGGCTGCACTTATATCAAATTCGACGTTGAAGGGGCGGAAGCAGAAGCTATAAAAGGCTCGGAGCGCACCATAAGGAAATTCAGGCCAAAGCTAAACGTCTCAATATACCACAGGACCGAGGATATTTTTTTCCTGCCGCTGTATCTCAGCTCGCTTCTGCCGGAGAAAAAAATGTATATCCGGCGTGCTCCATGCTATCCCGCCTGGGAGATAAGCGCGATTCTGGTATAGCTCGGGCAAAGCAGGGCTTATTGCGGAGCTTTTTTGGATTTTTCGAGGAATTATGACAATCTTGAAATTTCCGCTTGCATTTTTTCGAATGTGTGTTATTATATATACAAGAGAATAATGCAGAGCCCGGCTCTGCCTCTTTAATTCTTATCAAGGAGGATACATAATATGGCTTTTAAGATTACCGACGTTTGCGTTATGTGCGGAGCCTGTGCGGGACAGTGCCCTGTTGAAGCAATCAAGGAAGGCGACGGCAAGTATGAGATCGACGCTGACACTTGCATCAGCTGCGGAAGCTGCAAGGATGTATGTCCTGTGGGTGCTCCCGAAGAGGAGTAATTCCTTTTGACAAAAATCTGTCGGGCGGCAAACAAGCCGTCCGACGAATTTTTACTTGCTTTTTTAAAAATGTGTGCTATTATAAATACAAGAGGGTAATTCGGAGTTGCGAACGGACTCCGTCTCTTCAATTTTACCAAGGAGGATATATAATATGGCTTTCAAGATTACCGACAATTGCATCAAGTGCGGCGCATGTGCGGGCGAATGCCCTGTAAGCGCTATCACCGAGGGCGACGATAAGTACGTTATCGATCCCGAAACCTGCATCGGTTGCGGCAACTGCGCCGCTGTCTGCCCTGTAAGTGCTCCCGAAGAGGAATAATTTTACTTGGCTGTACATCTGTTTAAGAAAACATCGTGGGCAGAAGCTCTGTCCGCGATTGTTTTTTGCTTTTTTTCACTTAATTTATTCAAAAAGTACTTGTAATCATAATATAAAGTGTGTTAAAATAACGTTGATGTGTGTTCCGCCAAAGTAAATCGCATCAAAGGAAAGGTAAATTCTATGCCGAAGTTGGTATTTAAGCGCAGAGAGAAGAAATTTCTGATCACTTCCGCGCAGTTTGAGAGCATAAAGCAAAAAATTCTGGACTACGGCATGGTTTATGACACCTATTGCAAAAGCGGCAGTGTTTACACAATCTACAACATCTACTTCGACGATGATAGTTCCAGCGTTATAAGGCGCTCGATTGAAAAGCCCAAACCCAAATTCAAAGAGAAGTTCCGAATACGCTCGTATGTTGTCCCGGAGGATAAAGACGATGTCTTTTTAGAGATAAAGCGCAAGGTGAACGGAGTGGTGGTTAAACGCCGGGCAAGGCTCACCTATGCCCAGGCAAAGGATTTTATATACAACGGCGTTCGCCCGCAGGTGGAGGACTATATTGTCAACCAGGTGCTGAACGAGATTGAATATTACTTCAAGCTGAACAGGGTTAAGCCGGCTGTTTACCTGAGCTATGAGCGCATAGCTTTCTTCGGGGCGGACGATCCGGACTTCCGCGTAACCTTTGACAGGGCGATAACCACAAGGCGAACCGATCTTAAGCTTTCAAGCGGGCCATACGGCGAACAGCTTCTCAATCCTGACGAGGTGCTGATGGAAATAAAAATTTCCAACGCCATTCCAAAATGGTTTGCAGACATTCTTTCCGAGGAGGGAGCGTTTATGACAAGCTTTTCAAAATACGGAAGCGAGTATTTGCGCAGGCGGGGGCACGAATTCCTTCATATTCGCGACAGGGCTGGCCATACGGCCGGCCCTGCCAATATTCATCGCGGCTGACAAATACGGCTTGATTGGAACATATATTAAAATCAAATGAAAGGTTGATTACAAAATGATGGATTTTCTTTTTCCCGGAATAGGCGCGGTTGAGATGACCGTCGGCGGGGTTCTTTCCTGCCTTGGAATAGCTTTGGTACTGGGCCTTATATTAAGCCTTACATATATTTTTGCCCGCCGCTCAAGGGGATACATTTCCACATTCCCCGCAGCCATAGTAATGCTTGCACCTCTTATGGCCGGAGTTACGGTTATCATCAACTCAAACGTCGCAACGGCTATTTCGCTTGGCGGTGCGCTCGCTCTTTTAAGAATAAGAAGCTACCCTAAGGACACCGCGGACATTGTAAGCCTTTTGTTCTCGCTGATAATAGGTATAGGCTGCGGAACCGGATATTTTGGTATAACCATAATACTAACCGTTACTCTTTGCGCAATTATGGCGATTCTGGGCGCCATCCGCTTCGGGGTCCCCGAAAACAACCGTCTCCTGCTTAAGATAACCGTGCCGGAGGACCTGAACTTTGACGGCGCGTTTGACGATGTGCTCGACAAGTTCACCGATGAATACACCCTTAAGGAAATCCGCACCGCCGATTTTGGAGCGCTCTATGAACTTAGATATAACGTAACCCTGCCCAAGGATTGCAACCGACGCGAATTTATAGATGAAATCCGCACCCGCAACGGCAATCTGGACGTTATACTTGTTCTGCAGGAGTTCGACAGCACAAAGAGGTAGTTTTCGGCAGAATAAGCCAAAGTTTTTGAGCTTTTAATATTGACAAACCACCCGATTTGTGGTATTATACTTTAGCCGCGATGTGAATGGAGAGGTATCGAAGCGGTCATAACGAGGCGGTCTTGAAAACTCTCTCGCCGTTTCGGTGGGTTATCCTTGCAAGCCCTTTATTATCGGGGTTTTATGCGGTTTTAATTTTATATGTTTTTTGTTTGTCTCTCCTGAATTTCTCTCCTTTTTCCGAGGCTTGAAATTCGGGTTTGATATACGGAGTGGTATCGAAGCGGTCATAACGAGGCGGTCTTGAAAACCGTTTGAGGGCGACCTCACGTGGGTTCGAATCCCACCCGCTCCGCCAAAATTTTGTTGGAAGTGCCTAGTTTACAGCGATGTAATTAGGCACTTTTGCTATATTCCTTGCAATTTTCTGTCAATTTGAACCTTTTAGTTGGTTGACAAATACTCAGATTCTCTGTGTTTTAGGAGAGAAAAGTGGGGAGAAATTTTTGTACCGTAAAGCCGCTATTTATAAGGCTTTTCCAAGACCGCTCAGTAACGCATCCGCAGAATTTAGCTTTGATGAATAGTCCAAATGAGCGTAAATATTAGCGGTTGTGCTGAAATCACTATGACCAAGCCATTCCTGAATCTGCTTCATAGGCACTCCGTTCGCAAGTAAGAGTGAAGCGCAGCTATGGCGCAAATCGTGAAATCTTATCCGTCTCAGTCCGTTAGCCTCCAATAGCTTCGGAAAGAATTCCGTCACATAGTTTGGCTTGATTAAATCGCCAATCTCGTTTACACATATATAGCCGGAATATTCTTTGCTGTAGCTGCGACCGCAAAGACGGCGATTCTCTTTTTGCTCTTCTTTAAGCGTCAAAAGTCTTTCACGCACGAACGGCACAAGCGGCAGAGTTCTCATGCTTGATTTAGTCTTGGTGGTATCTGATTCAACAATGGTTAATTTGCCATCGAGATTACATGATGTTACGGTGTGCTTTATTACAAGCGTGTTCTGCTCAAAGTCTACCGCATCCCATTTCAGACCTATTGCCTCACTTCGGCGAAGTCCATAAAACGCACCGAACAAAATAGGCAATTCCAACTTTGTACCCTTTGCCGCCTTAAAAAGCTCGTTCATCTCCTCTGCATCATAGAAGCTGCCGACGAAGCGTTCACGCTTGGGTCTTTCAACCTTATCTGCCGGGTTGACATCAATCAAGTCGATTTTCATAGCGTATTTCAGAGCTTTATGTATCAGCGCATGATAATGAACAACAGTTGAAGCACTCACCTTTTTAAGCTCTTGAAGGTAAAAATCCTGAATGTTCTTTGCGGTGATGTCTTTAAGGATAACGCCCTTTTCTTTGAAGTAGGGAGCGATAATCCTTGTCGCCATAGCCGAATAAGAAGCATAGGTTGATACTGCTACAGAGCCTTTTATAATCTCAAGCCAGCTCTCCAGATACTCCGAGAAAAGCATTTCACCTTCCGGTGCTTTAGGCCCCTGCGGTGGTTTGAAATCCCGCCTTAAATCCAAAAGGATTTCCTCGGCACGTTTCTTGTTTCCCTTGACCGTAAGCCCGGTCGAAATCCACTTAGTTTTTCTTCTGCCAAGAGTGTCAAAGTAATTCAAAACGGCGTAATAAACGCCTCTTTTTTCCTGTAAGTGTCCTGCTACCATTTTTATAACCTCCTTATCTTTGTAACAGATAACACCTACCATGCTGTAAGGTTATTATAGCATAGTCGGTTCGAAAATGGTAGTTATTTCAGCGCTTTAAAGTGCTGATTTTCAGCGCAAATGTTTGTGCATTTTTGTGGAGTTTATGTGTTCTCGCCGATACCAAGGTAAGTCAGGATATGAATTTTCGGTATCCGATAGGAGCGCCCGACCTTTAGGTTCTGAATCCTGCCTTCTTTAAGGATACGATAGCCCGTCTTAGTGCTCACTCCTAATACCCTGCACATTTGCTCTATATTCAGAACATCGGGATAATCTCTGAGCATGACTTTGTAAGCTTCTCGTTGGCAGATTGGTGTAACTGTGTTTATTATAATTCCCCCTTTGTTATTTATTTTTGCTTTTCAGACGACTGTCAGCACAGTTCCACGGGAATCTCACCCCTTTGACGGTTTGCCAAAGCTCTACCCATTATCTGCGACGCTTTTAACGCTCGGACTGTGGCTATAGAGGAGTATCATTATCCCTCTTACACATCTTCGCCGGCAGGCTGCTAACTCTGCTTTTCGGCGTGGTGGGTATCGCTCGGTTATCCGAAAGAAGATCCGGAATAATGTCATGGCGCATCCGCCGAACGGCTCAATGCAAAAGGAACGTATCTGATTTGCTATATGATGCTCCGCCGTTATCTTGCGGGCATATTTGTCAAGCTGCGTATATCTGTTTGATTCTGAGGAAAGGGGGTATAATTCACAGAATTATGTCAGATTTTAAAATCCAGAACTGCATAGATAAGTTTTGATTTTAATCTTTCGCACAGTTCATCGTTGATTTCCCAGTGGAAACCTCTTTTGTCGCTGCACGTTTTGTGCATTGATAAGTAAGCAATGTATTTGCCGTAATGATCGATAGCTTTTATGATAGCTTCAGAATCTCCGCTTGTTGCGGCAATTATGACGGAATAAGGTAGTAGGCCTAACTCTTGGCTGCTAATATTCATCAGCTCGTTCCTCCAAAAACCTTTTCAAAAGCTCAAATGAGCTTGTCCGTCTGTATTGAACCGTGCTGCGAGGAATGCTGATAAGCTCTGCAATCTCAATGTCTGTCATATCCGAAAAATAGTACAATACAATGACTTGGAGCTTTTCTTCCGGAAGCAGTCGCAAGGCTTCGTTGAGAAGTTCTTTGCTTATAATTAATCCGTGTACACAAAAAGCGTTTTTATGCCGGTCAACAAAGTAGTTGTCATCAACAAAGAGCTGTTTTGCTTCATGCGGGGTTAAGTCGTCGATTGCTATCTCGTGGCTTAACCGTTTTTTGCTTTCGCGTACATAGTCAATCAGTTCATTATGAAGTACTTTCTTGCAATATGCGTTGAATCTACAGCGCGTTTCAAATTCAGACTGTTCTTTCTCCATTTTTACACCCCCTTTCTATTCGGGGGTGGGCAATTTCCCCTTTCAACTACCTTCAACGTTGAAAATCTGAAATTGCCAAAGTAATCAGTAAACTTTTTTTATTTTTTTAAAAATATTTGTCCGCCTGCAAAAGCAAACGGACAAATACATAGTGACTCTTAGCTCAAATTCGCAAAGTTGCGAATTAACATTGTAATAAAAAATGACGTAAGTCACTTTTTATCTCCATGTACAATTATTTGAGCAATAAATTCTTGCCACATATCATCTGAAACACCGATTTTCTGAGCTGTTCTTATAAGCCTTCTTATAATATCATTTTGCATGATATATTCGGCAATGTCAGCGCTGACTGTGTTTTTAGATTGAGCAGCAAGGTCATACATTTCGTAGCTTTCCTCTTCGGAAAGCTGCAACAGTTCAGCAAGTCTTGGTAAAAGTGCTTCTGAAATCCGCCGCCGTCCTTTTTCAATATCACACATATACACCTGTGATATGCCAAGTGCTTCGGCTAACCACTTGGCAGGGATATCGCTCTGTAATCGTTTTTGTACAAGGAATTCTCCGAAATTTATTGACATTTCAATTCATTCCTTGATTTTTATTCTGTTCTTGTGAGCAATTAATCTTTATGTTTTATAAAACAGCATGGCACCTGCAATGCTCCGGGCAGAATGATTCCGAAGCTAATCGGTATTGCAATACGGTAAATATGAAAACCTGTGAGAATAAATGTCACAGCCAAGAATATTACTACCATTGATTTTGCTATCTTTCCGAAAACAATCGTTTCACGTTCGCTTAGTTTTCTCGCCTCAGAATCAATGGGGCTTTTTATGAAAAGCAGTATAGCTGATAAGATAGCTAAAATCAAAGCAACCGGATAAAACTCATACTTTAAAATGAACTTTATGCAAAGAAGAAAAACAGCAATGATTCCAGTGGAAACAAACAGACATACAGTGGGAGATTTCAAGTGAAAGCCCCCACTGTATTTGCGAATGATGACGAACGGTGCGATAAACAGGATGCTTTCAAGCAACATATTCATAAAAGTTCCTACTACTATAGAAAGCATAAGTGGAATTGATGTAATCAAAAAGCTATACATTGCATAGCTATAAAGTTCTGCTTCTTCTTCTCCTATAGCATTTACTTTTACTAACCAATTCGCCACCGAATCAGCAGCTCTGTGCATCATCTTAGCTTGCTGAACTTGTCTAAGCCTTTTGGCTCCTTAGGTTGATGTATCACGCCAGTAGATGCAGTGTTTGCACAAATGACAAGCGCAATGCTAAGAAAACCTGCAAGTATGGTTGCAAATCGTGCTTTTAAAGTTTTGTTTTTAGTCATAATGATTCCTCCTAATAAGTTTGTAATAATATATTAACATTAAAAGCCAATAATTCGCAATAGGTTTTCATTAATTGGCGAAAAAACGTACTATAATGGTATAATACTGATATACGCGTAATCTGATTAAATGTTGCACAGAAAATTTCGGTGAAAAATTTATTTTTAGAATTACAACTATTATAGAAATATTCTATAACAGTTTGTTAACTATTGATTTGAATGCTGTTACAATAATAACGGTGATAAATATGTATGTAAATAAAGAAGAATTGGGAAAACGCATTGCTATGCGAAGAAAAAGTTTAAAAATCAAGCAAGAAGATCTTGCTGCTGCACTTGGCGTATCAAATAACCATATATCGAGCGTTGAATGCGGCAAATCCTCTGTTAGCCTTGAACTGCTTTGTGGATTTTGTGAGATATTGAAGGTTACTCCTGACTATCTTCTTATGGGTGCGATGCATTCAAACAAAGTGCCACAAAATATTATGGATTCATTACAGCTATGCTCAGAAGAACAGATTGCACTCGTGTCGGATTTTGTGCAATTTGTGTTAAGCAAAAGTTTCGAGACAATTTTTAGTGACAAATCCAAATAAATATGATATAATAAGGACATTACTGATGGAGGTGATGTCCTTTGAATTTGCGTATTCTTTTCTGCGATGACGACCGTGAAATCATGCAGAAGCTGCACAAAATGGTTTTGGAGTATTTTAAGAGTATTGAACAGCCGGAACCCGAATGTGTTCTTTGCAACAGCGGGGAGGAGCTGCTGTCAACAGGAGCTATTGGCGACATTGCCTTTTTGGATGTGGAAATGGACGGCTTAAGCGGAATCCATACCGGGGAAAGGCTCAAAAAGATAAATCCCCGAATAAAGGTCATAATCGTCACATCATATCCGGATTATCTTGACGAAGCGATGAAATTCCATGTTTTCAGATATCTTTCAAAACCGGTGGACAAACGTCGGTTATTTCGGAATCTTGACGATGCAATATATCAGATAAACACATATTCAAAGCCGATTGTCATTGAGACGGATAACAGTATTGAAACTGTCTATGCAGAGGATATAGTTTGCTTTGAGTCGGACGCAAGGCGAACAAAGGTGCAGACGGTTGACAAACAACTTATTAGCAGGCATGGAATTGACTACTGGACGAAAAATACGGATATACCTTGTTTTTATCCGACAAGCCGGAGTTTCATAGTAAATATGAAATATGTTTCATCCTTTAACAACGATGTTGTTAACCTCATATGGGAAAAAGGCTCAATGATAGCATACCTTGCAAGACGAAGATACAAAAGCTTCAGGGATGCCTATATGCTCTATGTGAGGTCGATACAATGAACGGATATATTGAATGTATAATAATAGCTTTAGTTCTCATTACTGAGGCACTGATTGTTTATATCTACGCGGACTATTTGTTTGTGAATAAACGTAACCGTTTTCAGACTTTTGCTACTTTTTTAATTGGATATGCTGGGTTGTTTATTGTATATATGACATTGGATAACGTATTGATAAATTCAACTTCTTACTCTATAGTTAACGCAGTAATTCTTTATACAATATTTTCATGCGGGATAATTACATCAATTTTCAATTCATTGGTGCTTACTGCGCTTATGATGCTTTCGGAAACTATCAGTACTGAGATAATAAGTATATGCGCTGGAGATTATGTATCATATACATATAATCCTTTTTCATTGTTGGCTTTATTTATTATAAGCAAGATGATATATGCATTCCTTTGCTTTTTGAGTGCAAGAGTACTTGCTCCTCAGAAATCAGGAACATTCAGAACTAGTTATATTATCAAGCTTTGTGCCCTGCCGGCATCATCTGCACTGCTATCAGTAATAGTTGTATACACCAGCACGTGGATTGACTTACCGTTAAACTTTCAAATTTTGATTTCAATTTGCTTGGTTGGATTATTGTTTGCTAATATGTATACAGTAAAAATCTACAGCAATACTGAAAAGGTCAATCGAGAAAATCTTGCCATGAAGCTTGCTATGCAAAAAGATGAATCCGACGCCGAATACTATAAAATGCTTCAGGAGCAGTATGACGGGCAACGGGTCTTGGTTCACGATGTTAAGAATCATATGCAGGTAATCGATAGTCTTGCCGCAGACGGTAAGTGTAGTGAAATACAAAGTTATATTAAAAAATGGGGTTTTGACAAGGCGTTTCAAAAGCAATCTCGGTACTGCGATAATGGAATCCTGAACATCATAGTAAGCAAGCTTGCTAAAGACTGTGAGGAAAACGGCATAGATTTTAACTGTGACATTCGTGACAAAAGCGTTGATTTTATTGACGATGTGGATATATCAGCACTGTTTGGAAACCTTTTGTCGAATGCTTTTGAAGCTGCTAGGCTTTCTGAGGATAAAATTATTGAACTTGATATTATAATAAAGCCCATCCAAAAAACCACGATTATTCATATTATTAACTCCTGTCAAGATGAGCCGAAAAGAAATAATGGTGGCTTGTTTATAAGTTGGAAGGATGACAAGGGCAATCATGGTTTGGGGCAAAAGAGCATAGCAAGGATTGTAAAGAAATATAAAGGACAGGCAGATAATTATTATAATAACAAGAAAAAACAGTTTGAGTGGGTAATAGTATTTTAAAAGCATAAAATAAGTTTTTTCAATTTTGATGTAGCATACCATTTGTGTTCAACTTTCAACTATTTGTGCTAATGTCATTGATTTTATGAGTCTGAATACCGAACCGTGTAAATGTCAATAATTCCCATAAGAAAACGTGGAGGTTATTGAAGATGAAAAACAGAACACACGGTTTGAGCGAAAAGGAAATGGAGCTTGTAAAGCTCCTGATGGCAGACTGCCAGACAACTGGTGATATTCAGGCGAAACTAAAGCGTCTTTTTGCCGGAACGATAGAGCAGATGCTCGAAGCGGAGATGGACGAACACTTAGGCTACGAGAAAAACTCCATCCTCGGAAACAACACCGGCAACAGCAGAAACGGCTACGGCAAGAAAACGATTTCAAGCGATTACGGTGAATGCGAAATAGCAGTTCCCCGTGACCGCAACGGAGAATTTGAGCCCAAGGTCATTGAAAAGCGACAGACCCGCACCGACGAAATTGAGCAGAAAATTCTTGCAATGTACTCAAAGGGAATGTCCCAGCGAGACATAGAAGATACCCTTCGTGAAATCTACGGCTCAGAGATTTCACAGGGACTTATCTCACGTATAACCGACAAAATACTTCCGGAAGTAAACGAGTGGCAGAACCGTCCTTTGGAGAAGATTTACCCTGTAGTATTCTTTGACGGGATAGTATTCAACTCTCGTAAAGACAACAAGATTGTCAACAAGTGCGTATACTCAGTATTAGGTATAAACATGGACGGAATGAAGGAAATATTAGGCACATGGATATCTGAGAATGAATCAGCAAGCTTCTACGCAAGCATATGTTCAGATCTCAAAAGCCGAGGAGTTTCGGACATTTTCATCGCTTGTCACGATAATCTGACAGGATTATGTACAGCAATAAACGCTGTCTTTCCGAGAACAAAGAATCAGCTCTGCATCGTTCATCAGATAAGAAACAGCTGTAAGTTTGTCCCCTACAAGGACAGAAAAGCAGTGTGTGCAGACCTAAAGAAGATTTATGGAGCGGTTAATCTTGATGATGCAGAATATGCTAAGGAAGAGTTCAGAGAGAAGTGGGACAAGAAGTATCCAAACATTCTTAAATCCTGGGACAAGAACTGGTCTGAACTTACAGCTTTCTTTGAATATCCGCAGGAGATAAGGAAGATAATATACACGACCAATGCTGTTGAAAGCTACCACAGGATGGTAAGAAAATTCACTAAATCCAAGGCTGTTTTTCCTACAGATGATTCTATCCGCAAAGTCATTTATATGAGCGTATCGGAGATTTCTAAGAAGTGGACCATGCCTGTCAGAGACTGGACACTTGCATACTCTCAGTTTGCGATTTACTTTGAGGATAGGTTTGCAGCCTGACGGCTGTTGAGGGCTCTGCCCTCAAGCTCCCGAGGTTTATCCGCTTGGAAGATATCCAGTGAAGAGAATGAAAAACAGCGACATTTCTGACGCTGCTCTTCACTGTATTATCTCACAGCCTGCGTGGAGTCGCTCCTCAGCGTTGCTCTCTTTGGCTGTAGTTTTAGTATTGGCTAAGTTTTGATGATTATTGCATTTACACGGTTTATTTTTCGGAACCGATTTTATATCAGTTTTTGATAGAATGGAAATATAAAAGGTAATATTTACGGAGGCAAATTACCTTATAAATGATTGGAGGAAACTAGCTTCCTTGCGAGCGATGATATATTTCAATTCATTGACTTTATCAGTGTTTGAAAATCTATCATCTTTAGGCGGACGACCTTTCTTCTTCAATATTTCTCCTGCTGCTGTTCGGCGTTCTTTTCTGTGCAGCCTCTTAATAAATCCTTTTACTTGTTCTTTTGTAAAGCCTAATCTTTCTGCAATTTCACTTTGACTCAAGCCTTTTTCCTTTAGTTCTATTATTTCTTTCTCATATTGCTGTATGTGTTTGTAACTTCTTGCTATAACAAAACCTCCTATGGTTTCTATTATACCATAGGAGGTCTTTTTTGTCACTGTTCGTTTTTACTGGTTCGGTTCACTTATGCTGTAGGCTTTTTTGTCGGTTATATCCCACTTGTCCGAAAAGAAATACTG
>CAZIOV010000014.1:0-41160 GCA_964541045.1 uncultured Oscillospiraceae bacterium | reverse complement strand
ATGCTCTGCAAAGCCGCTTCGCTACTGCGTTTGTGGGGTTTTGCTCAGGGCTATTCTATAAAAACAAAGGAGAGAGAAAAAATGTCAAACGTATCTAAAAAATTAAAGGTGCTTATAGGAGATGACAGCGAGGAATATGGACTTAAATGCGCACAGGAGCTGCGTGAGATGGGATTCTTCTGCATCGTCCGTCCAAAGGACGGTTCAGTCATTTTGGAAGCGGTCACATCAGAGGTTCCGGACGTCGTTGTTGCCGACCTATGGATGCCCGGACTGGACGCCATCGAGCTTATGAAAAAGGCCAACAAAACTCTAAAATCAAAGCCGGCCTTTATAATAACCGCGCCGTGTGAAAATGAATTTGCGCTAAGGCAGGTTATGATTGAAGGTGCGGACTACTACCTTGTTAAGCCGTTTGATTTCCATATGCTAGGAGACAGAATAAATCAGATTATGGGCTATGATGTTTTGGAAGACAGCCCGGTAATCCAGTCATCGCGGACATCTCCCGATTTGGAAGTCGTCGTTACCGAGATGATACATCAGCTTGGAGTCCCGGCACACATAAAAGGGTATCACTACTTAAGGCGGGCGATAATCCACTCGGTAAACGACCCTGAAATGCTTGAAAGCGTTACCAAGCTGATGTATCCGACTGTTGCAAAGGAATACTCCACCACACCGTCAAGGGTGGAGCGCGCCATCCGCCACGCCATTGAAATAGCCTGGGACAGAGGCGATGTTGAGATTCTCAACTCCTTCTTCGGCTACACGGTCAACACCGGCAAGGGCAAGCCCACCAATTCGGAGTTCATAGCGCTGATTGCGGATAAAATAAAGCTTAAGTACAGAAGCATGTCCGCCGCAGGCAGCAGATAATGAACGCGCAGTTTAGCACAATACTGCGCACCAATATTTCCTTATTTAAAGTTTAACGATAAAACCGCAAGCCGGGCAGATCCTTAATGGGATTTACTCGACTTGCGGTTTGGTATAGGTTGCTTACTTCTTTTTATTACTTGCCGCTGACGCAGTTATCAAAGACGGAACTGCCGGAAGCAGTACAAACGCCGTTCCCGTTTGGGGGTCGGTTTCCTCATCGAAAACGGATATATCCGGGGCTGCGTCGGGCTGTGCCTGTCTCTCAGGGCAGATTAACGTCTCCACGATCTCTCCAATTTTCATTGTCTTATTTCCCCTTCCTTGTGTTCCATGCATTTACGGTTTCCTGTTCGGGTATCTCATGCTCTGTCCTCCTTCGATTTATGCCGCTGTTCGTTTCATAAATCTTCCTCCCAAATATCGTCTAAATTCTGCCATTTGGTCAAATATTACTATATTATAGTATTTTAAATTTGTCAATACTATATGTTAAAATTTTTATAATGCTATAATAGCATTTAGAACTGATTTTCGCCTGAGATGATCACAAAAAAGCGGGCACAAAACCGCTGTACAGTGGGTTTTTCACCCGCTTTTATGAACATTTCCGAACGAAAATAAGTATAAAACCGATACTGATAGAAAATAAGTATAAAAACGATACTGATAGGAGATGGAAATGACTATGTTCAGCACACGGCTAAAAGAGCTTCGGCTTTCAAAGGGAATAACGCAGGTGGAACTCGCAAAAAGCCTCGGCGTAACCAAGCAATGCGTCTCAAACTGGGAAAACGATAATATTCAACCCTCAATCGATATGTTGATAAGAATCGCCGGATATTTCAGCGTAAGCACCGATTACCTGCTTGGGCTTTCAAACTCTCAGCCGTTGGTCGTTTCCGGTCTTACAAAACGGCAGATTGCTCATATTCAGGCAGTTATTAATGATATATTGGAAAAATAGCTCACTTTTAACGCAATAAGCGTAAAAAAAGTAAGCTTGTTTTTTTATCCGGTTTTTATCTTTTATGCTTATATATGTATGGAAACGAACAGACCATACATGGTCAAATCGTTCATGGTCATAAAGGCAGGTGAAAATCCCATCGCGTGGCGGTTTTGACAGCCTTTTGGAATCATTTCAGACGAAGATTGGTATTAAGATACCAAAATCCCGCTTTACGCACCTTTGCCATGCAGGAAAGCGGGATTTGCTTTTTTAATAATTATTCGGGATGGTTTAGCAGCCGAATCAATTTTTCAAGCTATGAAGAGGCGCGGGGATCTGCCCTCCACGGTTGATAAATTTGGAAGGCGACATGGTGTTCACCCTCATAACGGGGCCGCAGCCAAAAAGTCCGCCCCAGTCCAGCTCCTCGCCAATGCTCTTACCTATTGCCGGAATCACCCTTACTGCCGTGGTCTTGGAGTTAACCATTCCAATTGCGGCTTCGTCGGCTATTATCGCGGCGATAGTGTCGGCAGTGGTGTCCCCGGGAACTACTATCATATCAAGTCCCACCGAGCAGACAGCCGTCATAGCCTCAAGCTTTTCAATAGTGAGCGAGCCGGATTTTGCCGCGTCTATCATTCCGGCATCTTCCGAAACCGGAATGAACGCACCCGAGAGCCCGCCAACCGACGAGCAAGCCATAACTCCGCCTTTCTTAACAGCGTCGTTTAAAAGTGCCAAGGTCGCGGTGGTTCCGGGTGCTCCGCACTGCTCCAAGCCGATTTCCTCCAAGATATGGGCAACGCTATCGCCCACCTGCGGCGTGGGCGCAAGTGAAAGGTCAACTATCCCAAACGGAACACCCAGTCGCTCAGATGCTGTAACTCCTACCAGCTGGCCCACCCTTGTTATCTTGTAAGCGGTAGTTTTTATTATGTTTGCAACCTCGTTTATGTCCGCACCGGTGTTCTTGGCCAGGGCCGAACGAACAACGCCCGGGCCGGAAACTCCGACGTTTATAATGCAGTCAGGCTCGCCGACGCCGTGGTATGCTCCCGCCATGAACGGGTTGTCATCAACCGAGTTGCAGAAGACTACCAATTTAGCTGCGCCGAAGCAGGCGTTGTCAACGGTTGCCTCCGCAGTCTCGCGGACTATTCTTCCCATAAGCTTGCAAGCGTCAAGGTTTATTCCCGCCTTGGTTGAGCCGATGTTTACCGATGAGCAAACCCGAGATGTACGCTTCAGAGCTTCCGGTATCGACTCTATAAGCTCCTTATCGCCTGCGGAAAAGCCCTTTTGAACCAACGCGGAATAGCCGCCAATAAGGTTTACCCCAACCGCCTCGGCTGCTTTATCCATAGTTATGGCAAACTTCACCGGGCTTTGATGGCAAGCCGCAGAAATCATTGCAATCGGCGTCACCGAAATGCGCTTGTTAATTATCGGAATGCCGTATTCCTTCTCGATCTCGTTGCCCACGCTTACAAGGTTTCCGGCGCAGGTTGTTATCTTGTTGTAAACCTTTTCGCAGGCCTTGTCTATGTCAGAATCGATACAGTCTAGCAGGGATATGCCCATTGTTATGGTGCGGATATCAAGGCATTCGTCTTGAATCATGCGGATAGTTTCAAGAATATCGCTTAAATTTATCATAATGTCACTCCTGTTGAACCGATGTGATTATATGTGATGCATGGTGTTGAAGATATCCTCGTGCATGACGTAGATGGAAAGCCCCATTTCCTTGCCCATAGCGCTCATTCTGTCCGAAAGCTCGCTTAACGGGATATTCAGTTTCGTTATGTCAACCAACATTACCATTGCAAAAACGTCCTGAAGAACCGACTGGGTAACCTCGGTCACGTTTGCATTGTACTGCGCGCACATTGCTGAAACCTTTGCAAGTATACCGACAGCGTCCTTTCCGATAACTGATATTACAGCCTTCATATTTAACCTTCCTTTCGAGCACCGGGTTTGCGCGCCGTTTTCTTCTAAATCCATATCAGACCGGCGGTTTGGCAAGCCCGCTTCATTTTACCATTTTAAAGTATGATATCAAATGCTATTGTAGCACAAAATTCTCTGTCAGACAAGAGGAAAGCGCAAAAAAGTGCAGAAAACTGCCTTTTGCACGAATTTTTTCATTCTTCCGCAATCTCAGCAAGCATTTCCGCCAAGCTCATTCCCAAAAGCTTGCCGCTGTATAGGGCTTCGTCCAGCGAATTCGAGCTTGAACCAATCTCGATAAGAATAGAGCCCTTTGTAAGCTCCTGATTGTAGTTGCGCTCAGCCAGCAAAAGCGGCCTTGTAAAGCCTGGATAGTCGCTTTCCAGCTTGGATTGAAGCTTTGCGCCAAACCGCAGGTTGTATCTGTACTGCGGGACGTTTGTGCAGCCGCAGATAATCATTATCTGGGCGGCTGTCTCTCCGTCGATTGTGCATATCGGGGCATATCGCTCGCCGTCCGATTCTATAGCGTCGCGGTGTATGTCCAGCACTATTTTAATAGATGGATTTTCCCGCAGTATGCGCTCGACTGTTTCAGAGCTGCGGTCGTAGGCTCCGGTGTAGCGCGGATAATCATGAACGGTAGTATCGTGGATTACCCCTATGCCTGCGGCTTCAAGGATCGAGGTTATCTCGCTGCCAACCGCCACAACGCTTTTATCAAGATCAGTGGTACGAAGGCCGAAATCAGCGTCGAACCTGTCTCTGGCATAAGGCTCGTAACACTCGGTGGTGTGGGTGTGCATAATCAGCACCTGCGGGCTGCCGTCAAGCGAAATCTCAAGCTCCGGCTCTTTTGTAACCTGCTCGGCTATGTAGTCCATATCAATATCTGTGCTGTTTCTAAGCATTCCTCCTCCGGGAAGCTCTATGCAGGTAGTGGACGGATTGTAGGAATAGGTTCGCCGAATTATCCTGCCGCCGCTTTCTCCGAGGTTTTCGGGATATTTCAACTCGCCGGACGGAGTTTCCGATTCGTCCTCCGGCTCCTCTGTTTCCTTTGGAGCCTGATCAAGCAACCATCCCGAAGCATTGACAAGCCTTTGGAGCTTATCCGAAATCTCGGAATCTTCGTCGAGCCGAGCGGCTTCATTCTCCTGCCCGGATAAACCGTCAGGCGTTTCTGCCTGCCGAGAGTTAGTCTGTCCGTTGCCGGAACCCTCCTGCCTTGAAGAACGGTAAGAGGATATATCCGCCGAGGCATAGGCAAGGTTTTCAAAGAAGGCAAAAAGTCCCTCTGCCTGTGCAAAATACACTGCAAAGCTTACAACTGCAAATACCGAAAAGGCAAAAAGCCCTCCTGCCAGAAATTCGGTTATGCTCTTTTTCATATCCGTGTTTTTCACTGCGCTCATCCTTTCTGTAATAAATATGTAAGCGGATTGTAATATATGAGGTATAGACAAATCGGATTGATTGTGCTAAAATAAAGCTGAGAAAAATATAAATTAAGAGGTCAGACATGAAACAACTTTTACTTATCTGCGCCGCCGCTATAGTCCTTCTCGGATGCACCGGCTGCGCCCAAAATAATGATCCGGCGCACATAGCAAGCCCCTCCGAGCCCGACGCGTCACAAAGCGGGGAATCGCAGGCTTCTGATTCTGCTCAGACCCCAGCAAGCACAATTGCGGAAACCACCACCGCCGTTCAGACAACGGCGGATACTGCCGCCGAGCTTTCGGAAGAAGTCTCGGCCGAATCCACTTCCCCGTCTGACGAGGAAGCCGAAACCGAGATCCGGGCGGAAGCAGAAACAATGATTAAAACCTCTAATGAGACACAGCCCGAGGATGAACCGGGCAATCAGCCGGATGAAAGCGGTGAGGAGCCCATAAACAAAGACTACATCTATCAGGACGAGGACGACTTTTTCTATGTCGTAAACAAAACCTACCTTCTGCCCGAAGATTATGAAATCGAAACCGACTATGTTCAGGGCAGCTATGAAATGGAAAAAACTGCCGCAAAGCACATGCGCGAAATGATAGCCGCCGCAAAGGAGGACGGCATTAACCTTAAAGTACTTTCGGCCTACAGAACAATCAATTATCAGAAGAAGCTGTTTGAAAGAAACGTAAATTCCCGCATGGAGGATTACGGAATGAGCTATGAAGAGGCGTATTATGATACCTCCATAAACATTGCGCCTCCGGGCGGAAGCGAACACAACGCCGGCCTTGCGGCAGACATCGTCACCGAAAACGACTGGGACACCTACACAGGCTTCGAGGATACCGAGGAGTTTGCGTGGCTTCAGGAGCACGCTCCGGAATACGGCTTTATCCTTAGATATCTTAAAGGCAAGGAGGATATAACCGGCTACATCTACGAGCCCTGGCATTACAGATATGTCGGGGTAAAATACGCAGCTGACGTTATGAACAGCGGGCTGTGTCTGGAGGAATACTTTGAAAAGTATGTATGGGTGGACGGGGAAGAGCCTTCCTTCCCGTTTGAATCATAAAGCGGATTAAAGCTGCAATTGCAAGCATAATAGGAGATGACATTATGAACATTGCTTTTTTCCTGACTCTTAAAAAGGACGTCGCATATGTTTACGATGACTGCACAATCAGGCAGGCGCTTGAAAAAATGAAGCACCATGGCTACACCGCTATACCTGTCATTTCAAAGCGGGGCAAATACGTGAACACGGTGACGGAGGGAGATTTTCTGTGGTATATGCTGGACGAAAGCATAGAGGATACAGACGGTGTTTCGATTTACGACGCCGAGGACCTTAAGCTGAGGGATATCCTTTCCAAGCAGATAACCCCGGCTGTGCGTATAACCGCCACCATGGATGAGCTTTTAGAGCTTGCCCTTAACCAGAACTTTGTGCCGGTTACCGACGATGAAGGGGTATTTATCGGTATAGTCACCCGTAAGAATATCATAAAGCACTTTATTGAATCGCTGATGGGTGAAGAAAGCTGCAAAAACAAAATCGAAGCAGGATAATCCATCACGGTTGCAGACCCGTCCTACATAAGAGTATAGGACGGTGTCAGCGCAATAGCTGTCAAAAAAGCTCGCCGAAAACCGCTATATAATTCTTTGAAACCAACAGCGTGATAAGCTCAATATTTTTTATGGAATTTTCACCAAAATAAAAAATGAAAATGTACATTTATCACAATGTTATATAAAAAAGAGATAGAATTTGTTGACAACATCGTTTATAAGGTTTATAATAAAGTTGCGATTGACATGATCGACTAAACTAAATTTATCGGGGGATTAATTGAAATGAAAAGATTGATTTCTTTAGCACTCGCACTTGTCATGGTTCTTTGCGTATTCACCGCATGCGGCACGCTTGTTTGCCCTGTTGGAACCTATGCCGACGGAACTCAGACTTCTATCATCGAGCTGGGCGCCTATGACGAAAATGCCGAGAGCGGCACCATGAAGATTACCAACACCATTAACACTGATTTGGTTTACGAGGGTACCTACACTCTGTCTGACAATGGCGGCGACAAGGAAACCAGCATTGTTACCTTCAACGTTGATGACGGCTCTGTAATCGAATACGTTTATGATTCCACTCTGGACGTTATGCAGAATATCGAAACCGGTATCGCGTACTACGGAGCTAACTATGTTGAGGACGGAACTCTTGCTGCTGAATAATTAAAAGCAACAAAAAACAGCTGACAGCGAAATGCTGTTGGCTGTTTTTTTATTTGCGGATAATAGCCCGAAAGATAAATCCCGCCTGCAGATGATTTATACTAATTTTCACCCAGAGATTTTCGAAAAATCGGATGCAAAGCCATCGTACAGCGGTTTTGTGCCCGCTTTTAGTGTTTGGATTACATGACTTATCACTATCAAAAAATTCCAAAAGCCTTCAATAACTCAATTCCCGAATTACGAACAGCCACCCTATCTGTTTGTCTAATAAATTAGAGCTCATGTGACGCATTATGTCAACTCCTATTTCTAAATTTTCCTAATAAAATCACCGCAAAATCACGATATATTGATTTTGCGGTGATAATTTTACACTGAAATTATTTTACACCTTTGCTCTATCTTTTGCCCTCTGAACATTTGAAAGCGTCTTCTTGCGAAGTCTTATGCTCTTGGGCGTTACCTCTACCAGCTCATCGTCCGCGATGAACTCCAGGCTATCCTCAAGACTTAAAATTCTCGGCGGGATAAGCCTTAATGCATCATCAGATCCGCTGGCGCGGGTATTTGTCAGATGCTTCTTTTTGCAGACGTTTACAACCAGATCACCCGGTTTGGGGGATACTCCCACTATCATGCCCTCGTAAACCTGAACGCCGGCCCCAATGAACAGTGTTCCTCTTTCCTGAGCATTATAAAGGCCATAGGTAACAGCCTCGCCCGATTCAAAGGCTACCAGCGAGCCGTTTGAGCGCCGCGGAATATCGCCCTTATACTGCTGATATTCATAGAACACCGAGCTCATAATGCCTTCGCCCTTGGTATCGGTAAGAAACTCGTTCCTATATCCAAACAGGCCTCTTGCGGGAACATGGAAAACAACCCTCATTCTCGTCCCTAAAGGAGTCATGGAAACCATCTCTCCTTTGCGGGCGCCCATCTTCTCCATAACGGCTCCAACGCAGGCCTCTGGAATGTCCACAACAAACTCCTCAATAGGCTCGCAGAGCTTGCCATCTATCTCACGATAAAGTACCCTCGGGGTGGAAACGCCAAGCTCGTAGCCCTCTCTGCGCATGTTTTCTATAAGGATGGAAAGGTGCATTTCTCCTCTTCCGGCAACCTTGAAAGAATCGGTCGAATCGGTTTCGGTGACTCTTAGGGATACGTCCTTTAAAAGCTCCTTGAAAAGCCTTTCTCTTATATGGCGGGAAGTTACAAACTTGCCTTCCCTTCCGGCAAACGGCGAATCATTTACCGAGAATGTCATTTCAACCGTAGGCTCGCTTATCTTTACGAACGGAAGCGGCTCATACTTGGATATGTCGCATATGGTATCTCCTATGGTAATATTCTCTATACCGCTTATGCAGACAATATCTCCCACAGTTGCAGTCTCCGCCGGAACTCTTTCAAGTCCCGCAATCTGATAAAGGGTGACAATCTTGCCGCGGTATTCCTTCTTAGTGCCGTGATAGTCGCCTATAACAACCTCCTGATTTACCCTTATCGAGCCACGCTCGATCTTTCCGATTGCAATTCTTCCCACATAGTCGTTATAGTCGATAGACGATACCAGCAGCTGCAAAGGTTCTTCCGGCTCGCCTTCAGGCTCCGGAATGTATTCAATTATCTTGTCGAACAGGGGCTTTAAGTCGGTTCCGGGAACGTTCTGATCCAAAGACGCAGTGCCATCCCTGCCCGAACAGAAGAGTATTGGTGAATCAAGCTGTTCATCCGAGGCGTTCAGATCCAACAAAAGCTCATAGCACTCGTCTATGACCTCATTGATTCTTGCATCGGGGCGATCTATCTTGTTTATTACTATTATCACTCTATGGCCAAGTTCCAGAGCATGCTGCAAAACAAACCTTGTCTGCGGCATAGGGCCTTCTGCTGCGTCAACAAGCAGGATAACGCCGTCAACCATCTTCAATATTCTTTCAACCTCGCCGCCGAAATCAGCGTGACCCGGGGTGTCAATAATATTGATTTTGATGTTATTGTACATAACCGAGGTATTCTTGGCAAGAATAGTGATACCTCTTTCACGCTCGATATCGTTAGAGTCCATAACCCTTTCGCCGACAGTCTGATTAGCGCGGAAGGTTCCGCTCTGGCGGAGCATGCCGTCAACAAGCGTGGTTTTCCCGTGGTCAACGTGAGCAATTATTGCAACGTTTCTTAAATCGTTTCTTATCAAATTAACTTCCCCTTTTCTTTCAAAAAGACTGTACTTATTTCTTATTAATTATATACTTCTCCTTTGAAAAAATCAATAGACATTGGCATAAACAAGTGCATAAACTTAAAAAAACAATCCTGCCGCGGTTTATTGAAAAAGACAAAATATCAAGCATTAGCGGCTATTCAAGATTGCCGCTTGACGAAATGCGGCGTACACAATCCGGAAGATTTGCTACGGAAGCGGGCGCTCTGCCCGATGTCGGCAGACGGTTCGTTCAGCAGAAGGCGCGCCCCAACAACGTGAGCGGCGGAGGCCCACGCGCCCTGCGCGTCAGCGACCTATGTCGTTTGGGACGCTTAAGCGTCCGGGCCTCCGCCCCCACTTTGTACGTCGCCCGTAAAAAGCCTTAATAGAGAACATAAGCTTTCGGCGCGCCGTTAGTGCACCACGCCAGATAAGCCCCGTGCAGCAGGACCAAAAGCAAAGCAAAAGGGAGCATGGCAAATCCGACCTTTTGCCGAATCCAATTCTAACCGCTTAAATCGCCGCAAGCCGCAATCCTCTTATACTTATTCGCCTGGAAATGTACAGACTATGAATGGTCAGACTATACGTGGTCAGACCGTGAATGCTCATAAATCGGGTGCAAAATCCCATCGTATAGCAGTTTTGCATCTGATTTTTCGCTTTCATTTCAAGCCAAGATTAGTATTATATCAGTCCAAAAAATATCCTCATTATCCCTTGACTTCTCCGAACATATGTGCTATAATGAAACAAATGTTCCGAACATAAGTTCTTTTTTACGGAGGAAACCGGATATGAAAGACATTCTTCACTGCGACCTGAACAACTTTTACGCCTCGGTTGAAATACGCGACGATCCATCCCTTACTGATAAGCCAATAGCGGTCTGCGGAAGCGTGGAGGATAGGGCGGGAATAGTCCTTGCCAAAAACTATCTTGCAAAATCCTATGGCATAAAAACCGCCGAAACGGTATACGAAGCAAAGGCTAAATGCCCAAACCTTGTAATCGTCAGCCCGCATATGGAAAAGTACGCCGCAGCTTCAAGGCAGGTGCGTGAAATCTATTCGCGGTATACCGATCTCGTAGAGCCGTTTGGCTTAGACGAATGCTGGCTTGATATAACCGGCTCGCATTATCTGTTCGGATCAAACGAAAAGATAGCGTTCGATATAAAGGAAACGGTAAAGAAGGAAACAGGCCTTACCATCTCGGTCGGAGTGAGCTTTACAAAGGTGCTTGCAAAGTTAGGCTCTGACATGAAAAAGCCGGACGCCATAACCGTCCTTACAGAAGAAGGTTATATGGACAAAATAAAAAACCTCGCCGTCGGCGAGATGATAGGCATAGGTCCTGCGACCCAGAAGGCTTTGGCGCGATGCGGAATATTCACCCTTGGCGAGCTTTCAAAGGCCGACCCCGGAACTCTTTCGCGCCGTTTGGGAAAGGCGGGAATATTCGTGTGGAGGGCTGTAAACGGCTTTGACGATTCCGCTGTTCACGAGCTTAGCTACTCCCGCGAGGTAAAATCCGTCGGCAACTCCACCACACTGCGCTACGACCTTACCGACAATTCCCAGGTATGGCAAGTAATGCTTTCACTGTCGGACCAGGTGACAGAAAGAATGCGCCGGGACAGGCTTTGTGCCTGCGGAGTGTGCATATCCGTAAAAACCAACGACTTAACCTACCGCGAATATCAGATGCAGCTTGATTATCCTCTTCGCTCGCCCCTGGCGCTTGCCAAGGCGGGATACCGGCTGTTTTTGGAAAGGTTTGATTGGCATTTGCCGATAAGAGCAGTGGGCATACGTGGAATAAACCTTATGCCTGCAGACTCGGGAAGACAGTATTCAATGCTTATAGACCAGCAAAGACTTGAAAAGCAGGAGGTGCTTGCCGACGTTTCCGATTCTCTTCGCTTAAGATTCGGAAAAAGAATTATATATCCCGCAAGGATGCAAAGCGAGCTTTATTCTGCCCACAAAAAGCTGAACGTATTCAACCATATCGAGCTTTTAGAGGCGCAGTAAGCTCACCTGTTTGTTCTCGGATTGTCTGTTCTTTCAAGAAGGTAATCAATCGAAACGTCAAAATAATCGGCTATTTTAATAAGGGTTACGTAGTCTGCCTGACGTTCCATATTCTCATATCTGCTTATGCTGTTTTGATTCATGTGCAAATCCATCGCCATCTTAAGCTGTGAAATGTGCTTCTTTTTTCGCAGTTCTTTTAATCTCATAATACCTCGTCAACTTTATAATTTTTTAAATTTTTTAATTTTTTCTGTTGACATAATTATACCAATTTGGTATAATAGATATATCCCGAAATGGTATACTTTGAGTTAAAAGTTATATCTGCCGGGGGTTCTCCATCTTTATAAATCCCCCGCCACTGTGTTATATTCACAGCAGCGGGGGATTTTTTATCGCAGAAATACTAAATATTCGTCTGAAATGAAAGCAAAAAAATCAGGCGCAAAACCTCTGTACGATGGGATTTTGCACCTGATTTTATGACCATATATGGTCTGACCATGCGCGGTCTATACATTTTTAATCGAATATAAGTATAATATCCGTCTGATAAGGTTACAAAAAAAGAGGACATAAACCCACTACTTAGTGGTTTCATGCCCTCTTTTAGCATCACTTTAGACGGGAATTAGTATTACGGAGCCATCCACCAATCAGTAAAGCCCTCCATAGACTTGTCAACGTTTTCTTCAAGGGCAAATACCGAAGTATTTAGGTCTTCAAGCTCGTGATCCGGCTCTTTGCCGTAAACGTAATAATCAAAATAGTCGGTCATATACTCTATATCCTCCGGAGTAACCGCATGGCCTTCCTTGTGGATGTTTATTGCTATATGATCCTCAATGTCAAGCGCCTTGAATATCTCTCGCGCGCCGAGATAGGTATACCACATAGCCGGAGCGTTAACCCAGTCCTCGTAAATGCAGGAGCCTATTACAAACAGATACCTTGAATCGTCCGCAACAAGGCCGGCCAGCATATGCTGATCCATCGGAAGCTTTTCGGGGTCGCTGAACTCCAAGAACATGTCGTTGAACCAACCGCGCTCCGATGAGGATTGCAGGCTTCCCAAAGGTTCGTTCTGGCCGTAAGTATAAGCTGCGGAAGCTCCCTTGGAACTGAAATCGTAGGTCTTGCCTTCCGACTTGTAACGGTAAAGTGCCAGTCCGCCGGCGCCGGAGCAGGAAGGCGCAACCATCTTAAATCGCTTTTCAAATGCTCCGCAGACAGCAGCAGCCTTTCCCCAGCGCGAAACACCGGTGACAATGGTGTTTACCGGGCTTATGTTAAGCTCCTCGCCAAGGCCTGCCTCCAAAGCGTCGAGTATCTTAGAACAGCCCCAGCTCCATGCCATAAGAACGCCGGTCTGCTCGCTCGGGTCGCTGCCATAAGGATAAAGGTCATAAAACGCACCCTGATGCTTGGTATCGTCAGAGGCGATGGTATACCCGAAGAAATCAAGAGTGATGGTTGCGTAGCCGTTTGCGTTTGCCGTTTCCTCACTGATTCCCTGATGCATTCCGACTATAACGGGATATCCGCCCTCCGGAGCCTCAATAGATTCGTCGGGGAGCATAACCGTTGCCGTAAAGCTCGACTGCGCGCCGGTTGATATCCTCTTAATATTAAGGGTGAGAGAGCCGTTTTCATATTTATAAGAAAGCTCCTCGTCCGAGCCGTCACGCCAAACGCCATACATATAGTACTGATACATTGCGCTCAGTTCAGCCGCACGCCCTGCCCACTCCTCCGGAGTATCTACAAAGCTGCCATCGAGAAATGTGAAGGGATCCGGAATATCCGAAACCGCCTTTAAATCGGCAGGAGCCGGAAAATCCGTTCCGTCGCTCAAACTGTTGCTAACCGAATTTAATCTATCCACAGCCGCCTTAACCTCCGCTTCCGATGCATTTTCATCTTCTAAAACCGCCTTAGCTGATTCTATTGATGCTATAAGATAATCGCCGTTGAGATATGCCGAAGCGTCTGTTTTCTCAGCCTCAGAAACAGCAGCTTCAAGCTCTGATTTATCCGGCACTTTAGCCTCCGAAGATGAATCGCCGGTAACCGCCTCATCAGAAGCCGTTTTTCCTGAGCATCCAAACAGGCTTAGCAGCATTGCCGCAGTTAAAAGAATACAAATCAGTTTTTTCATAAATTCTGCACCTCCATGTCGTTTATTATATCATTCAAATTAATAAAATGCAATAGCTTTTGCGCAAAACTTATAAAAATATATAACTTATAGTCGGCAATTTTATGCATAATATTCTAAATTGTAAATCTATTTCCATCTCAACCTCATCCTGAACGGTGCCGTCAACGTCTACTATATGAAGAATTTTCGTCTCTCCTGCAACAAATCAAATTTCCGAAATGTCTTTAATAATCTCGCTCGCCATAACTATTCCCATTGCCGCAGGGGCAAATGCCACCGATGCCGGAATATGCCGTCCAAAGCTTTCCTCACCGATATTCCCCGGCAGCTTTCGTGGTTCTTCTTTGGAATATACCGTTTTAAGCGATTTTATTCCCCTTTTGCGAAGCTCATAGCGCATAGTCCGCGCCAGCGGGCAGACGGAAGTCTTGTATATATCCGCGACCTCGAAGCGAGCCGGATCAAGCTTGTTTCCTGCGCCCATCGCACTGATTATTCTTACCCCCGCACTATCTGCGCGGACTATCAGCTCGATTTTAGAGGACACAGTATCGATGCAGTCGGCTATATAATCATACTCTGAAAGCGGGTAATCGCAGGCGTTTTCCGAGGTGTAGAAAACGCTGTTGGCGCTGACGCAAGCTCCCGGATTAATATCTAAAATCCGCTCTCGCATTAGCTCGACTTTTGGCCTGCCGGTGGTGCTTTCGAGAGCGATTATCTGACGGTTGCGGTTGGTAACGCTCACAGTGTCGCTGTCAAACAGAGCTATATTGCCAACTCCGCTCCGGGCGAGTATTTCGCAAACATATCCGCCCACTCCGCCTATTCCGAATACAGCAACCTTGGCGCTTTTCAGCCTAGCCATTCCCTCAGCTCCGATAAGAAGCTCAGTTCTTGAAAATATATCCATAATATTACTTTGCCTTGCCCAACCTTTCAATAATCAATTTTGCGACAATTCCGGTGACCGTTCCGAACACTGTCCCAAGCAGCAAAAGAGTCGGAAGATAGCCTAAAATTCCCCTGCCCATCATGACATATGCCGCCAGAAGCTGCCCTATGTTGTGAAAAACTCCGCCCGCTGCGCTAACTCCTACAGGCGAAAAGATACCTGTTTTCTTAAGGATTATCATGACAACAAGGCTCAAAGTTCCTCCGCAGAGACTGTATATAAGCCCCGTAAAGTTCCCGAACAGAAGCCATGAAAGGATTATCCGCGCCAAAGAAACAAGCGCAGCCTCGGCAGGCGAGCAGAGGTAAAGCGCCGCCAAAACCGCCAAATTTGCAATCCCAAGCTTCGCCCCGGGAATTCCAATCGTCGGCAGAAGCATTTCAAGCCAGCTAAGCCCGAATCCAAGCGCCGCCAGAACGCCGACATACGCCACGCGCTTTACGGTTTTATTCACACTCTTAACGCCCCTGGTTCCACTCATGCCTCACACCACCGTTTACAATATAAAATCGTACTCCTCGCCGGAAATCTCAACGATCACGTTACCCGGCAGGCATACTATCGCTTCGCCTGCGTCACATATCTTTCCCTTGTGCTCGCAGAGCTTGTCGGTGCAGACAGCGTTCTTGACGTATACTCCCCCATCCTCTATGACAACGGTTAGCAACCCGTCAACGTCTATTTCGGCGCTCCTGCTTATGAGATATTCGCCGAACACCTTGCCGTTTTCGCGGATAATAACGGTTTTTCCATCGGATTTACCCGAGTTCAATATAATATAGGATATAACTGCCAGAGCAATCAGCACTGCTATAAGCACGCAATCGGCAAACGGCTTTGAAGTCTTCCTTATCCTCATAGCTCTATATCTCCGACCGAGCAGGTATTGCCGTCCGACATCACCCAGATCGCCTTTACCTTCAACTTTTCGCAAAGCTCCCTGCCAGATTCTAAATCCATGCAGAAAAGAGATGTTGAAAGGGCGTCGCCGTCAGCGGAATTTTCGCAGACCACTGTCACCGAGCGGTACATATCTGCCGGATAAAGCGTATCCGGGCTGATTATGTGGGAATATCTCACGCCGTCAAGCTCGAAAAACCGCTCATAATCGCCGCTTGTTACCACCGACAGATCGCTTGCCCTGACGCTGGTAAGAACCCCGCCGTCCGGGTCACGAATGCCTATATTCCACTCGCCGTCCGGCTTTTTGCCCGACGTCTTTATGTTCCCGCCCAAATCAAGGGCGAAGTTTTTTATTTCCAAATCGATAATAAGCTCAGCTGCCTTTTGAGCGGCATAGCCCTTTGCTATAGCGCCGACGTCTATGCTCATTTCAGGATCGGAAAGGGTGATTCTGCCATCCTCTATAATAAGCTTTGATATATCCATGTGCCGTGACGCCGCCGTGAGCTTGTCTTTATCCGGAAGCACGCCATCCTCGCGGGCGTCATGCCAAAGTGAAAGAACTGTGCCCATAGCAATGTTGAGCTTTCCGCCGGAAAGATTATAATATTCCTTGCCGAGCTCCAAAAGAGCTGTGATATCCTCATCCGGATCTTCAAGATAACCGTCTCTGTTCAGAGCCAGGATTCCTCCATCATAAGGGCCATTATAAATGTCAAAGAGCCGGTGAAGCCTCAAAAGCTCCCCATGCAGGCTCTCGCTGACGCTTTCGAACTGCTCTTCAGAATCGCAGTATGCAGTAAAGGTGCATACCGTGTCAAAAACATCAGTATAGCTTGTTTGAAAGCGCTTGGAAGCTTTTTCGCAGCCGCTGAACATGCCCAGCAGAATAAGCGCTACCCAAAGCGCCGGAAAAAGCCTTTTCATGCTCACCGACCCCCATATTGATTTTTCTTTTATTGACCGATAACTACAGCCTGATTGCGCTTTACTATTATCTTTGCGGGACACTTTTCTGCGCACTTGCCGCAGCCAATGCATTTGGACTGGTCAATAGCTGCAAGGTTACCGTTGACAGTTATAGCGCCGGTTTCACAGATTCTTGCGCACATTCCGCAGCCTAAGCAGCCCTCGGAGCAGGCAGACTTTACATCCTTGCCCTTTGCGTGGGAGGAACAGCGAACGACATACTGCGCATCATAAGGTATAATCTCGATAAGATGATTCGGGCAGACCGAAACGCACTTTCCGCACGCCTGGCACTTCTCGCGATCAACTAAAGCCAGACCGTCAACTATCCTTATGGCGTCAAACTGACAGACGCTTGCGCAGGTGCCGAAGCCGCAGCAGCCGTATGCGCATTTCTTAGCACCGTGCTTGGGTGCAAGGTATGCTATGCGGCAATCGTGCTCGTCGAAATAGCTGTAGTCGGCGTTGGTTTTAGCGCAGGTACCGGAGCATTTTACGAACGCCGTCATCCTTAAACCAGGCTCAAGCGATACGCCCATAATCTCGCCGATTTTAACCCTGTCCGAAGATGGGCAGAGCGATGGGTCGGCGCCGTCAGAAACTATTGCCTTGGCATAAGCATCACAGCCGGCATAGCCGCATCCGCCGCAGTTGCTTCCTGCCAGGCACTCGCGGACAGCGGCCTCCCTCGGGTCGGCCTCCACCTTGAACTTATCGGATAGAATTCCAAGTCCTACTCCGATAATAATACTGATAACAATTATTACCGCGGCGGCTATAAGTATTCCTGTTAACATCTTTGCCGCCTCCCTTACAATGTGCCGGAAAAGCCTACAAACGCCATCGCCATAAGTCCGGCGGTAACCAGAACTATCGGCATGCCCTTAAAGGCTTCCGGGATGTTATTGTCCTCAATTCTCTCGCGGATGCCCGCCATTATAACTATTGCAACAAGAAATCCGACCGCTGTTCCGACAGAGTATATCATAGTCTCGGCAAAGCCGAAGCCCTTCTGGGCGGAATCTATGGCAACACCCAGAACCGCGCAGTTGGTGGTTATAAGCGGCAGATACACGCCCAAAGCTTTATAAAGCGAAGGTATCTTCTTTTTAAGGATGATTTCAACCGCCTGAACCAGCGCCGCTATTATCAATATGAAGACTATCGTGCGCAGATAAACTAGGTCGAACTCAACTAGAATCAGCTTGTTGATGACGTATGTTATAGCAGAGGAAAGGGTTATAACCGCTATAACCGCAGAGCCCATTCCGACTGCCGTGGAAGTCTTTTTGGATACGCCCAAGAACGGGCAGAGGCCCAAGAATCGGCTTAAAACAACGTTGTTAACAAGTGCCGCGGATATTATGCCCAAGAAAAGAGTTGTTAAAGTGCTCATTCGTTATCGCTCCTTTCTGCTTTACCAAGCGAGCATGATCTGTCCATACAGCCGGCACATTTGCCATCACATTCAAAGCCTTTCTTGTTGGTTGCACTGGGTGCCTTGAACTTATTCTGCAGTGCCGTGAGAATCGCCAAGACAAAGAATGCACCGGGGGCAAGTATCATAATCGATATCGGCTGGAAGCTGCTCGGCATAATTCTTGCGCCGAAGAAGGTTCCTGCGCCCAAAAGCTCGCGCACCGCGCCGATAATCGTCAGCGCGAGGGTGAATCCCAGGCCCATTCCCAGGCCGTCAAAGAATGAAGCAAGCGGCGGATTTTTGGAAGCATAGCTTTCCGCCCTGCCCAAAATTATGCAGTTTACGACTATCAGCGGAATATACAAGCCCAGCGAGGCGTAGAGGCTTCTTACATACGCTTGCATCAGAAGTTCAACTATGGTTACAAACGAAGCCACAACCACGATATATGCGGGCATTCTCACCCTGTCCGGAATAAATTTGCGCAAAAGTGATATCATAAGGTTGGACATCATCAGAACCGCGCAGGTTGAAAGCCCCATTCCCAATCCATTGATAGCACTGGTTGTTACCGCCAGCGTTGGACACATTCCCAGCATAAGAACAAAGGTCGGGTTTTCCTTGATAATGCCGTTATACAGTCTTTCCAAAGCTGTTTTCATATTACTCCGCCTCCGTTTCACTGACAATTATTTCTAGATCGGAAGAGGCAAATCCGATTCCGGCGTTCACAGCATTGGTGACCGCCCGGGTGGTAAATGTCGCGCCGGAAATAGCGTCTATCTCGTCAGGAGATGCCTTACCGGCCTTGGTATACTTGACCGAGCCTGTTATGCCCTTGAACTGACCTATCCAATCCTCATTTTGACAGTTTGCTCCCAAGCCCGAAGTCTCTGACATCTGAGTTACCTTAACTCCGGTAATTTCCCCAGTTTTGGATATTCCCAGAGACAAAACTATATCTCCCACGTATCCCTCGTGAGATGTCAGTGACAGAACACAGCCAATATCCGCGCCGCTTTCGTCCTTAGCATAAAGTGCTGCGTTCAGCGTGACGCTGCCGTCGGACAGCTCTGCCGGGCATTTGCTCTCAACGGCTTCAAAGCTTACAGCCTGCGGGAATACCTCCCTGTAGGAAGCCTGAAGCTCCTCCTCCTCGGCTGCCGCAATAGTGTCCTTAGTTACCGAATAGACCACCGAAAGCAGCACTCCGGCGATGAGGGTAATCGCAACAAGTCTTAAAGTATCCTTAACTATCTTGCTCATTTTGCCACCTCCTTATGTTCAAGCCCGAACGGCCTGGGAGCCGTCCACTTCTCTATAAGGGGCGTTAAAAGATTTGAGATTATAATGGCATAGCTCACGCCCTCGGTAGAGCCGCCGCAGGTGCGGATAAACGCCGTCAGAAATCCTATAAGAACGGCGTATATGACCTGTCCCAACTTGGTAACGGGTGCAGTTACATAGTCGGTAGCCATAAACACGGCCCCGGCAAGAAGTCCGCCGCCCATAAGGTGTGTTGCAACATAGTTCAAATTAACATCGATGCCCTTGCCAAGTCCGAACAGCACAACAAACACCGCAGCCGAGCCTATAACGCAGAGCGGGATTCTGGGGCTGATTACCCTCTTTATCAAAAGGTAAGCCGCACCGATGAGTATAGCAAGCGCGCTTGTCTCACCGATGGTTCCGGAATGGGTTCCCAAGAAAAGGGTTGTTAAGGGGACACTTCCGCCTTCGCGCAGTATCGCCAAAGGAGTAGCTCCAGAAACGCCGTCTATTGCAGGGTAGGCGGTCATTATCGTCGGAAAGGAAATAAGCAAAAAGCACCTTGCGGCAAGGGCGGGGTTCATGAAGTTCTGACCCAATCCGCCAAAAAGGCATTTAACCACGATGATGGCAAACGCGCCGCCGATAATCGGTATCCACCACGGAGCGGTGGAATAAAGGTTCATTGCCAATATCATTCCGGTGACGACCGCGCTCAAATCACCTATAGTTACCTTTTGCTTTAAAAGTCTTTCAAATATGTATTCGCTTCCTACACAGGAGGCTATGCACAGAGAGGTTATAAGCAGTGCTCGCCAGCCGAAATTGTATATGCCCATCGCTATTGCCGGGATAAGCGCAATAACAACATCAAGCATTATGCTTGCGGTTGTTTCTTTCGCTCTTATATGGGGCGAAAGTGAAACGTTATAAAGTTTACTCATATTAATCTTATGACTTTGCCGTGCAAAGGCATACCTTTCTTTAGATTTGAGGCGTTTTGCGTAAGCAAAATTGCCGCCCGCCTCTCGGCGGCAAAGGCTCAAATCGTGCGGGTGAATTTGCTTCCCCAAGAAAGAGTCCGCAAGGGCTCTTGATTGGCTGGAAGCATTTCACACACTTTCCTTTTCTGCCCTTATTTCTTCGCCGCCGCTTTTTTCTTTTCAGCCAACACGTGCCTCTTCGCGACGGATATCGACTGTGAAAGTCTTCTTCTTGCCGGGCAGATATATGTGCAGCAACCGCAGCCTATGCACTCAAGTCCGCCCAGCTTTTCAAACACGTCGTACTTGTAGTTGTCGGCGGAGTTTTTGAGCTTTGCCGGCATAAGCCTTTCGGGGCAGACTTCCAAGCACTTGCCGCACCTTATGCATGCGCTCGGCTCTATGCTCGCAACGTCATCGTGAGCAAGGCAGAGTATGCAGGATGTGGTTTTTGTGACCGGCTGATCAAGCCCGGAAACCGAGCCGCCCATCATGGGTCCGCCGAATATAACCTTTTCAGGCTCCTGCGTAAACCCACCCGCCGCCTCGACAAGCTCGTTGGCGCAGATGCCAAGCGGGACCTCAAAGTTGGACGGGTGAACAACATCATCACCCGTAACGGTGACAACTCTTGAAATCAGCGGGGTATTATAAGCAACGGCATCGGCAGCAGCAAGCAGTGTTGCGTAGTTTATAACAACACATCCCGCGTCCGCCGGGAGCTTTTTGGAGTTTATCTTTCTGCCGGTTACGGCGCTTATGATAACTCTTTCGCCGCCCTGAGGGTATTTCTTTTTAAGCGGCTGGACATACATCCGCTCGCTGCCCTCTACTGCTTCGGAGAGCTTTTGGATTCCCAAAGGCTTATTCGATTCTATTGCAAAAACGCCCTTGGCATTATCGAAAAGCCGCAAAAGTATTTTAAGACCTAAAACCGCCTTTTCGGTCTGCTCTATCATCAGGCGATAGTCGCAGGTGATATAAGGCTCGCACTCAGCGCCGTTTACTATTACGTAATCAATCTTTGAATCATCCTTAACCGCGAGCTTAACGCTTGTCGGGAAGCCTGCTCCGCCCATTCCTACAAGTCCGGCGTGCTTTATGACTTGCCTTATTTCATCCTTAGTGAGCTTTTCATAATCCTGGGCTTCGCCCAACCCTTCGACCGCTTCATACTCATTGTCGTTTTCGACGATAATCGCCATAACCTCATCGCCGTTGCCGGTTATTACCGGAGCTACCTTTTTAACTGTTCCCGAAACAGAAGCACAAATATCCGCAGAGACAAATCCACCCGCCTCTGCAATCGTCTGACCGACAAGCACCCTATCCCCCGGCTTTACAATCGGCTTTGCTGGCGCGCCTATATGCTGGCTCATAAGATATGTAAGCTCGCCCTTCGGCGAAAGCCTGATTATAGGCGAATCGCAGGAAAGCTCCTTGCCGTCATAAGGGTGAACGCCGCCCTTGAAGGTTCTGGTTTTCATTTAAGCCTCATCCCTTTCTTATATATAAATATAATGCAAATAATTATTTTTTACGCTTAATCCATCCTAACTAATCGGTTTTATATCGACACCGCCGGCAAACACAATATTTATCAATCACGATGGCACAGCATTTGCTCCATGGCAGCTCGTGCATTTTCCCTAATATCGCTCCGCCGTTGCCGAGCACGTTTAACGCGTTCTCGACCGCAGCCGCGCTGCCTAATTCAAACGCGTTGAAGGTTATCGTCTGCAACCTTAAGCGGTGAATCGCGCTTACATCATACGGCCAGGCTGTTTCCGCCGACTCAATGCTGTTTCATCGCATATGCGTGTGATAGCATTTTATATTATATTCCCCAAACACCCTGTATCAAATGACAATGCACTCATAAGTACCAATTAATTATATCATAATATTTCAACAATATCAATTCTTTTTGAGAAAATAAAAGCGGAAATTCCTTTCGGAGCTGAACTGATTTTCTAATTCCCATGTCCTGAATTTGCGGATTGGTGCGCAAATTCACCTTGTTGGTTAATACTATTCGCCTGAAATGAAAGCAAAAAATCGGGCTCAAAGCCGTTTACGATGGGCTTTGCACACGATTTTATGACCATTCATGGTCTGCATTTCTAGACGAATATAAGTATAAAACCAGCCCATCGCCGTCAAATAGTACGACAATGAGCCGGTTTTTAGATTGGAGCGTCAGTCAGCCGAGTTATTTCCCCTGATAGAAGCCGTTGCATGCAAGGAAGGTGTAAAGCTGTTCGCCGTGCTGCTGTTCTTCTGCCTGAATGTGGTTTAAAACCCTTCTTGCGTTTGGGTCGCCGAACTCGAACACGCTTACATCATAGAGTGAGGAAACATGCTTTTCGGTGGAGAGCATATCGCTGGCAAGGAACTTGTCGATGTCGGCAGACTGCTGATCGGCATACCGGATCTTTTTGCACCAGCCGTTGTTCTCATTCTTTAACGGACCGGACGGAACAGAGGGAACAGTTCCATTGAGCATTGCGCTGATGGTGTTGTAATGGTTCTGCTCCACCTTTGCAATGCTGCAGAACAAATCCTTGAGCTCCTGAGAGCAAGCGTCGTTTGAGTACTTGGTGTACTTGTCAACGCAAAGCTGCTCCTGATCCTTTAAGTCCTTTAAAAGTCCTGTTTCTTTCTGAGTTAAATTCATGACGATATCTCCTTTTCATTAAGATACCGTTATTATTGCCCGCAATTGGCTAAATATTCGCTTGAATATTCAAGCCATGAAATAATCGTTTTCTCGATTTTTACGGCGATTTTTTACTTGGCTCTGTTGCGAATGTAATCGCAGACTGTTTTGGCGGTTCCTTCTACTCCTATGGTACTATCAAGCATATACAGGGTATTGCAAACCTGCCGGGAAGCTTTGAAAGCTTTTCCTTCCCGAAATAGTTGCTTTGATTTATTGTTTCCATATAAATCCTCCTGATTTAATACTAATTCCGCGCAAAAGCGTATATTGGCAGCTCAGGCAGCTCACACAAAATCGCTGCAAAACCACTGTCTATGGGTTTTGCGGCAATTCAACGGCCATCATTGGTCCAGACACTTTTTAGCGCGAAATAAGTATAAGAATTAAAAAGGAGTCCTTATCAAAGAAAAGCTGCCTGTAAACTTTGAGGGAAATTAAAAGCGGCGCAGAACCCATCGTGATTCTACGCCTCATTAAGCTGTTCGACTCGATTCTTCTAACACGAAAACATCAATTTGTAAAAGCGACTTTTGTCGCAAAATACTAAAACTTTTTTCGACTTTTAGGCCATAATGCGCATACATTAATACTAATTTCCGTCTAAAGCGAAGCCAAAAAGCAGGCATGAAACCGCTATATGATTTGTTTCGCACCCGTTTTTACGACCATACATAGTCACGACCAGGTGTGGTCATGACCAAGTATGGTCACGACCAAGTATGGTCAAACACTTTTAGACGAAAATTAGTACAAGCCTGCCTAAAAGTTCAAGCGATTTTTTCATATTATGATACGTCAATAATAAAAGCCTGCGTAATTTGCAGACTTTTATCGTTCAATAACATTAAGTTATACTTTCCACATCGTAAGGAGTAGTCTGATAAACGAAATAGTTCAGCCAGTTAGAATACAGCAGATTGGCATGAGCGCGCCATCTTACCACCGGCGGTTTGGTTTCGTCATCGTTCGGAAAGTAGTTTACGGGGATTTTAATGTCAAGCCCCTTGGCCTTATCCCTGAAATACTCCTTAGCAAGCGTTTCGGAGTCGTATTCCGAGTGGCCGGTTATGAAAATCTGCTTGCCGCCGCCGGTCATGCAGGCGTAAACCCCGGCAACCGGGCTTGTTGCAAGAATCTTAAGCTCGGGTATGGCTTCAACGTCCTTTATATCAACGGTTGAATTTCTCGAATGAGGGGCGTAAAAAACATCGTCAAAGCCCCTGAAAAGTATGGGATTTTTGTAGTCTACAGTGTGCTCGAACACTCCGAAGAGCTTTTTAGGGAGCATTTTCTTCTTTATTCCAAAGTGATAATACAGCCCCGCCTGAGCACCCCAGCAGATGTGGAAGGTTGAGTGAACATGGGTCTTTGTCCACTCGAATATTTCGCAAAGCTCCTGCCAGTACTCAACGTCTTCAAATTCTAGATGCTCCACCGGCGCGCCGGTTATAATCATGCCATCAAAGCGTTGGTTCTTCACCTGGGAAAAAGTCTTGTAAAACGAAAGAAGATGCTCCGCAGAGGTGTTCTTTGATTCGTGGCTGGCGGTGTGAATAAGCTCCACCTCCACCTGAAGCGGAGTGTTGCCGATAAGCCTTATCAGCTGGGTTTCGGTCTCCACCTTGGTGGGCATAAGGTTCAGAATCAGTATTTTAAGCGGGCGGATGTCCTGGGTCATGGCCCGAGTCTCGGTCATTATGAAGATGTTTTCGTCGGTCAGAGTCTTCGCCGCCGGCAGGGAATTCGGAATTTTTATGGGCATTTAGGGCACCCTTTCTTTAATAATTTTAGATTCGTGAGTTATTATAGCACATCCAACAGGATATATCAAGAGCAAATCCGGCTGATTACCGTTTGATTTTGATTTTTACAAAATTTTTTACCGATTACGCTTGACAATTACCGATTGTGGTGCTATACTGGTATCATCGAATTCGATAATCAAATAAAATACCAAAAGGAGGCAAACAATGTTCATTGAAGAAAGACAGCAGGAAATAGCCGACATCATCTCAAAGGTCGGCAGAATGACCGTGGCGCAGATAACCGAAAAATACGGCATATCCGAGGAATCCGCCCGCCGGGATCTTAGGATTCTTGAGCAAAGGGGGCTTTGCAAGAAAACCCACGGCGGCGCGATAAAAGTAGGTCAGGTAAGCATAAGACCGCCTGTCGACCGCGACTTCGACAGCATGCCGGTTTTCGACAACTACCGCGAGATATCCGCAGAGGCAATAAAGATGATCCACGAAAACGACACGGTATACCTCACCGGCGGCTCGTTCGGGTATCTTATGTCAACGCTTATTCCGCGTGATATCAAATTCACCGTTGTTGTAAACTCGGTTGATATCGCAAACAGGCTAAGACGGTTTGACAATATCGACGTCTACGTTGCCGGCGGAAAGATGCGCCAGAGCGGGTCGGTGGTGGATAGCCTTGCGAACGAATTCGTCAGCCGTATGCACTTTGATACCTGCTTTATCACCGGAGCAGGACTTACGGCGGAATTCGGGCTTTCCAACGGAACGGATGAAACGGCCGCGTTCCAGCGAACGGTCATCCGCAACAGCCGCAGGAAGTGTCTTCTGATTCCGAGCGGAAAGGTCGGCACGGATTCGTTTATTAAGGTTTGCGAGGCGGAGAGCTTCGATACAATCATCACCGACTGGGATTGCTCCGAGGAGCAGATAGCTGCTTTTGAGGAAAAAGGGATTAAGGTTGTGGTTGTTGAGCAGCCGAAAACGGATAAAAAGGAGTAAGTATTCGCCTTGATGTGGGTCAGCGGGATAGGCACGCCCCACGCATGTCCGAGTAGCGGAGGTCCGGACGCCAAAGGCGTCCGGCGGCAACACCGCCCACGCGCTTACGCGCGTAGACCTCCGCTCGCACGTACTTCGGCGCCCATAGGAACTGCGATAGAACAACAATCCATAGGGAGCGCGCCGGTCGGAGCCGGACATATGAGAAGACCCGAGCCAATCACAAAAATTCCACCGAACAAAACAACAAATGTAGCAACGCAAAGCCACATTTCACCGAAGTGAACCGCTTAACACAATAGCTATACCATCCAAATGGCAGTAACCTTCAAAGAATAACTGCCCTATAAACCGAAATTTATCTACCTACATAATAAACAGTTATAACGAGTTACAGAACCATCAGGATATTCAATTACACTTTTTTGTACAGAAAAACCACAATTACGATAAAAACCAATTGCATCATCATCGGTCTGGGCTTTTATTGTTTCTAAATGTTCTAATTTCATTGTTTCTAAAATCATCTGCTTACCAATTCCTCGCCGACGATATCCCTTTGAAACGGCAATTCCAACAATTTCGGGTACAGATGATGCCTTGTCTATAACAAGTATGCCCGCCTTCTTTTTATCAATTTCACAGACGTAAATATTCACAAAAGTATTTGACATAAACTGTCTTATATATTTTTTATAATCATCATATGTCGGCTGGTACATACAGGAAGAATAAATAACAAATGCTTCCGTTGAAAGCAGCCACTCTATATCATTGCATATCTCAATTTTCATTTTTTCTCCATACAAATCCATTTTTATCTCCTATTTAATCACACCAAGCCCGCACATTCTCCCAAAATTTCAGCAGAATAAACACATCTTACTAAACGGCCGCCCACAGACTAAAGCCGCAGGCGGTCATTACTTTACAATCAATCTTGAAGCGTATCCAGCGCCTGCTTAATATCATCAATCAAATCCTGAGCGTTCTCGATTCCGCAGGACAGCCTTACCAAATCCGGCGATACTCCCGCCGCTTCAAGCTCGGCGTCGTTCATCTGACGGTGGGTTGCGCTTGCAGGATGCAGACAGCAGGTTCTTGCGTCCGCAACATGAGTTTCTATCGCGCAGAGCTTAAGCTCCTTCATGAAGCTCTCGGCAGCCTTTCTTCCGCCCTTCACCCCGAAGCTTACAACTCCGCAGGAGCCGTTGGGAAGGTACTTCTTGGCTAAAGCGTTGTCAACATTGCTCTCCAAATCGGGGTAGAATACCCAGCTGATTCTCGGGTCGGATTCAAGATATTTTGCAACCGTCAAAGCGTTCCGGCAGTGCCGCTCCATTCTTACGTGAAGGCTTTCAAGACCCAAATTCAGTAAGAATGCCGACTGAGGTGCAGGTGTGGAACCGAAGTCCCTCATAAGCTGTGCTGTTGCCTTGGTGATGTATGCGCCCGCCTGACCGAAACGCTCAGCGTAGGTTATGCCGTGATAGCTATCGTCGGGAGTGGTAAGCCCCGGGAACTTGTCCGCGTGAGCCATCCAGTCAAATTTGCCAGAATCGACTATGCATCCGCCGACTGCGGAGCCGTGACCGTCCATGTATTTGGTGGTGGAATGGGTTACAATGTCCGCTCCCCACTCAAACGGGCGGCAGTTTATCGGGGTTGCAAAGGTGTTGTCAACAATAAGCGGAACGCCGTGCCTATGGGCGGCATTTGCAAACTTCTTGATATCCAGAACCCTCAAAGCGGGATTAGCAATAGTCTCGCCGAAAACAGCCTTGGTGTTGGGCTTGAATGCTGCTTCAAGCTCGTCCTCGGTGCAGTCGGGAGCGACGAAGGTAAAATTTATTCCCATCTTCTTCATCGTGACAGCAAACAGGTTGAAGGTTCCGCCATATATGGATGATTCCGCAACAACATGATCGCCGCAGGTGGCAATATTGAACACCGCAAAGAAGTTTGCCGCCTGACCGGATGATGTGAGCATGGCGGCAGTTCCGCCCTCAAGCTCGCAGATTTTGCGTGCAACCGTGTCGCAGGTGGGATTTTGCAGGCGGGAATAGAAGTATCCCTCGGCCTCAAGATCGAAAAGCTTGCCCATATCCTCGCTGGTGGCGTATTTAAAGGTGGTGGACTGAACTATCGGCACCTGCCTGGGCTCGCCGTTTCCCGGGGTGTATCCCCCCTGAACGCAGGTGGTTTCTATCTTTCTCATATGTGTATTTTTCATCCTTTCGCTGAATACCGATCAGACGGTCTGTCTCCATCCTCTTGTATCAGGTCTTGTGCCCCACTGGATGCCGGTGAGCTCGTCGTAAAGCTTTTGAGTAAGCTCGCCGATTCCGCCGTTGCCGATTACGAATACCTCGTCCTTGTAGCGCAGCTTTCCTACAGGCGATACGACTGCCGCGGTGCCTGTTCCCCAGACTTCCTCCAAAGCTCCGGAATGTGCGGCTTCAATAAGCTCATCAACAGAAATCTTTCTTTCCTCAACCTCATAGCCCCAGCTACGGCAAAGCTCTAAAACCGAATCCCTTGTGATGCCGGGAAGGATGGAGCCGTTGAGCATAGGTGTTACCACCTTGCCGTTTATTTTGAAGACGATATTCATTGCGCCGACTTCTTCAATATACTTTCTTTCAACGCCGTCCAGCCAGAGGACCTGCGAATAGCCGTCGTCATGAGCCTTTACCTGAGCCTTCAGGGATGCAGCGTAGTTTCCGCCGGTCTTGGCGTATCCTATTCCGCCCCTAACCGCTCTTACATACTCATCCTCTATCCAGATTCCGACGGGAGCAAGCCCGCTCTCGTAATAAGCGCCGGAGGGAGAGAGGATTACCATAAACAGATAGCTATTTGAAGGAGCGACGCCCAGGTGGTTGTCGGTGGGGATAATGAACGGTCTGATATAAAGAGATGTGTCCGGCTCTTCGGGAATCCAATCCCTGTCAACGTCTACAACAGCCTTTATTGCCTGAACAAAATCATCCTCCGGGATTCGAGGAATGCACAGACGGTCGTTGGAATTGTTGGCTCTTTTTGCGTTCATGTCGGGACGGAACAGATATACCTCGCCGTTGGTGTCCTTATATGCCTTCAAGCCCTCAAACATGGTCTGACCATAGTGGAATACCATTGCGGCAGGGGAAAGGGTGATATTGCCGAAAGGCACTACCCTTGCGTCGTGCCAGCCCTGACCTTCATCGTAGTTCATTATAAACATATGGTCGGTGAAGATGTGACCGAAGCCGAGCTTTGCACCCTTTGCAGGCTTAGCCTTGGGTGAAGTGGTCTTTTCAATGCGGATGTTAAGCATAAAAATCAACTCCTGTAATAATTTTTATATAAAATAAATACTATATTAACCTTCGTAGCTATATCCCGCTTCCAAGGCTTTAAGATTAAGCTCCAAAAGATCTGCGTGGCGGGCAGAGACAACCTTTTCAAGGCCCCTGCGAATATCACCGAAGCTTACAACCCCGGTTTCCTTTATCAGCTTGCCTATCAAAATCATGTTGGCAAGAGTGGGGATTCCCGCCTCACGCGCCATGCCCGTTGCCGGAACATAGTAAGCGGTAACGTCGGTTCTTGCAAGCTTTCTTTCAATAAGTGTGGAATCAACAAACACCTTTGCGCCCGAAACAGCCGCATCTTCGTACTTATCCAGTGAGGGAAGATTCATAACAGCAAGTATATCGGGATTTGAGACTATCGGCGAGCCGACCGGAGTGTCCGCCACGATTACAGAGCAGTTAGCCGTGCCGCCGCGCATCTCCGGACCGTATGAAGGTAGCCAGCTTATCTCTTTCCCCTCCATTAGTCCTTGATAAGCTAAGAATTTTCCGGCGAAAAGTATTCCCTGACCGCCGAAGCCTGCTATAAGGATTTGTGTGTACATATTACTTGTCCTCCTTTGCGGAGCGATCCTTATACACTCCCAAGGGGTAGTAAGGAATCATGTTATTATCTATCCATTCAAGAGCCTTTGCCGGGGTCATTCCCCAGTTGGTCGGGCAGGACGATATGACCTCGACAAGTGAAAAGCCCCTGCCCTGAATCTGGTTCTCAAACGCTTTTTTAATTGCCTTCTTTGCCGCCAAAACATTCTTGACGTTGTTAACAGCAACTCTTTGAATAAACTCCGGGCCGTCCAGTGAGGAAAGAAGCTCACATATCTTTATTGGGAAACCGACTGTCTTAACGTCTCTGCCATAGGGCGAGGTCTGAGTTACCTGGCCGGGCAGAGAGGTCGGAGCCATCTGGCCGCCGGTCATGCCGTAGATTGCATTGTTTACAAATATGACCGTGATGTTCTCGTTTCTTGTCGCTGCATGAACAGTTTCGGCCATACCGATGGATGCAAGGTCGCCGTCTCCCTGGTATGTAAAAACGATATTCTCGGGTCTTGCGCGCTTTAATCCGGTTGCAACTGCTGGCGCTCTGCCATGTGCGGCCTCTATCATGTCACAGCTGAAATAATCATAGGCCATAACAGCGCATCCAACCGGCGCTACGCCTATTGTATCTCCCAAAATGTCAAGCTCGTCTATAGCCTCGGCAACAAGACGGTGAATAATGCCGTGAGTGCAGCCCGGGCAATAGTGAAGAGGCGCGTCCGTAAGTGCCTTGGGTTTATCAAAAACTACCATCAGTTGTTACCTCCCACTACTTTATTTATTGTTTCCGTTATGTCCTCCGGCGAGGGGATCATTCCGCCCGCGCGGTTGCAAAGATATACCGGTTTTGCACAATCCTCGCTCAGCCTGATATCCTCTATCATCTGACCCATAGAAAGCTCTACCGAGATAAATGCCTTTACGCTCTTTGCAGCGTCTGCAATAGCCTTTTGCGGGAACGGCCAAAGGGTTATCGGACGGATCATTCCAACCTTTATTCCCTTTTCGCGGGCAGATGTGATGGCGTTTTTAGCAACTCTTGCTGCGATTCCGAAGGCTACTATGCAATACTCGGCATCTTCCATCATGTAGGACTCGTACATTACCTCGTTTCGCTCAACGGTCTTATATCTTTCATATCTTTCAAAGTTGATTTTTTCAAGCTTTTCGGGAACCAAGTAAAGAGAATTGACGATATTATGCTCGCGCTTGTTCTTTGTTCCTGTGAGCGCCCATGGTTTTTCGACAGATGTATTAGTCTCCTCGGGCAGTACTACCGGTTCCATCATCTGACCCATAGTGCCGTCGGCTAAAATCATGGCGGGCATTCTGTATTTATCAGCTAAATCAAATGCCTTAACCGTCAGATCTGCCATTTCCTGAACAGATGCAGGAGCTAAAACTATAAGGTGATAGTCGCCGTGTCCGCCGCCCTTGGTTGCCTGAAAATAGTCCGACTGCGAAGGCTGGATTCCGCCCAAGCCCGGGCCGCCTCTCTGAACGTTTACGATAAGCGCCGGAAGGTCGGAGCCAGCCAAGTAGCTTATACCCTCCTGCTTAAGTGAAACTCCGGGGCTAGAGGACGACGTCATCGCCCTTAATCCCGCCGCGGCGACTCCGTAAACCATATTTATAGCAGCGATTTCGGACTCCGCCTGCAAAAAAGTTCCGCCGATTTTAGGCATACGTTTTGCCATGTATGCCGCAACCTCGGTCTGAGGGGTTATGGGGTATCCGAAATAGTGGCGGCAGCCCGCTCTTATGGCAGCTTCGGCGATAGCCTCGTTGCCCTTCATAAGTACCTTTTCAGACATAACTTAAAGCTCCTTTACTTTTCAACGGTGATAACGCAGTCGGGACACATGGTCGCGCAGAAAGCGCATCCTATACACTTTGACATATCGGTGATTGCCGCCGGTGAATGACCCTTTTTATTGAGCTTATCCTTGGCGATAATCAGAAGCTTCTTGGGGCAGGCGTCAACGCATAAGCCGCAGCCCTTGCAGATATCCTCTTTAAAAGTTACCTTTGCCATTAAGATTTATCTCCTTTATTTAAATATCATAATACCTTTTCTGCAATTTCATCGGGAAGACATTGGGAATATCAAGCTCCGCCGCTATTCCCGACTCCGCAGAAGTAAACAGCACCGGAAGCCCCGAAAGCTTGGAAAGCCGTTTTGCCTTCTCGGCGCTGTTATGAACCGCCTCGGGGGTGGTTTCTCTTCCCAGATTCGTGTTATTGACGATTGCCGTGAATCCTATTCCTCCGGCCGCTTCTATTTCCCGCATGACTTCTAAAGCTTCTTCGGGATTTTGTGTGAGCGGGCGGCAGAAGTTTGCAACAAATATCATCTCATAATCGTTTTCTTCCAATATATAGGGTGTAAATCTGCCCAAAGCATATGCTCCCCTGTCATCTCCGCCGATGTCGAGGACTGCATGAGCGGAGCGGTTTTCCACCACTCCGTAAAGCTCACTTGGCAAGGCGGGAAGGTCAACATTGGAATTGGCATATTCCGGCGAAATTATTCTTATTCCCGAATTTTCAAGCCTTTCAGAGCTGTCCTTAGTTCTAAAATAAGGATTAACAATATCAAGGTCGGCGATAACGACGTTATATCCGAGCTTTTTTAAATACTCGGCATAATTCACCGCGATATTCGTCTTTCCGCTGCCGTAATGACCGGCAAGCAGGGTTACTCTTTTTGTCCTTGTCATGCCGCCGCCTCCCTTCGTTTCCGCACTTTAAATTGCATATATTTATTTTAACTCTTTTACGTGATAAAATCAACTGTATAACTACACAAAATCGCGGGACTTTGAAGGTCAAATACCGCGATTTTGCGAGATGGTTCCTTTAATTAAAGCTTATTGCGCTGAATTTTTCCGCTTATAGTCTTGGGAAGCTCATCCTTGAACTCAATTATTCTGGGGTACTTATAGGGAGCGGTATGGCTCTTAACATACTGCTGAATTTCCTTTTTAAGCTCATCCGAAGGAACAGTTCCCTTTGTAAGAACAATACTTGCCTTTACAACCTGACCCCTTATTTCGTCAGGCGCTCCGGAAACTCCGCATTCCAAAACGTAAGGCAGCTCCATCAGAACGCTTTCAATCTCGAACGGGCCTATGCGGTAGCCCGAGGACTTGATAACGTCGTCGATTCTGGAGACGTAGAAGAAGTAACCGTCCTCATCACGCCATGCAGTGTCGCAGGTGTGATACATGCCGTCGTGCCAAACATCCTCTGTCTTTTCGGGGTCCAGATAATAGCCCTTATAAAGTCCGCAGGGCACTCTTTTATCGGTTCTGATGACGATTTCTCCGACCTCACCGGCGGCACATGAATTGCCGTCAGGATCGACGATATCAACATCGAACTGCGGGCTCGGCTTACCCATAGAACCGAGCTTGGGCACCGTTCCAAACATGTTGCCGATGATAAGCGTAGTCTCAGTCTGTCCGAAGCCCTCCATTATCTCAAGACCTGTGTATTCCTTGAATTTCTTAGAGACTTCCGGGTTAAGCGCCTCTCCGGCGGTGGTCATATGCTTTATCGATGAAAGATCGAATCTTGAAAGATCCTCCTTTATCATCATTCTTAGCATTGTCGGAGGTGCGCAGAAGGTGGTTATCTGGTATTTAGCAAACATCGGCAGGATGTCGTTGGCATCGAACTTGTCAAAGTCGTAGACGAACACCGCACCCTCGCACATCCACTGGCCGTAAAGCTTGCCCCAAAGCGATTTGCCCCAGCCGGTGTCCGAAATGGTAAGATGAAGGCCATCGCGCTGGCAGCAGTGCCAGTATTTCGCGGTTACAAAGTGACCTAAACCGTAGGTATGCTTGTGAGCCGCCATCTTGGGATTGCCGGTGGTGCCGGAGGTGAAGAACATCAGCGCTGTATCGTCTCCGCAGGAGCAGTCCTCGGGGCGGTCAAACCTGCCGGTAAACAGGCAATATTCGTTGTTGAAATCATGCCATCCCTCGCGCACGCCGTTTACCATTATAAACGTCTTAACGCTGGGGCAGTCCTTAGCGGCGCGCATTGCGATATCCGCAGTGTCGCCGTCCGCGGTGCAGACGATAGCCGATACCCCCGCTGCGTTGTAGCGGTAGCTGAAGTCGTGCTCCTTAAGCTGATTGGTAGCGGGTATAGCTATGGCTCCCAGCTTGTGAAGCGCAACCATGCAGTACCAGAACTGATAGTGACGCTTAAGAACAAGCATTACCCTGTCGCCCTTCTTTATACCCAGAGAGCGGAAATAGTTGGCGGTCTGATTGGATGCGCGCTTCATGTCTTTAAATGTGAAGCTTCTTTCAACGTGATGCCTGTCAACATGAAGCATTGCAAGCTTGTCAGGATATTTATTTGCGATTTCATCCACTATGTCAAAGCCGAAGTTGAAGGTTTCAAGGTTCTTGAACTTGATATCCTTTAGTCTGCCATACTCATCCTCGATACAGTCTACAAACTTCTGCTCGCATATGAGCTTTTCGGATTTGCCTGCCTGAATGACGTTCTGGCGGACGGTTTCCTCCTTTACATCCTCGCCGGGGAGGACTACCGCCAGGAAAGTGCAGTCTGCTCCGTCAACAGCTATCATGCCATGTGGGGTGGATGAGTTGTAATAGATGCTGTCCCCCTCGTGCAGAACCTCTATATGCGAGCCTACTTGAACCTTCAAGCTTCCCTCGATAACAAGGTCGAACTCTTGGCCGCTGTGGTTAGTAAGATGTATTGGCTGGTTCTGCTGAGCCGCGGAGTATTCGTATTTAACCCAATAAGGCTCTGCAATCTTGTTGCGAAACATTGGCGCAAGGTTTGAAATGTCTATTCCCTGCTCCTTGGCGGTTTTCTGGCCCATTCCCTTTCTTGTAACCGTGTAGGATGTAAGTCGGGCGGCGTTATTGCCCTCCAGCAGGTCGGTAAGGTCGATATCAAAAGCCAGAGCGCATTTGTGAATAAAGGTAAACGGAAGGTCGGCCTCTGCGGCCTCGTAGGTTATGTATTCCGCTTCGCCCACCTCGGTCTTATCCGCCATTTCCTTGGTGCTCCAGCCCATTATCTCGCGCATTTCCTTTATACGTGCGGCGATATCAAGCAGTCTTGTCTGTGAATTTTCTGTCATTGCATTTTCTCCTTTCAGCTTGTGAGGCGACAAAAAAGCCCGCCTCAAATTTCTTTGAGACGAGCGAAATAATTTCAACCCGCGGTACCACTCAAATTGCCGAATCCTTGCCATCCCAGATGAGATAACATGATATTCAGCCGCTTTCAGGCTCTGACAAGCCCTTTACATTAACGCAGCAATCACGTAAGGCGCCTACCCGCTTTACAAAAAGCTATCGGACCTTCTGCTCGGAAGTGATGGGAGCATTCTGATATCTGCCGGCTTACACCATGCCCGGCTCGCTGCTGCCTATTTCAAATTATATCCGCCCTATTATCGGCATCAATTGAGATTGAAATTGGCAATAGATATCGATTGAATTTCCGTCTTCGTCATCGCATTTACTGAATGGATTATATCACTTTAAAATTCCAAAGTCAACAGGACATTTCCGATAAATTTTGTTCCTATTAATACATAATTACTGTTGATATTTACTATAGGCCCAAATTGAACAGCCGGTTTGCGTTTTTGTAAAGTATTTTTTCAAGCTCATCCTCGCCAAGGCCAAGAGAGTATAGCCTCGAAAGTTCCTCTGCGGGATCCCACATGGGAAAGTCGGTGCCGAAAAGCACTTTATCCGCGCCGTAAGCCTCAACAAGCTCTCTACCCTTTTCAGGTGAGAAGGCAAACAGACTTGAAGAGCAATCGACGTAGAAATTATCATAGCCGCTGAGTTCTCGCACAGCATCCTCCCAAACGGTATATCCTCCCAAATGAGCGCCGATGACTGTAAGATTCTTGTAAATATCCAGAATCGGCTTTATGCGGTTTGGATTTGAAAAATCGAATCGGTTGTCGCCGCAGTGCATAAGCACCGGCAAGCCCTTTTCCTCGCAGATTTCGTATATCTTTAAACAGCGGTAATCGTCCGTCTTGAACTGCTGAATATCGGCGTGGAGCTTTACTCCCTTAAGCCCGAGAGATATAAGGTGCTCAATGTCCCCTTTAATGTCCTCGCTGTCGGGGTGAACAGCGCCAAGTCCGGTGAAAATATCCGGATTATTGGCGACAGTTGCGGCTATAAATTCGTTGATGGAGCGAGTCTGCGATGGCTTTGTCGCCACCGAGAAGATTATGCATTTTGTGAGTTCGGATTTTTGAATGAGCTCCTTGACCGTTTCCACCCTGCCGTCATATCGCATGGGAGCGGAATAAAATTTGCCTATGCTTTCCGAAGCCTTTGCGGCGATTTTATCGGGATAAACATGGCAGTGACAGTCTACTATTTTTCGCATTTATATTGCATGCCCTTTCATAATTTTCATTTTTGAAACAGTCATATTATAGCGATTTTGCCCGGATAAGTCAAGCGGGAGAGCAAATTCACCCTCCCGCCGATTTATTAATCATTCACGATAAGCGCCAGTGCCTGCTTCTGCTCGACCTCACCCATCGAGGTATTATAGGTCGGCTCGGGTCCGATAAGCGAAGACTTCAGGCTTTCCTCTGCGGACATGATAACAAACTTCTGCAATACTAAGTTCTGATCCATGCCCCAGATTCTCAATGTATGCTCGCCTTCAGTTAAAGTCAAAGCGGTTTCGCATCTTCTTCCGCCCTGCTCGATGGTTGAATACCATCCGCTGCTTACGCCGGAAACATATCCCTCGCCCTGAATGTTGAGCGTGCTTATATCTCCGCCGTCAAGCTGAATTCCCGCGTTGAGATGAGTTCCCTCGTCAAACGAGACGTTGTTGCCTTGACCGGCGTAAACCGTAAGCTTGTAGTCTCCGTCCTCGGGAATATAGAAGTTATACTCTATCCACGGACCGTCACCCGCCTTAAACGCCTTTGTGTGGGTTTCAAGCATCTTAACCGACGTCTGAGATTTTCCGTAGCCTTCAAGCACCGTCCAGCTTATGCCGTTTTTAGCTCCCTTGTCGGCATAGTCGTCCGCCTTGATGGATATTATGCCGTCCGACATAAAGTGGGTCTTTGGAAGATCGGCTTTAGAGGTATCTATAACCTTTGCGTTTACTTCGATATCAACCGTTCTGTCACCGCCGGTTACGGTTATTTTGCCGCTTATGTCCGAACTGACCTTAGACCAGTCAACCTTGACGGTAAAGCTTTTGGAAACAAGGTAGGAGCCGCTCGTCTCACCATCGATGATAATGAAATCATCGCTCGATGTGATGCTGTAATCAATCGCCTGATCGCCGGCGTTGGTGAGGTTTACAACCACCGCCTGCTTTTGTGTGGACTCAAAATCGGGGAGAGTTGCCGTGCCGGCTTTATATGCGCGCTTTTCAGTCGGAATGTCCACTATCATCTGCGCGCCCTGTTCCGGTTCAACCTTCTGCGGCTCAATCTTTACAGCGGAAGCACCGTTCCAGCTTGAATAGTTCATGTGCGCCTGAGCGGTCACGCTTCCTAAAACAGGGTCGGTGTACTTCTTGCAGTAGTCGGGCGAGGTTATCATCATGCCGTACCACTTGTTAAGGCCGTTCAAATCCTCGCCGAGGGACATATACTTGGCAGTAAGCTCCTCGTCATATTCCAAATACTTATTAATAAGGTCGTAGTAGGTGTTGGCAATGGTAGACCTTCTCTGCGCATAAAGGCTGTTTATGCCGTACATTATCTGGATTCTTACAACGTTTGCCGATGCGACCGCAGGGTAATATACCAACTGATAATACGGGGTGTAAGCCGGACTGCTCTCATCGAGCTTATCCAAAATTCCGTCTGCCCGCTCGATTATGCTGTCAACAAGTGCGAGCCTTGAAGCCGCATCGTTGTAATGCAGGATGCTATATGAGGTATCTCCGCTTTCCTTAAGAGTTTCGGGCTTGCAGTTGCCGTTGAGCCATGTGTAGTCGTAAAGCAGGGATGTGATAGTCTTAACATCATCCTCAGTGATGGAGGGCTCGGCTGCAAATTGCTCGCGTACCCACTCTTCAGTGTATTCATCAACATTGTTGGGGTTGGATGTGCCGTACTTCTCAAAATTATATGCCAGATCCATAAAGTAGCTCAAAGGAAGCTCCATGGGGCGCAGGTCGCCGACATTTACAATCCAAGCGTCGTCAACGCCGTATTCATAGGCAGTAGTCAAATTTTCCCATGTGCGCTGGAGCGGCATGGTGTTTATCCACATCGAGGTCTTGGGGCTTCCTACGTAGTCGAAGTGATAATAAAGTCCCCAGTTGAACTTATCCTTTTCGTCAAGCTCGGGCATGGTGCGAAGGTAGCCGTTGTTATCCTCACAAAGCATAACTATGCGATTGGTGTCCGCACCCAAAAGCTCGGCTACCTCAGGATCGTCCCTAAGGCCCTTGCCTTCTGCCGCATCCGGATCATCTCTCGAACCGCCGTACCAGCAGTTTTCAACTTCTTTATATATGGCTATAAGCGAAGGAGTGTCTTCCAAGCCGTGATTTTTAAGTATCTCATCCTGAGCCCTCAAAACGGCCTTCAGCAAATCGATATTTTCCTCGGTGGTGAGGGTTCTTCCGGTATCGTCTACAAGCGCGGAGTCATTTTCACCCCTCATGCCGATAGTGAACAGATTGTCAAAGCTGCCGTTGCGGTAAATTGCGTCCGACCAGAAGGCCTCCAAATTGTTGGGGTTTAACAGATAGTTCCAAACCTTCTGACCCTCCTCCGTTTCTATTTCGGGATCGGTATAGGTGGTTGTGCTTCCCCAGTAACCCTGGAGACTTCCCCACTCGTTGCCGCTCCTTGCCATAGGCTCGTGGTGTGAAGATCCCACAACAATTCCGTATCTGTCTGCCAAGACTGCGTTTGCAAGAGTCATCGGGTACTCGCCCGGACCTAAAACCTTATCCTGCTCGGCGTTTATGTTTGTATTGGGTATGTCGTTCGCCGCGCCCTCGTTGCCCGGCTGATCTACATACATCAGCCCGCCAAGCTTATAGTGATACTGCTTTTCAAGCTCGGCAAATTCGCCCTCTACGCCCTCCATACCGTCATTGGAGAAGTCATTAGACCACATTGCCGGCCACATGTAGTTGCCCTTAAGCCTTAAGATAAGCTTGAATATCTCGTCATAGAACATGTAGTTCAGGCCGCCGAAGTGGCTGTCCGCAAAGCCGTTCAGGCAGGGATTTTCGTCGTTCATAAAGAATCCGCGGAAGTTTACCGACGGGCGCTTTGAGACGGTTTCGAGCTCCGCCGCAGAGCAAACAAGCTCATCCTTGTGTTCGGGCTTAATATCAGCCCACCATATCCATGGGCTTACGCCGAAGATGTCCTGAGTGATGTGGAAAAGACCGTAGATAGCGCCGCGCTTGTCGCTTCCGCCTATGACTATCTTAGTCCTGCCGCTGTCCTCAACCACCTTGATTTCATATCTTTCCCACTGCTCCGATTTAAAATCGCCGTTTGAGGGCGATATCTGCCAGTCAAGATTCATGGAAGCGATTAATTCGTCGTCCACTACTCCCGCTATAACGTATGTTCCAGAGGTCGGCTCAGTTTCCGCAATTTCGGGCCTTACCCCGCAGAGCGCCTCAATATCGTCTGCATATGCTTCGGCTATAAGTGATAAACCGTCATAAGCCGAGCTTTTAGCATCGATATACACAGGAGCAGCTCCTGCACTGCTTGCCAAGGTTATCTTGGCTGAATTGTCCAAAGTCTTCATATATGTTACCTCCGCTTTGAATACTACGTCTTTACCGTTGACGCTTACGTTGCAGCTAAGCTCCTGCGTTTGAGTATTTTCTGCGGCGTTTACTATTCCGGTTGAAGATATTATCGAAGCAAGCAACGCCATGCAGACTGCCATTGCCGCCGCATTTTTGCATTTTTTGCCTTTTACTATAATAACGGCAATCACTGCGACTATAACAACCGCCGCTGCTATGCCGATTATCATTAAGATATTTCCGCCCGCTCCCGAGCCTTTGCCACCGTATACAGCCTTTATGCTCATTCGGTTCCCGGACGCTAAATATCCCGATATTTGAGAATCCTGCGGGGCTTCATACCCCTCCGGCGCGACATGCTTAAGGGTTATGTCCTTGATATCCAAACGCGTGTCGTTCTGGGCGGAAAGGGTTAAGACTATTTCATCCTCCGAGCTGTAACTCTCCTTGTCCGGGACAAGCTCGAGCTTCAGACCGTCATAGTCCTCAGCGTACGTGGAAAACGTCATAGCCGCTACCAGCACAAATGCTAACAGCACAGATAAAAGCTTTTTCATATGGTGCTCCTCAATATATTTATTTTCACAGTAATTATAGCTTATTTTCCCTTTTGTTGCAAGGACAATATTATAAATATATAAGACAAAGCCGCCCGCATTTTGCTGCGGACGGCGGAAACATCATTTACTTTTCGAGCAAAAGCCTGCCGGCTTTAAAATCAAGAATACAGCGCTGTTGCGACAAAATCTGATATCCGATAACGCCATCGACCGCAACCTTTTCCCGAATCGCGCTTATATCGGAGATTACGGCGGTTATGTTTTCATACTCCCTGTCCCCCACACGGATGGCAGGGACGTTTACAATTCCCGCCTGTTCCAAAGACGGCCTGATATCGGGGCTTCCCTCGAAGCTCTTGCCCAGCAGGCAGGTATTCGCACCGGTGTCCAGCACAAAATCGCATTTTCTTCCGTCAATCTCGAGATTGATAACAGGCAGCTTCTCCAAGACTACGGGAATTTCGGCGCAGTTGCCGAACGTGCATTCGGGATTGAGTATCAGTTCGGGAACCGAGTAATCTATAAACACCGAATAATCACGGATAGCATCTATGCCCAGCGTTCCCAAAAGCCTTATATCCGGATCGAAGGTCTTAAGGGCATTTTCGACATAGCTAAGATCCATGATAAGAACCGGAAGCTCTTGCTTCTCAACGCCTGAAAATTTAAGCGAGCCAAGAGTTCCCTTGTTTGCACAGTCTTCAACAACCTCCTGCGAGAACTTTGCGATATCCACGCTTTCACCCTGAATATCCTTAAAATGCGTTTTGTTTGCCGCAGTCTGCATAGCTCCGGTATCGAAGGCAAAACAGCCGCTTTGACCGTCCGCCTGTGCCGGAATAAGTATAATGCCGTTTATGATTTTGCAGTCAAGGCTTATCATTGCGTGATTACTCCGCCTTGGGCTGCTCAACGTTCTCAGGTGATACAGCAGGAGCAGGAGCAACGGGAGCGGTAGCAGCTTCAGACACCGGTGCTGGTGCGGGATTCTCAACAACAGCAGCCGCAGGAACAACAGCAGAAGC
>CAZIOV010000013.1:0-45663 GCA_964541045.1 uncultured Oscillospiraceae bacterium | reverse complement strand
TCCGGGCTGCTTTGGCCGAAGCAGCAATATCTTAGAAAATGTTAAAAGTAAAATCAAATAGGTTAAGAAAAATATCTTAAATCTCGTTGCTAACCGGGCGGAAATATGTTATCATTTAATAAATACTTCCGCTTTCATGCGATTTTTGGAGGATGAAATGGCTGATTATAGATTCAGGGACACTACCCTGGAAACAGACGAAAGAGTTCGCTCGCTTTTGAGCGAGCTTACTCTTGACGAAAAGCTGGGCATGCTTACAACCTACAACAGACCGGTTGAAAGGCTGGGCTTAAAGGGATTTCCGATAGGCGCGGAGGTTGCGCGCGGACTTGTGTGCCGCGGTAAGGAGGAATATCCCACAACCGTTTTCCCGGAGCCTTTCGGGCTTGCTGCCACCTTCGACCCCGAGGTTATGTATAAAATGGGCGAGGTTACGGGCGTCGAAACAAGGATATACAATGAACAGGGCAAGGCCTCGCTGTGCGTGTGGGGTCCCACTGTCGACGCCGCGCGCGATCCCAGATGGGGCAGGAACGAGGAGGCCTACGGCGAAGACCCTTATCTTATCGGCGAGATGTCGGCGGCGTACACCCTCGGAATGGCCGGCGAAGACCCGGAGCATCTGAGAATACTGCCGATGCTGAAGCATTTCTATGCCAACAATAACGAGGAGGACCGCGGCAAGGATAACGCATCTATCCCGCTAGGTCTGAAGCACGACTACTACCTTAAAGCCTTCCGGGGCGCGTTTATCCGCGGAGGTGCAAAAGGGGTCATGACCTCCTACAACGAAATAAACGGCGTTGAGGCTCTTTGCAACCCCGAGCTTGACCAAATACTTAAGAAGCAGTGGGGAATGCTGTTTTCGGTTACCGACGGCGGGGACTTCTGTGCTAATGTCATGTCCCACAAAAAGGACAGGACTTTTGCCGAAACCGCCGCAAGGGTATACAAAAATCACGGCGCCGACGTTATGACCGACAATGCCGATATCGTCCGTGAAGCTGTAAGGACTGCAATTGAAGACGGCAGGCTTGCCGAAAGCGACATAGATTATGCCCTTTTCGGCGTGCTTAAGGCAAGATTCCTTCTGGGGGATATCGACGGCAACAGCCCCTACAGCGGCTATCCCGCAAAGCTCCTTTGCTCCGAGGAGCACTATAAATCAAGCGAAAGGGCGGCAAAGGAATCGGTTATACTGCTTAAAAACAGCCGGGGCGTCCTGCCGCTAAGTCCCGGAAGAAGAACCGCAATCATAGGAATACACGCCGGCATGAACTTTAGGGACTGGTACACCGGTATGTATGACAAAACCGGCACCATATATGAAGAGCTTGTGTGCCGTGCCGGCAACGACAGAATGTTTTACGATTCCGGCAACGATATAATAGCTGTCCGCGATTACGCAACCGGCAAATACCTTTCCCTTACAGACGACGGCAGCCTTTCCCCGCTGACCGACTCGGTTGACAACAGATGTATGTTCGAGCTTTACGACTGGGGCGACGGCGCAATCTCTCTCAAATCAATTGAAAACGGCAAATTTCTCACCGATTCCGGCATTATGCGCTGCTCCGCAGATGAGGTTTACGGCTGGTTCGTTCACGAGATGATAACCGTTAAAAAGCGCGGCGAAAAGGTTGTTATGTATAACTGGCAGCAAAGACCGCTCGGGCTTACAGACTTTAAGCTTGCAGTTAAAAACTCGGTCCGGGCGGACGAAAGCTGCATGTTTGAATTCGAAGTGATTTCGGACGGTGCAAAAAGGGCCTATGCTCTGGCAAAAACCTGCTTGCAGGCGGTGGTATTTGCAGGAAACCATCCGCTTATCAACGCGCGTGAGGGATACGACAGGAAGCATCTTGAGCTGCCGGAAAAGTCCTCAAAGCTGCTTGACGCCGTTCTGGGAGCCAACAAAAACGTTGTGCTGTATCTTGTATCGGGATACCCGTATGCAATAAAACAGCACCGGCTGAGCGCAATAATGCACATATGCCACGCCGGCCCGGCACTGCCGAAAGCGGTATCCGAAAGCCTGTTCGGCGACTTTTCCCCTGCGGGAAGATGCCCCGTAACCTGGTATGCCGATTCCGGCGAGCTTTGCGATATCCGCGACTACAACATAATAAGAACCAAGAGCACATATTTATACTACACCGGAAAGCCGCAGTTCCCGTTCGGGCACGGCCTTAGCTACACACGCTTTGAATACGGCGCGCCAAGGCTGAACACCCGCAAGCTCAGCTGCGACTCGGTGCTGATTGCGGAAATAGACATAAAGAACGCCGGATACGCCGATTCCGACGAGGTGGTTCAGCTTTATATTGCTCCGCCGAAGCTTCCCATTCCGCTGCCGCGTAAGCAGCTTAAAGCGTTCAAAAGGGTTAATATAAAGCGCGGAAGCACCGTGACTGTGACCTTCAGCCTGAACGTAAGCGACCTTGGATTTTACGATCCCAACACCGGCAAGCAGGAGGTTTACAGCGGCGAATACGGCATAATGATAGGCGCGTCGTCCGAGGACATAAGGAGAGCCACCGCTATAGAAATATACGGGCACAGCTTTGCCGGCCTGGACGTTTCGCAGCCGGTAAAGGCAACCGTCTCCGCCGAATACATGGGTGTGGATTTCGGGACCGATCTTTCTATGACCGAATACGCTGTTGTGCACGACTGGCAGAGCTATATAGAGTATCAGTCGTGCAGCCTGAAAGGCTATAACCGCGCGCAGATAACCGCATTTGTTCCGGGCTCCGGCGCAGAGGTGACGCTGAGCTGTTCCGGAGTTGGCGCTATTGCCAAGTTCGGAATCCCCGGCTCCGGCGGAAATATAGGCACCGGCGAATTCGTAACGGTTGAAGCCGAAGCCGTTCCGGTGGAAGGACTTCACAATCTGCGCTTCACCACCGGCGGAACTGTCGCCATTTCAAGCTTCAGGCTGTTCAATCAAGCGGAATAATGCCGCTCCCTGCGGTAAAGCTTTGAATCAGCTTCCGAAAAGCATAAGGAGCATATAATACCAATTCTGCGTAAAAGTGCAGAAGGGCTCTTGGGCAGCTCAAGTAAAATCGCCGCAAAACCGCCGAGCGATGGGATTTTGCACCCGCTTTTACGACCGTTCACGGTCTGACCATTCATGGTCTGTATATTTCCGGACGAATATAAGCATAATATAAAAACGGGCCGTGTGCGCAATTCCGCACATGGCTCGATGTTGTTTTTGACGTATAGTATACAGATCTGCCGAGAGCGCCCTATTTCCGTTTCATTCTAAGCTCCGAGAAAAAATCGCGCAGAAGCGCAGAGCACTCGTCCGCAAGCACTCCCCCGGTTATCTCGGGCTTGTGGTTAAAGGGCATATCAAACAGGTCCGTAACCGACCCCGCGCACCCTGCCTTCCGATCGGATGCGCCGAACACAACGCGGTCTATCCGCGAATTGATTATTGCGCCCGCGCACATCGGGCAAGGCTCTAAGGTAACAAACAAAGCGCTGTCCACCACCCGCCAGCCGCCCAGAACCCTGCTTGCCTCGTCAATTGCCATTATCTCGGCGTGGGCAAGCGGAGACTTTTTGCCCTCGCGCAGGTTATATCCTCTGCCGATTATCTCGCCGGAGGATTTTTTTACAACTACCGCTCCTACGGGCGCTTCGCCCAAGGCAAACGCCTTCCTCGCAAGCTCCAGCGCCCGGCGCATATAGTATTCGTCGTCAAGATTCGGCATGGCTAAATCTCATTTCTGTTTTCAAGCGCTTTAAAAAGAGTCATCTCATCGGCATACTCAAGCATTGCGCCGATCGGAAGGCCGAACGCAAGCCTGGTCACCCTTATTCCCAGCGGCTTTAAAAGCTTGGAGATGTATATCGCCGTGGCTTCGCCCTCCGGTGTGGGGTTGGTGGCCATTATCACCTCGGAAACGTTACCCTTGGATATCCTCTGCAAAAGCTCCTTTATCCTCAGCTTGTCCGGCGTTATGCCGTCCATCGGCGATATCAGCCCGTGCAGGACGTGATAGACTCCGTTATACTCACGCGTGCGCTCAAAGGCCGCAACGTCCTTGGGGCTTTCGACCACACAGATTGTGGAGTGATCGCGCCTGTCATCCGAACATATTGGGCAGACAGCCTTGTCGGTAAGGTTTTGGCAGACAGAGCAGCTGTGAACTGTCTTGTGGGCGTATAATATCGCCTTGGCAAACTCGGACGCCTCTTCGTCCGACATTGACATCACAAAATAGGCAAGCCTTTGCGCAGTCTTCATTCCTATTCCCGGCAGACGGGCGAATTGCTCCGCCAGCAGCGTCAACGGGAGAGCGTTCGAATCCGCCATCAGAGCAGACCCGGCATACTCATGCCGCCGGTGATTTTAGACATGCCCTCGCTTGATTCGGCTTCGATATTGGAAAGAACTTCGTTCACTGCACTTGCTATGAGGTCTTCGAGCATTTCAACATCCTCGGGGTCTACCACCTCCGGCTTGATGGAAACTCCCACAACCTCGCGCTTGCCGTTCATGGTTATTTCAACTGCTCCGCCGCCAACAGACGCCTTGAATTCTTTTTCTTCCATTTCGGCTTGGAACGCCGCCATATCCTCCTGCATTTTCTGTGCCTGGCGGATCATCTGATTCATATTCTGAGGGCCGCCGCCCATACCTTGTGGGATTCTTGCTTTCATAGTTTGATATCCTTTCTTTACTTTTATGTGTGTTACGATTTTGTTTATATTTTGTTTTTTGGGCGGAAGCGCCCGACTTTGTTTAATTTGCTTGCGGCGATGGATTTTCAGTGTCGCATACCGAATTGCACTTTTACACTTTGTGCTTTAATTTCGCTTAGAATTAATTATATTCGACCGGAATATCGGCCTTTTTTGCTCGCTCTATCAGCTGAGCTATTTTATCTTCCCGTTCTGCGGCTTGGTCTTTGATGCATCTTGCACGCAGTGAGAAGGTTTTGCCGGTTATTTCCTTAACTACGTCGCGCAGGGAGGCCGCGTTTTCCTGCTTTTTAAACAGGCTCAGGAAGAATTCCGACTGCACCTCTATCAAAAGAATATTGTCGCAGTACCGCCCGCGCGAGCCTTTCAGCGCGCCTGCGCAGCCGGGGTTCACCTCGGTCAGCCTGTCAAGCACTTCGTCCCACTGCTCAAAGTCTTTAAGCATATCCTCGGTCAGCTTTTGGGACGGCCTTTGTGCAGGCTTTGTCTCCCGATCGGGCTGCGGCTGAGCCGAGACGCTCTGCCGGTCATCTCGCCGGTGCGGGGGCGAAGGATTTGTTTCTCCTGCTTTCAGCGCAGCAAGCTCCTCTTCTAGCGAGGCTACCCGCCGTGCAAGCGCGGATATCTCTGCGACGTCCTCCGCGGAGGGCGCAGCGGTGCGAGCGGCACCCTGCCGGGCGGCTCTTTGCTGAGCGGAAGCTCCCGTACAGAGCTTAATAACCGTCATTTCCAGCTCGGTTCGCTTTGATGAAGCCCTTGCCATCTGCTCTGACGCCGATCGCAGAATATCCAGCTGGGCAAATACTTCTTCAATAGTAAGCTTTTCGCTCAGCGCCCTGAGCTTGTCCGTCTCCCCCGGCATGCAGTCTATAAGCCTGTCGCTTCCGGGAGCGGACTTTATGAGCATTATATTGCGAAGCCCGGCAACAAGTTCGTCGCAAAGCCTTGTCATGTCCTTGGAGTGCGAATAGAGGTTATCCAGTACCTCCAGCGCGGCAGGGGGATTCTTATCCGCCACTGCGTTCAATATATCGAAAACAGCGTCCCGCCCGGCAACGCCTGCAGTTTCCTCAACCACCTCGGCGGTTATGCTGTCAGAGCAGGCTATGCACTGATCCAAAAGCGAGAGCGCGTCGCGCATGGCACCGTCCGAAAGGCGGGCTATCATCGCGGCGGCGTCGAGCTCGAGGGTGATCCCCTCCTGCCCTGCTATATAGCTAAGCCGTGCAATAATATCCTCCTGCCGGATTCTGCGAAAATCGAACCGCTGGCAGCGGGATATTATCGTTGCCGGAACCTTGTGGATTTCGGTGGTTGCAAGTATGAATTTTACGTGTGCCGGCGGCTCCTCCATGATTTTAAGAAGCGCATTGAACGCCTGGTTCGAGAGCATATGCACCTCGTCGATAATATAAACCTTATACCGACACATTTCGGGGGTATAGGCTGTAGACTCGCGAAGGTCGCGGATATCCTCAACGCCGGTGTTCGAGGCGGCGTCTATCTCGATAATATCGTTAAGGCTGCCTTCGTCCGCCGCGCGGCATATTTCGCACTCTAAGCAGGGCTTGCCGTCCTTCGGGTTAAGGCAGTTTATCGCCTTTGCAAAGATTCGCGCGCAGGTGGTTTTGCCGGTGCCGCGCGAGCCTGTGAAGAGGTAGGCATGAGCGGTCTTCCCCTCGGCAATCTGCCGCGAAAGGGTGGTGGTGATATGCGGCTGGGAAACGACATCGTCAAAGGTCATAGGGCGCCATTTGCGGTATAGTGCGGTATACATATCATCACTCCTTCGGAATTTTATAAAAGCCAGCCCGACATATAGACGTGCGGGCGAGACTGCGTCACACAAAGCAAACTGCTTAATGCTGCTCGGTTCCCCGCCTGACATGGTTCACAGCGCCTTATTGCGCAGGACCCGCACGCCTGTATCTCGGACTGGACACTAAGATTTATTAACAAAACCCATGGTATTATAACATATTCTTTTGATTATTGCAAGGGCATTTTTGTTTTTTGTCGGATTGTTTTAAAAATTCTTCAGATTGGCGTTCGATATCGGTATCGGAAATATATTCCGCGATATCTCCAAGCTCGCGGTCAAGGATTTCGCAGAGCCGATTGAGGGTGTGGGTGCTGACGTTCGAGTTCCTGCGAAGCCTGCCGAGCTGCCCCCGGGCTTATGTGATACTCATTTATAAGCTTGTATTGAGATATCCCTTTTGCCTGAGGGCTTGCCATAATTTGCCGTAGATAATCATATCGGTCCGAGTCTCCTTTTATCAAAGGATATTTTATTATCCGATGAACGGCAATAGTCCGTAAACGGACTGTTTTGGCCATAAGCTAATGTTACAGAGAGATTTAAGAGAGCTCCTTTTATGTTCCGGCTTGCCAAATCATTCCCGCCCGAACGGATAATCCGGCGACACCCCGAGCACCTTTGAAACGGCATTTATCTTAATATCCGTCACCGCGCGCCTGCCGTTTTCCGTTCCCGATACCGAGCCGCGGCAGGCGTAGACCGCCATAAGCTCCGGCTTTTAGGACAGCTGTTTCATGCTCGGCCCTGCGGCGATTCTTGCCTTGAGGACTTTTGAGCCTATGATGTTTACATTTTGGGCTTCGATGATTCTTTTCATTGTTTTTCTCCCCATATGTCTTGATTTTGGAAAAATATAGTGTATACTAATAACAGAACATTAAGGAGAAGAAATATGATAGTTGCTGTTGTAGGTTCAAGAGGACTTGCGGTAAATGATATGCAGAGATATCTGCCGGAGGGGGTCACCGAAATAGTCTCCGGCGGGGCGAGAGGGATTGATTCCTGCGCCAAGGAATATGCTGAAAAGCATAATATTCGGCTGACCGAATTTCTCCCGGAATATAAGCTTTACGGCAGGGCGGCGCCCATAAAGCGGAACATAAAAATAATCGACTATGCCGATTTGGTTATAGCATTGTGGGATGGGCGCTCAAAGGGTACGGAGTTTGTAATAAAGAATTGCAGAAAAACAGGAAAGCCGATAGTGGTGTATGATTTTGGCGGAAGGTGATACGGCGCGTGAACAAGGCAAGGCGCGCCCGCACAATCCGGGGCGCCGGAGGTCCGGACGCTTACGCGTCCCGACGGCAAGGCCGTCACCGCTCCGCGTTTACAGTGGGCAGGGTATCCACTGTAAACGCTACGCGCAGACCTCCGCCCGCACTCGGTGGGTTTCCGCACAGAGCTGCGATAGAACGCTATCTTGCCGGGCACGCCGGCGGGCTGCCGACAAACGCCTGATCAACCCGCAAATCCCTATTGCAAAATCGGCAAATATCTGCTATACTATGAATTAGCAATTAAATTAACCCGGCACATAAACCGACAGAAAGGAACATCTATATGAAAAAGCAAGGCTATAACCCCTACCTGCCCTCATGGGAGTACATCCCCGACGGCGAACCGTACGTCTTTGACGGCAGGGTTTACGTTTACGGCTCACACGATTATTTCAACGGCTATGTATTCTGCATGGGCGATTACGTCTGCTGGTCGGCGCCTGTTGACGACCTCGGCGACTGGCGGTACGAAGGCGTGATATATCCCAAAACCTCCGACCCGTTCAACCGCGACGGCAGAATGTGCCTATATGCCCCCGATGTAACCGTCGGGCCGGACGGAAGATATTATCTTTACTACGTTCTGGATAAGGTATCAAACGTTTCGGTTGCGGTTTGCGATACCCCGGCCGGAAAATATGAATTCCTGGGATACGTTCACTATAAGGACGGCACCCGCCTTGGCGACCGCCCCGGCGACGAACCCCAGTTCGACCCTGGCGTTATCACCGAAAACGGCAGGACATATATGTACACCGGCTTCTGCGGCAGGGGCGATAAATCCCGCCACGGCTCGATGTGCACCGTCCTTGGTGAGGATATGCTCACTGTTGTCGAGGAGCCGAAGTTCGTCGTCCCCGGAATCGAATATGTTGAGGATGAAGCGCTTTACCCCAACGGCAGAAGCTTTAGTGGGCATTCGTTCTTCGAGGCGTCATCCATAAGAAAAATCGGAGATACATATTACTTTGTGTACTCCTCAGAGGTCATGCATGAGCTTTGCTATGCCACCTGCAAAAACCCGCGTGAGGGATTCGTTTACGGCGGCGTGCTTGTCTCCAACTGCGACGCGCACATTGATACCTACAAGCCCGCCGATATGCGGGTGGCACCCGTGGGAAACAACCACGGAAGCATTGTTGAAATCAACGGACAGTGGTATATCTTCTACCACCGCCAGACAAACGGAACATGGTTTAGCCGCCAGGGCTGTGCCGAGCCTATTTATGTCAATGCCGACGGCAGCATTGATCAGGCCGAGATAACCTCATGCGGGCTGAACGGCAGACCCTTGGAGGGCAAGGGAGAATACCCGGCATACCTTGCCTGCCACATGTTCACTCCCGGTCAGCTCGCCTGCCCAAAAATCACACAGGACGGAAAAGACGGCGATGAAGTCTTCGGCCACATGGAGAACATAGCCAACGGCTCGGTTATAGGCTATAAGTACTTTGATTTTAAAGGACTGACCAAGATTACCATCCGCACACGAGCCTACTTCCACGGCAAATTCCAGATATTGACTAAGTGGGACGGCGAGCCGATTGCCGAGATAAGCTGTGAAAGCACAAACATCTGGTGGGACCGTTCGGCGGATGTGACAGTGCCTGACGGCGTTTCCGCGCTGTATCTTAAGTATATAGGCAGCGGGAACCCGCAGCTTTGGGGAATCATTCTTGAATAAGCTTTTTTGATAATGCATATCCTCCTTTATGCCGCAAAATTCCGGCATAAAAGGCGGATTTTTTTGCGCACACCTATTGACAAATCCATCGCAAAGTACTACAATTAGTTGCGGTCGCAACTAATTTTTTGTGGGTTTCTACCCCGAAAGGAAGGCAAGGCTATGATTCACATTCTAAGGCAGATAAACACCATCAGCCGGTGCGCAGGGCTTTTCCGCACCGAAAGGCTTGAAAACGGCGAGCTTGGCGCATGCCATCACAGCTATATAATGGCGATATGCCGCACCCCCGGAATAACCGCAGAAGAGCTTTCGCGCAGGCTGTGCGTAAATAAATCCAACGTCGCCCGGAATCTTTCCTATTTGGAGGAAAAGGGATACGTAAGGCGGGAGCAGTCGCAGGAGGATAAGCGCGCATTTTTGTGCTATCCCACCGAAAAAATGCAAAGAGTTCTGCCGCGCGTGCGCGAGATTGTCGCCGAGTGGAACCGGCTTTTAACCTCGGATTTAAGCGAGGATGAGCTTTCGGGCTTTGCGGCCACTCTTGACAAAATAGCCCTAAAGGCAAGAGAATGCGTTGAAAAAGAGATAAGGGAGGACCTGCCCTAATCTCCTGCAAAAACCGCAATTCCCTGTTAAATTATTCACGAAAGGATTGTCACAGAAAATGCACCTTATGGCAAGGTACCTTCGCCCCTTCCTTAAAAGGATGAGCCTTGGGCTTTTGATAAAAATAGCGGCAACCATGCTCGAGCTGGCTCTGCCGTATATACTTAACTATATTCTTAAAAACGTCGTAGCGGAAGGAAAAATCAGCCTGATTATATATTGGGGGCTGCTTATGATGGCATGCGCGTTCGCAGCGTGTGTCGGCAACATAATTGCTAACAGAATGGCGGCAAGGGTCGCGCGGAATTTTTCCGAGTGCGTCCGTAAGGATTTGTTCGACCGCTCTATCCGCCTTTCCGCCGCTCAGACCGACCGATTCACGATAGCCTCTCTGGAATCGCGAATCACCACAGATACATATAACGTCCACAATTTTGTGGGAATGATGCAGCGAATGGGCGTGCGCGCGCCGATACTCTTGGTCGGCGGAACCGCGATAACGCTGTTTATGGACAGGCGGCTTTCGCTTGTTATGATAGCTATTCTGCCGTTCATATTCGTTACCGTATACTTCATATCAAGGCGCGGTGTGCCGCTTTACGCCAAAGTTCAGCAGTCGGTGGACGGAATGGTGCGCGTCGTGCGGGAGGACGTCGGCGGAATCAGGGTTATAAAGGCTCTGTCCAAGGACGGCTACGAGCATTCGCGGTACGACAGGGTGAATAAATCACTTATAAAGGACGAAACAAAGGCGGGCGTAACCATGGGCGTGGTAAACCCGATTATGACGGTGCTGATGAACCTCGGAATCGTCTCGGTAACGGCGATGGCGGCTTCGAGCGTAAACGGCGGAACCAGCGATCCTGAAACCATTATAGCATTCATTCAGTACTTCACCCTTATTTCAAACGCAATGATGTCTGTGACCAGAATATTTGTGATGTACACAAAAAGTGCGGCCTCTGCGCGAAGGATTGCCGAAGTTATAGAGGCGCCGGAGGATATGGCGGTCGGTTCGGCTGCGGAATATCCCGGAATCGAAACCGACGACCATATTGTTTTCAAGGACGTCTGCTTCAGCTACAACGGCGTTAAGAACAATTTGGAGGATATAAACCTGCACGTCGGAAAGGGCGGCTCGCTGGGAATTATCGGCGCGACGGGAAGCGGCAAATCAACCCTTGTTAAGCTGCTGATGAGGTTTTACGACGTAAGCTCGGGCGGGATATATATTGACGGGCAGGATATCCGCACCATCCCCAAAGAGAAGCTTTATTCGATGTTCGGCTCGGCGATGCAGAACGATTTTCTGTATGCCGACACGATTGAGGAGAACATCCGCTTCGGCAGGGACATCACCCATGAAGAAATAGTCTCTGCCGCCAAGACCGCTCAGGCCGAGGAATTCATTTCAGGTATGCCGGACGGATATGAGCATATGCTAGCGGTGAAGGGCCAGAACCTTTCGGGCGGGCAGAAGCAGAGGCTGCTGATATCCCGCGCGGTTGCCGGCAAGCCGGATATACTGATTTTAGACGACTCATCCTCCGCACTCGACTACAAGACCGATGCAAGCCTGCGCCGGGCGCTGGCTGAGGATATGGACGGAACCACGATCATAACCGTCGCGCAGAGGGTAAGCTCGGTCAAGAGCTGCGACTGCATACTGCTCATATCCGACGGCAGAATAAGCGGCATGGGCACTCATGAGGAGCTTCTGAGGACTTGCGCCGAATACAGAGAGATAAGCGAATCGCAGATGGGAGGGGATTTTGTTGAGTAAAGGCTTTTCTAACCGGCCGAATGACAACAAGCTCGAAAACGTCCGGCAGAACAAGAAGCTGGACAAAAAGACTGCCATGCACGTTATCCGCCGGCTTTCCAAATACGTGCTCAAGCACAAGCTTATGTTTCTGGCTGCTATCATATTAACTCTTGTTTCAAACCAGCTTTCGCTGATGGGCCCGATTTTCACCGGAAACGCGGTTGACGCGATGGCCGGCAAAGGCGGAGTGGATTTCGCCACCGTCCGCGAAAACGTGATAAAAATGCTGGGGTGCTACCTTGCGGCAGGGATTCTGTCCTATGCAATGGCAGTGCTGATGATACATATCTCGCAAAAAATAGTGTACACAATGCGAAAAGAGCTTTTCGAGAAGCTCACCACCCTGCCGGTCGGCTACTTTGACACTCACCCCGCCGGGGACATTATCAGCAGGATATCATACGACATAGACACGGTAAACGCCTCGCTTTCAAACGACCTTGTTCAGGTTATGTCGAGCATTTACACCGTTGTGGGTTCCCTTATTTTCATGTGGCAGATATCCAAGCCGATGATAGTGGTTTTCTGCGTGACCGTTCCCGTTTCGGTGCTGTTCACGCGGTACCGCTCCAAAAAGGTGCGCCCGCTGTTTCACGAGCGTTCGGCAAAGCTGGGCGAGCTTAACGGCTATGCCGAAGAGATGCTTTCGGGCGGAAGAACCATCTGCGCCTACGGCAGGGAGGAAGAGATATCATCCCGCTTTTCAAAGCGTAACAAAGCCACCATGGACGCTTATTACAACGCCGAATACTACGGTGCAACCCTTGGCCCGTCGGTCAACTTCATAAATAACCTTTCCCTTTCGCTGGTTATGATAATGGGCGGAGTGCTCTATATGCTTTCGACCGGCGGCAGAGTTTCGGAGGCCTCCGTCTTCTTTATAACCCTCGGCGGAATCGGCGAATTTGTGCAGTATTCGCGCAAGTTTGCGGGGCCCATTAACGAGTTTGCAAACATAATCAACGAGTTCCAGTCGGCCTTCTCGGCGGCTGAAAGGGTGTTCAGAATCATCGACGAAGCCCCGGAAAGGGCTGACAGCGAAAGCGCCGGGGAGCTGGGAGACATCAGCGGCGAGGTAAAGCTTAAAGACGTAAGCTTCGGCTACACCCCGGATAAGCTCATCCTGAAAAAAATAAGCCTTACGGCCAAGCCGGGCAAGACAATTGCCATAGTAGGCCCCACAGGAGCGGGCAAGACGACCGTCATAAATCTGCTTATGCGATTTTACGACGCGGATTCCGGCGAAATCCTTGTTGACGGCCGGAGCATCGATGGCATAAAGCGCGCATCCCTGAGAAAAGCCTACACCATGGTTTTGCAGGACACCTGGCTTTTCGGCGGAACCATCTTTGACAACATAGCCTACGGCAAGGAGGGCGCAACATTGGAGGACGTTCAACGTGCGGCTCGTGCGGCTCGGCTTGAAGGCTACATTAACCGCCTTCCCAACGGCTACGACACCGTTATATCGGACAACGGCGTTAACATCTCCAAGGGTCAGCGCCAGCTTATAACCATCGCCCGCGCCATGCTTATGGATTCAAACATGCTGATTCTGGACGAAGCCACCTCGAACGTGGATTCAAGGACGGAGATTAAGATTCAGGAGGCTATGAAGAAGCTGATGAGCGGCAAGACTTCATTTGTAATCGCCCACAGGCTTTCAACCATCCGCAACGCCGACCTGATTCTTGTTCTGCGCAACGGCGAAATCGACGAACAGGGAACGCACGACGAGCTGATGAAAAAGGGCGGATTCTATGCTTCACTTTACAACTCGCAGTTTGTATAAACCGCTCGCACACGGATATTAGATGCCGGCATTATACTTATCTTCGTCTGAAATGATTTCAAAAGGCAGGCACAAAGCCGCCCCGGGAAGCTATTCGGGACGGGCATGCTCCGGGGAAATCACCGATTCGCGGGATTTGGGCTCTTTGGCCGTCCTCTTGATATCCCTTTAATACTAATTATACGTAAAAGTGCAGAAGAGCTGCCCAAGTAAAATCTCCGCAGAACCGCTATACGGCGGGGCTTGCGACGATTTGACGACTATGTATTTGTTGCAGCTGTGCACAGTTCGGATACTTTTTTAACATAGAATAAGTAAAATATTAATCCGTTCGGATTATCCGGCCGTTTCCTTAAAGTGCTTTTCTTTTCATATGACGTTTTCGCACCTCCTCGGCTTCCGATTTGCCGTTGATTCATGGCAAGATGACACGTTCGCCGGGGAAAGGGTTATGAAAAAAACGGCAGGCCTCTTTGCGAAGCTTGCCGTTTTTGGTGCCGGTGGCGGGGGTCGAACCCGCACGGATGATTAGTCCACTGGATTTTGAGTCCAGCACGTCTGCCAATTCCATCACACCGGCGTGTAATCTGACTATGACAGTATAACACAAATGGCCGAAATTGTCAATACACCAATACTAACTTTTTGAAGCTCCGCCCGGAGCATTGTCGTCCGACCCGAATAGAGCTGCTCCGCCTCACGGCCCTCAAGGCCATACTTATTTTCGTCCGAAAGCTTTCGACCGCGCTCGGTTGCGACCATGCACGGTCTGTACATTCCCGGACAAATATAGGTATAAGTATAAGTATCGTTTCCTGTATGCCAATCACTTGAGACAATAAAAATACGGACGGTTTTTCGCCGTCCGCACTTATTATAATATCATCAGATATTGACGATTTCACCCATAAGCTCTCTGCCCGCGCCGATTGCGTTCGACTCATCGGTGTCGATATGCATCGCGGTGGCATAGCTTGCGCTCACACGGCATACAACATCGCCCAGGATCGCCTTTCTTTCGGCGGTATCAACCTTGACCCAGACAACATCCTTATCCTTAACGCCGAGGGAAGAAGCATCCTCCGGGGTGAGGTGGATATGCCTCTTTGCGATTATAACGCCCTCGCTCAGCTCAACCTCGCCGCAGGGACCTACCAGCTTGCAGGGAGCGGATCCGGCAAGGTCGCCCGATTCTCTTATCGGGGCAGCGATGCCGATTGAACGGGCGTCGGTCGCACTAAGCTCAACCTGATTTGCCTTTCTGCACGGGCCTAAGATGGAAACATTGGGAAGCTCCTTCTTCGGGCCTACAACGGTAACCCTCTGCTCGGCGGCATACTGGCCGGGCTGGGAGAGATCCTTCTTCTTGGTAAGGACGGCGCCTTTGCCAAAAAGAACCTCCAATGTCTCCCGGGTTACGTGTACATGGCGCGCGGATGTTTCAACTATGAATTTCATTTTATTCTGTCCTTTCTTATCTGATGGATTTAGGCTTTATTTAAAGCCGATTAAACCTAATAGTATTTTACTCCTTTTTTGCGGCTAAATCAAGTGTTATTTGGCTTTTCCCATGATTTTCTTGAAGATTGCGCCGTTTTTGAACTCAATCACGAAAACTATCGCAAGGAGTGAAAGCCCGAACACCGACACGAAAATCGCAAGAGTCAAGTAGCTCGGCCAGAAGCGCATTTCTATTGTATGCTCGCCCGCTTCAAGCTCTATTCCGATAAGGGAATCCACGAGCTTAACAGGCTCGGTCTTTTTGCCGTCTACGGTTATAGTCCATCCCGGCTCATAGGGGATGGTGGTGAACAGCACTCCGTCCTTTTCGGCGGTAACCGTTCCCAAAAGATAGGTATCGCTGTGCTCGGTTATGTTCAAGCCGCCCTTACGGATAGTCTCAACCGCATCGGCAAGCTTTTCGACGTCTAACTGATAAAACAGGACGTCCGAGAATATAGCCTCTCCGTTGGCAAGAGTCATCCTAAGACGGATCTTCTCATCCGGGTCAAAGGTGCCGAGATCCAGAATGCTGTAATACTCGCCGGTGAAGAAGTAATCAACAAAGGCGTAGTTGGTAACATCCCACGAATCCGCCTTAAGCCACATGTTGCACTGGCGCTGGTATATCGTCGGGAAAAAGGCATACAGCGGATCGTCGGGGCTGGAATCCTCCGAAAAGTTAATGGTAAATTCAACATAGCTGTCCTTATCCGGGTTGGTGGTGGTATACATTATATGGTCGCCGGTGGTGGCAGTGGTGCAGTTTACGGTATCGGTATAGTATGAGTAGAGACGGCGATACAGCTTAAAGCTCCTGTCGCCGAGAATGTCCTGCAAAAGCCTTTCCTGATTTGCTATCGGGTCATTGGAATCAAGTGTGGTTTCCAAGATATCCTTATCCGCCATGTATGCTATCGGAAGGGCATAAGGGTTTTCGTAAACCGAGATTTCGCAGCCGGTATCTTCCTCTGTCATAATCTCGGTGTAGCCCTTATAGGGCAGCTTAAGCTCATTCTGATATTTCTGGCGGTTGATCTCCTTTTCATCCACCTCCGGGGTAAGCTCGTCGGGCTTGTACATTAAATACTTTATTCCGAACAGCGAATCGGTTAACAGCGTTGCACCGGTGTATTTGGTATAGTGCCCCTGCATTCCGAAGCCGAGGGATTTAAGCATCTTCAAAACCGGCGTGTTCATGGTGGAGCTTGAGTGTGAAATTCCCTTGAAGCCCATGCCCATCGGGTCGTTTACGGTGCGGTGGAAGGTTTTTTCCATGCGGTAAAGCGAGTCGTCCCGCTCCTCCAGCTCGTCAACTATATTTCTGCCGTCGATAAAGTAGTCCTGATATGATGAATATGTTGAATAAACAACGTCGCAGTCTATCGCCCAGACGGTATACATGGAGTTTTCGAAAATTTCAAGGCAGACGAGTACTGCCGCAACTACCTTCATGGCAGTGTTGTTGTATTTTTTGAACAGGAAAATGACGAACGCAAACGCCACTACGCACAGAACAGAAAACCAGACCGTTTCGGCAAGGTAGAATTCGGGGTGATCCTGCTGGTTGAGTATAGCCAAAACAGCTATCCAGCCGAACGCCGTAAGCCCTATTTCCTTATAGCTTACGCCCTCTAAATTTTCAAACGCGCGGAAGGCGATAACAAGCATCAAGAACGAGAAAGTAAAGGAATAGCGGTAGGGCAGCCAGTTGGGGACCTGGAAGCCGTGCCAGGCTATATCCACAGTGGAAAGATACATGCTTCCGAACACCGCAAACATCAGCGCGCCATAGGATACCTTTTCCTTTGCCTTTATTCTTGTATTCAGGAAGTAGAGCGGAATAAGCATTATAACTATGGTTCCGCAGGCTATCATCGGCAGCCCCTCCGGGCGGACGGTATCATAGCTGTTGGGGAAGAGCTTTGTTAACAGGTCGAAGATATTAAACTGGTTCGTCGGCGAAAAGTCGGGGTCGGAAAAATCGAGCTTTCCGAGCCTTAGCGAGAAGTAAACCGGTATAAGCACGATTGCCGATGCAAGCACCGATATAACCGCAGAGGCCGCAAATTTCAGCCCGCTTTTAATAAAGTGCGGGGCGATGGCATGGCCCGGCCGCGAGAAGCTGTAAACCACAAAGTAAAGCGCCGAAAAGAAGCCCAGCATATAGCCGATATAGAAGTTTGAGAAGAACATGACGCTGAGCGAGACTGTGAGCAAAAGCATCCTTCCCTCGTCAACAAGGCGCTCTATTCCCAAAACGATGAGTGGCAGCCATATCATGCCGTCTATCCACATGGGGTTCATCAGCTCAACCACAATGTAGGTCATCAGAGCATAGCTGACCGAGAATATAACCTGCATGTACCTTGATGCGTGCTTGGATTTGTCAAGGTAATAGGCAAAGGCCAAAGCGCAGCAGCCTATTTTTGCAAGCTGCATTATTTCAATCGCTCCGCACATCATGGTTCTCGGCAGCAGCACAACTATCCACATAAACGGGCTTGCAAGGTAGTAGCCGAACATTCCCATGGTTTCGCCGCCAAGGTTCCGCGACCAGCTGTATATCAGCGAATGGTCGCCCCATATAGCGTCCTTAAGCATCTCATAATATGAGACGTACTGGCCGTTGAGGTCCAATACCAGCACCGAAAGGTCGCCATACGGATGAACTCCGAAGCATGCATACACTATATACATAATAAGAACTGGCAGGAAGAAAATGAGCAGCCCATATCTGTGGCGATAGCAGAATCTTCCCACCGGGTTATTCTCCAAAAGCTCTGTAAGCCTGCGGCGCTTGGGCGCGGACGTTTCCTGAGAAAGCGGCTCCGTCGGCTCTTCGTTGTCAGTCGGGCGATTTGTCTTGTCTAGGGTCATGAAAATCCTCCGTAGTGTTTATAATACCAATTCTGCAAAAGCATTGCCGCAAAATCGCTATATGACGGGTTTGCGGCGATTTTACAGCTATACGTGATAGAAGCCATCATAGTCCGGACGCGTTTTTATCCCGGAATAAGTATGAGGCCGTATATCCTCAGTCTTCGGTGGTGCGGCTTACTATATATCTCGGGCGGTGCTTAACCTCTTCATATATTCTTGAGATATAATAGCCCGACATTCCCAGGCATTCAAGAATAGCTCCGCCGATGAGCATTAAAACTATCGCCGCCGGGCTGAAGCTGCCCAGGCTCACTCCGCATATGCTTAAAACAAGCAACACCAGCGAGGCAAGCATCACAATAAGCCCCATTACCGCGGAGACATAAAGCGGGATGCCGGTGAATGAGGTAATGTTTCTTATGGCATAGCCGATGAGCTTTCCGGTTGTCCATTTGCGCTTGCCGGTCCGGCGCTCGGCGACGTCGTAATAAACGCTGGCGGATTCAAAGCCCACCCACCCCGAAAGCGCGCGGAAAAAGGTTATCCTTTCGGGCAGGGCAAGGATAGAATCTATCACCCTGCGGTCAATCAGTTTAAAATCGGAAGCGTCACGCATGTCGATTTTCGAGGCTGATTGAATAAGGCCGTAGAAAATGCCGGAAAGGGCGCCGTAAATGCGGCTTTCCTCCCCGCGGGAGGATTTTTTGCCCTCGACCACCTTTGCTCCGCCCTGCCACAGTCTGTACATCTCGGGTATCTTCTCGGGCGGGTGCTGCAAATCACAGTCGATGACAACTGCGGCTTCCCCCTCTGCGGCTTCGAGGCCCGCCAAAATAGCGCCCTCCTTACCGAAATTGCGGGAAAATTTTACTCCGCGTATACGCTTATCAAGGCGGTTTAAGGAGACTATTTTATCCCACGAGCCGTCGCGGGAGCCGTCGTCAACGAAAATAAGCTCGCAGGCGATATTTTCTTTTTCCAGCACAGCGATGATTTCCTTTGCCGCCGCGGGAATATTATCCTCTTCGTTATAAGATGGGATTACTACAGAAAGCACTTAAAATTTCCTTTCGGGTTATTCCTTTATCGAAGCGTAAAACCGCTCCGCCCTTTCGCACATATCCGGCTCTAAAAGAGTGATATCGGGGCGAACGGCATCCTTCCAGAAATCATACTGCGGCCAGGGCTTCATATACTTTTCGCTTCTTACAAGGATTTCGGTTATATCGTTTGCTCTTAGGCGTTCAAGATAGTCCTGCGGCGATTCAAGCGGCTTATCAAGCGCTATGCCGCCGCCGGGAAAGCCCCAGGTATAGTGAGTGTCCGACCCGCCTGTCATCGGCAGGCCGTAGGATGCGGCGTATTCCCTTGCGCGCCGGTTAAAATCGGGGTTGGTGTGTGAGGCGTTTTCAACCTCCACGCCGTCAACGCACCTCGGGAACAGGCGGATAGTATCGATATACCCGGCCTCGCGGAAGGGGTGGGGGTGAACTATAAAGCCGCCGTTTGCGTGGACAAGCTCGGCGTACTCGGGCAGAGTGATATTTTCAAGCTCGGGGTGATCAAGTAAAAACCGCTTGTCTATGCCGTAGGTCAAAAACTCGGTGGAATGCCGGCCGAATTCAAGCCCGAAAAACACCTTGAAGCCGATTTCATCGCCGCGGCGCTTGGCGTCCTCATAGCCCTGACAGAAAAGATGGATCTTGATGTCCCACGGCAGCCTTCTGTCGACGGCGGTGTTGCCGCCGAAGAAATGGTCGGTTACAAAGCAGCCGTCGTATCCGCAGGCCTTTAAGCAGTCCACCTGCTGCGCGCCCGAGCACGGTGAGCAGAGCGAGCCTTGGGAGGTGTGAAGGTGAGTTTCGTATTTATACAGCTTATTTTCTGACATAATTAGCCTTCTTAGTATGGATTGTTTTGTTATGATTATTCCGCAGCGCGCGAATGCCGCGCTATCAATCTATGATATTATACTATTGTTTTTATCGGATGTCAAATAGAATATTGAAGCTTATGCGCATTAATCGAGATGCATATGAAGGATATTCTGACCGTTTATTTGAAAGCTTACTTTGTTACGCGGATATCGTAAAGCCGTCCTTAAGCCTGCGTTCCCATGCCGAATAGCGGCAAAGCTCGGGAACGTTTTTTTGCTCCCGCTCGGTTTTTATCTCCTTTGTTTCGTATTCCGTTTTTATCTTATTCTCTTGCGGAAGACAGCACCGATGAACACCGCAAGCGCCGAAAATATCGCTATCACCAAAACATATATCCACGCGGTACTGTTAAAGAACATATAAACGCAGGGGATGAACACAGCCGCCGCCTCCAGAGCCATCAGCCAGTCTCCGCCGAACCGCTTTCCGAAGAAGAAGCCCACCGCCATCGAAACGCAGACGTCCACAACCGGCGTAAGGTTATAAAAGGGCGATTTGAGCGCATAGCAGACAAACGGCAGCAAGTAGTAGAAAACAACCGTCACAATAAGGTACGGCAGGGTGTTGTCGAAGCGTTCTTTCATGTTGTTGACCTCTCTTACTTCTTTAATGAATTGACAGTATCGCCGTCCGGGGTTACGTAAAGGGTTTTGTTATTTGTGAATATCACCATGCCCGGCTTTGCCCCTGCCGGCTTTTTGACGTACTTAACAAGGGTATAGTCCACCGGGACGAGTGAGGAATCTCTTGCCGAGGAGTTGTAAGCGGCGATTAGCGCCGCTTCCTCTATAGTCTCCCGGGGAATTTCCCCGCCGAAGCTCTCCACAATCACGTGCGAGCCGGTTATATTCTGAACGTGAAGCCACAAATCCTGCTTTGAAGCGGTTTTAAGGGTCAGCATATCGTTCTGGCGGTTGTTCCGTCCGACCAGAATCCTATAGCCGTCGGACGATATATATTCGATCGGCGGAAGCGCCTTGGGCAGCTTTGTCTTTGATTTTGAACGCTTGATGTACCCCTCGGCGGCAAGCTCATCCCGAATCTGGGCAAGCTCGCTTTCGGTGGATGCGCGCGAAAGCGAATCGAACACCGAATCTATATATTTTGCCTCATCCTCGCCCGCCTGTATCAGCTCGCGGAGCTTGCGCTCGGCGGTGTCCTGCTTGCGGTATTCGCTGTAATACTTCTGAGCGTTCCGGGTGGGGGTCAGGCGGGAATCAAGCTCTATTTCCGTCGGCTTACACTCGGGGTCGAAGTAGTTTTCAACGGTCGCCGCCGTCATGCCCTTTTCCAGCCGGTAGAGGTTTGACATTATAAGGTCGCCCTTTAAGCGCAGCTCGTCGCGGTTCTTGCATTCTTCAAGCTCGATTTTCTGGGCGGACACACGCCTTGCGATCCTCTCCGAAAGGCTTACAAGAAGCTTGAATAAGTCGCTTGCGCGCTGGCGGGTCTGGGCTATTACATCCCTTTCGGAATAGAAATAGTCCAAAAGCTCGCTTGGCGAGGAAAACTCCTTTGTAACCATCATCGCGCCGTACTGGTGGATGTCGATAAAGCAGAAGTCCTTCATCAGGCCGTTTTTGTCCTTTAAAAGGACATATTTATTCTCGCCGCGCAAGACTTCTCCGGCCGTCTTCGTAAGCCAGAAGTAAAGGCGGTCAAGCTCATCGCTAGAAAGCTCATTTGCCGGCTTTTCTGCTCCGCGAAGGGCATAAAACACCGCTTCCCGCGCGAATATCGGCGATATGCCCTCTATAATTTTTATCAGAGCCTTTGCGGTTTCCGGTGATTTGGAATCTTTAAGCAAAGCAAAAAGCGAATCCCGGTCAAGCTCGAACAAGCTGAGCCTGTTCGTGCGGGGCGGGAGGCTGTAGGCTATTCCGGGCAGAACAGGGCGGACGCTCGACATGTCCTCGCCGACCCGCTTAATTGAGTCTATAACCCTCGAATCCCTGCCGATAAGTATGATATTGGAGCATCTGCCCATTATCTCCGCCGCAACGGTCAGCACCGCCTTGTCTCCCAGCTCGTCGGTCGCTTCAAAGTCGAAATAGAGTATGCGCTCAAAGCCATCCTGCCTGATGGCGATAAGCTTGCCGGATGAAAGGTGCTTGCGCATGAGCATGCAGAACATCGGCGGGACCTTGGGGTTTTCAAGCTCGCTTTTTGTGAAGTGAACCCGCGCCGTGCCCGCCGAAGCCGAGAAGAACAGCTTTTTGCTGCCGTCGTTCGGGGTGCGCAGGGATATTATTAAATTGTCCTTGGACGGTTGGTGGATCTTGTCCACACGCGCGCCTATAAGCGAGCCTTCAAGCTCTTTTTTTACAAGACTGAGATATACGCCGTCTAATGCCATTGTTACCTCTCCCGATGTTATTCGTTCAGATTGTGCATCCCGCGAACGGGGTTTTTGCAAGAATAAATTCCGTCCGCGGGAACCCGGCTTCAAGCTTTTTCTTAAGATATTCCATAGCTATAGCCTCGGTTTCGTGATGGCCGGCGTCTATAAGGGTCAAGCCTATTCTTTCCGCTTCCAGGAACTGATGGTGCTTTATTTCCGCGCTGATAAATGCGTCCAGCCCGAGCTGTCCCGCTTTTTCCATTCCGTCTCCGCCGGAGCCGGATATCATGCCGACCCGCTTAATCCGCCTGTCTCCGGCGACGTATTTTATGGCTACACAGCCGAATTTCTCGCGGCAAAGCTTTGCTAACTGCCAAGGGGTCATGCCCTCACCGCCGCATTCGCCGACCGCACCGTAGCCCACCGCCCTGCCGGTAACCGAATCCCGGCGGTTGACATCAACAAGCGTGCGGGTGTTTTTAAGACCCAGCCGATCGCACATCATGTCGCTTATGCTGTATTCCGCGCTGTCCAGGTTTGTGTGCGAGCAAATGCAGGCAATGCCGTTTTTAAGCATATTGCAGGCAGGATTGTCCTCGGACAAAGAGCGAAGAGGCGTAAAAATCACCGGATGATGGGTTAGAATAAGCCCGCATCCAAGCTCCTTAGCCTCCTTAATAACCTTATTTGTAGCGTCAAGCGACAAAAGAACCTTTGAAACGCTCATTGCGCCGTCGCCGACCAGAAGGCCCGCGTTATCCCACTCATCCTGAGTGCGGAAGGGCGCAAAGCCGTCAATATAATCATAAATCTGTGATACTGTTGTCATAATCCTCTCCGATATAGCTATAAAGCAGACCCGCCAGGCTGTTAATCTCCGCCGCTTTTTTAAGAACCTCCGGGCTGCGGCTTTCGCTCATAGCCCCGGCAGCGGCTTCAAGCCGGTTAGCCTTAGTTAAGATGTATTTTTTCGCGCACATGTCGCTCGGGTCGAGCGCGCCGACTATCCGCTCGGTTTCGGTCGGAATACGGGACTTTCCGGTGTAGCCCGCTTTCATGGCGGTGTATACAAATCCGCCGTCCTCAACGGCTTTCTGGCATAGAATCTCAAAGCCGTTTGCATACAGCCACGAAATCAGCTCCGGCTCGCGGGTGTTTGGCTGCAAAACAAGGTTTACGCCTTTTTTCAGCCACCCCGCGCGGGAAATTATATCTATAATAAGCTCGCCGCCCATTCCGGCGACGACTACATCCGAAATCCCCTCCGGCGGGACTTTGTCCAGCCCGTCCGATTGGATAACCGTTATTCTGTCCGCGCAGGAGCTTGCTTCAACGCTTTTTCCGGCGCTGTTGAGAGGGCCGGGCGCGATATCGCAGGCGTAAGCCCTCTCACAGACCCCGCTTTCAACAAGATACACCGGCAAAAGGGCATGATCCGTCCCAACGTCGCAGACGGTTCCGCCGCCCTCAACAAGCCCGGCGCAGAGCATAAGTCTTTTTGAAAGCGCCGGCATATCCTTATTCCTGGCCGAAATATTCGCGGAGCTTTTTAACAAGAGCGTCAGTGTCGGCGCCGTGAACCTCGCACGCCTCGGCTATAGACTCTCCCCTTGCGGAGGGGCAGCCCAGGCAGTGCATGCCCATTTCCAAAAACATTGGGGCGCAGCCTGCATCCATATCCAGAACATCGCCTATTATTGAATCCCCGGTTATTTTTTTCATTGTTTGCTCATCCTTTCGGTTATTTCATTTCCCGCCCGGCGCCGCCGGACAACCTTTATTTTTACTTATTCCGTGCTAAAATGCGACCGTGAGATCGCCGCAGACCCATCGTAAGGTCGGCGATTTATGCGGGCTGCATATCGGCTCATATCGCTCTTATACGGAATCGGTAATACTTATTTTCGCCCGGAAATCTCCGAAAAGCGGGCGCCGAGCCCATTGTTCGGCGGGTTTGCGCCCGCTTTTTTCTTTCATTTCGGACGATAATCGGTATTACCTATTAATTATATAATATTTCCCGGTGTTTTGCAACCCAATAAACAAAAAAAGCGGCACGAACCCGTAAAAAGTTCATGCCGCTTTTTTAGCAATGATTAAAGAGCTATATCAGTATAAACGGATTAGTTTTCTTCTCTCTGCTTGGCAAAGCATTCGCTGCAGTAAACCGGTCTGTCATCGTGGGGCTTGAAAGGAACCTTTGCTTCCTTGCCACAGGATGCGCAAACAGCGGTGTAGAACTGCCTTCCGGCTTCCTTCTTCGATCTGCGGCATTCCTTGCACATTTTAGGCTCGTTCTCGAAGCCCTTTTCGGCGTAAAATTCCTGCTCGCCGGCTGTGAAAACGAATTCCTTTCCGCAATTACGGCATACTAATGTTTTGTCTTCGTACATATTTTTTCCCTCGCTTTTGTGATTTGCCAAGCGGACTAACACCTGCAACTTCGATTAATAATATGAACTAATCAATAACGTTCGGAATTAAGCTGCATGGCTTAAAATATTATTTATAAAAACCCTTTGGGCTTTTATCATAGATTGCGGCGGAGCTTTCTGCGCACTCTCAAAAGCGCATTATCCACCGATTTGAGCGATATACCCAGCCTTTCGGAAATTTCACGATAGCTTGCGCCGGACATATACAGCTCGAAAACGTTCTTTTCGGTTTTGCTGAGACCCTTTTCCATCCAGCCCAAAACCTCACTCAGCTCCTCGCGGCGGATAACAATGCTTTCGGGAGACTGCGAGCCTGCAAGCTCCAGCCCTTCGATATTTTCCTCACGCCTGCTTATACGCTGAGACTTTTTTATAGCCGTGATCATTCTGTTGTGAACGCAGGAGTAGGCATAGGTGGAAAAGCGCGCTCCCCTTTCACCGTCATAGGTTTTAATTGCGTTCATCAAACCGAGTATTCCCTCGGACACCAGATCATCAAAATCCGACAGATTTGCGGAATACATTCCGGCGGCGCGCCTTACGGAAGCAAGGTGCCTTGCTATAAGCTCGGAAAAGGCTTCCTCGTCTTTTCCGGCAAGCAACGCCAGGCTTTCATCGCTAAGGGATTTATACCCGCTCTTAAGCATGGCCACCACCTCACAAATCCACCACTCAAACATAATAGCATTTTTGCGCCAAAAAGTCAAGGCTATTAAGCTTTTTTTACCACTATTATGTGAAAAGCAACAAAAAATGAGCCTGATATATAGCAAAAACGGCACAGAAAACATACTTCCGTGCCGCAAAATTGCTAAAAATCAGTTAAAAAGGTTTTTCCACAGACCGTCATAAAAGCTGCCGGAATCATCCTTGCTTTCCTTATTCGGCTCCGCCGATGCGGATGATGAATCCTCAGCACCGTCCTCCGGGGCGTTATAAGCGTCAAAATCGGAGGCGATAACTATAACGTCAATCGTGTCGGAAAGCTCCTCATTGAAGCTTGTACCAAAGATAAGCTCAACATCCTCGGCGGCGGCCTTGGTTATGGTATCGGTAAGCTCCGCAACGTCGCCCGCGATTATATCGTCGGACATGGTGATGTTAAGAAGCAGCCTCTTTGCGCCCTTGATAGAGGTTTCGAGCAGAGGGCTGGATATAACCTGGGCTACGGCGTCGGCAACCTTGTCCTTGCCTTCGCCGTGGCCGATGGCCATGTGAGCGTATCCGGCGTTGGACATAATCGTTTTAACATCGGCAAAGTCAACATTGATTTCGCCGTTGCGCAGAATAAGCTCGGTAACGCTCAGAACAGCGGTTTTCAGAATATCGTCGGCCAGCGCGAACGACTGGCGCATTGTCAGATTTTCTTTTCCGGTAAGAAGCTTCTGGTTGGGTATTACAATAAGTGAATCTACGTTTGCAAGAAGGTTTTCTATTCCTTTTTCTGCCTGCTTAAGCTTTCTTGCTCCCTCAAAGGCGAACGGCTTTGTTACCACCGCAACCGTAAGGATCCCCAGTTCCCTTGCGATTTCCGCCACTACGGGTGCGGCGCCCGTTCCGGTTCCTCCGCCCATGCCGGCGGTTATAAACACCATATCGGCGCCTTTAAGGTTTTCAAGTATCTCGTCCTTCGACTCCTGAGCGGCGCCCTCTCCTCTTTCGGGCTTTCCGCCTGCTCCCAAGCCGTGGGTAAGCTTCTGGCCTATCTGTATCTTCGTCGTCGCCTTGGAGTTTTTAAGAGCCTGAGCGTCAGTATTTACAGCTATATATTCAACGTTCTGTATTCCCGCGGCCACAATGCAGTTAAGGGCGTTTCCTCCGCCTCCGCCGACACCTACTACTTTGATCTTGGCAAGATCCAATCCTTCATTTTCCATAACGAAGCCCATTTTCCTATTCCTCCAATATCTATTAATAACATGCTTGACCTTATCTGACAGACGCAGGCACAATCTATGCCGAAGAAAAGTCGTACATATCTAAATACAGTATTATAGTAGCATAAAATTTCGTTCTTGGCAATAGGTTTTTAAAACAATTTTCAGATAATTTGTTCCGGCAGGCAAACTTTTTTAATCCGCCGCAGCATATCCGCCGGATTTGCGGCGCCGTTTGCGACCGGCTACCGGTTTTACTGCGCTTGGCCGTCCTCCGTATCCTGCTGAGTGTCGTCCTGATTCGACTGCTCAAGCTCTACGCGGCGCTGCATATCCTCCTCCATGGCGGCATAGTCCTCTTCGGTTATGAACGAAGCCCCCGCCGAGGCGCTGTGATATATTATTCTTCCGCAGGCGTCGGGATCAAGCTCATCCACTATTGCCTTGATATATCTGAGCTTGTATTCGTAATCCAGAGAGCTGCCGAATTCGACGTCTATCCTTTGCTCGTAACCAAGCATTATATCGGTTCTGTCGGTTATGTCTATATAGCTTATTTTGCCGGGGCAGGTTTCGTCTATAGCGTCAAAAAGCTGGTTCACTATTGTTATTTTGTTGGGGTCCTTCGATTCAAGCTTGTTGCCAAGGCTTACGCCGGTAAGGTCAAGCCCGTAGATCTGCAAAAGCTCTGTTCTCGGCGAGGCCTGCTCGGTTTCAAGATACCTTCCGCTTCGGCTGATGACCGCGTACCTTGCGTCCTCGTAGCGGCAGCAGGCAAACGGTTCGGCCTCCTCAACGGTTATTATAAGCTTATTCGGAAGCTTCCTCCTTATTGTTATGTTCTCGATGTAAATAAGGGCGTCCGATATGTTTTTTTCGGTTTTGCCGATGTTTATGTTATACATATTCCTGCCGGTGTAAAGGTTGCCGGCGGAAAGTATCTGAGCGGCGGAATACCTGTTGTTTCCCGCCACCTGATATTCGTCTATCCTGAAAAATACGGTTCTTGAAAGAACAAAAAGAATAAGTGCGGAAACCGCGAATATTAATAGATAATAGAGGGATAGGTTTCTTTTCCGCCTGCGGCGTGTGGTTCTGCCCCCGTGCGGAGCAGAGGCTTTAACAGCTTCCTTCATTTTGCCCTTCCTTTCCTTTGAATATGTTTTCGGAAACTACTTCCTTTTTGCCGAAGCTCCCACCGAAGCAAGAACCGTTTCTATGCTTTCATAGCCCCTGTCGATAAGGTGCAGATTGGATATCGAGGTGGTTCCCTCGGCTCCCAGAGCCGCGACCGCAAGCGCCGCCCCGGCCCGAAGATCCGCGGCCCTTACCCCTGCGCCGGAAAGTGCGGGAACGCCCTCTATAACCGCAACTCTGCCCTCCGCCTTTATATCTGCGCCCATGCGCAGCAGCTCCGGGACGGCCATAAAGCGGTTTTCAAATATGTTTTCAACTATCATGCTGGTTCCCCTTGCACGCGTCAGGACCGCCATAACTATAGGCTGGCAGTCGGTGGGAAACCCGGGATACGGCATTGTGCGCACCGTTCTCACCGCCTTAAGCGGCTTCTTTGCGTTTATAAACAGCTTATCGGAGTAGGGGTACACCCCGCAGCCCATTTCGGAAAATATCGACATGCAGCTATACATATCCCTCGGGTTGATGTTTGAAAGGATCAGCTCGCCGCCGGTGACAGCCGCCGCTCCCATATAGGTGGCCGCAGCTATTCTGTCCGGCATGACGGTGTATTCGCAGCCATGCAGCTTTTTAACGCCGGTTACGGAAACGGTCGAGCTGCCGGTCCCCTTTATATCGGCGCCGCAGGCGTTCAGATAGCCTGCAAGATCGCATATCTCCGGCTCGCGGGCGGCATTGTAGATAACCGTTTCGCCCTCGCCGAGGGCGGAATACAGCATAATGTTTTCCGTTGCGCCGACAGACGGCAGCGAAAGGGTTATGCCGACATTTGCCGGGCGAGCGCCGGCGGTACAGTCGAGCACGCCGTGGTCCTCAATTATTCTCACGCCGAGCTTTTTAAGCGCCTCTAAGTGTATGTCTATCGGCCTCGGGCCGAGCTCGCACCCTCCCGGGAAGGAAAGGCGGCACCTGCCCGTTCTGCCGAGTATTGCCCCGAGAAAAACTATCGAGGAGCGCATCTCCCTCATCAGCGACTCGCTTACGGTGCAGCCCTCGGCCGGAGCGGAATCCACCGTTACGCCGAGCTTTTCCCTTGAGCATCTGCAGCCCAGCGAGCTTAGAATTCGGCAGGCGGCAAAGGTATCGGAAAGCGCCGGGCAGTTATGTATAATGCTCGCTTCGCCGCACAGAAACGACGCGGCGAGCACCGGCAGGGAACTGTTTTTTGCGCCCTGAACCTTTATTTCGCCCTCTATTCTTTTTCCGCCCTCTATAACAAGCAGGCTTTGCTTCGAGTCGGCATGCGCGCCGGGGTCGGCGCAGTTTATTTCAAGCATCTTAATTCCCCTTTACCATATTTTTCGTTTTTATACCCCTTTCCCGCCGCAAAAGGCGTGCAGATATTCCGCGGCGCCCGGCACGAAAAAGGTATCGGCTATGAGTATAATATGATAAGAGGGGAAAAACTGTTAAATTACTTCACTTATGACCGAATATATTCTTTCGGCAGTGTCCCTGATATACAGCTTCGCGGCGTTTTCCGAAAGCGAAGCAAGGCGTGCGGGATCGTTCAAAAGCGAGCTGACGGTGTTTATAAGCCACTCCGAGCTAAGATCCTTCTGCTCGACAAGTATCGCCGCCCCGGCATCGGCCAGCACCATTCCGTTGTGATATTGATGGTTTTCCGCCACTATCGGCGAGGGGACAAGAATAGAGCCGCAGCCGACAGCCTCAATCTCGGTCAGTGCGCCGGCCCCGCAGCGGCTGATTATAAGGTCGGCCGCCTCCATGCAGGTAGACATATTGTCAATATACTCCCGCACGATAAATTCGGGGTGCCTGCTTAAATCGACTCCGTTTGAAGCAAGCGAGGCCGCAAAGGTTCCTCTGCCGTTTTTGCCATATGAGTGGATGTGGTTTACCTTTATGCCGTTTTTAACGTACCACGCTATAAGGTCGGAAACGGTTTCGTTTATTCTTCCCGCCCCGAGGCTTCCGCCCGTGGAAAGTATGCAGATGCCGCAGTCAAGCCCAAGAGCGGCCTTTGCCTCGGCTTTTGAAAGCCTGTTCCTGTCGAACCCGGAGCGCACCGGAAGCCCGGTTACAACGCACTTGTCCTTTTCCTTTATATATTCACGGGCCTTTTCAACCGTCAGCATTACTCTGTCGGCGGTTTTTGCAAGGACCTTGGTGGTAACCCCCGGAAATGCATTTTGCTCGTGTATTACGGTTTTTATGCCCAGCTTGGCGGCGTTGTGAACTATAGGCTCGCAGACGTACCCGCCGGTGCCTATTACAAGGTCCGGCTTAAAATCGTTGAGTATCCGGCGGGAGCGTGCGCCGGAGTGAAGAAAATAGTCCGCCGCGACGATGTTCCGCTTTATGTTTTTAAGGGTGAGCTTTCGCTGAAAGCCCGCCACCTTCATTTCGGCGAAGGGTATGCCGGCCTTTTCGACAAGCTCCTTTTCTATTCCATTGGGCGTGCCGACATATAGAAATTCGGCGTCCGGCCGGTGTTCCTTTATAATTTCGGAGATGGCGAGCGCGGGGTTTACGTGCCCTGCCGTGCCCCCTCCCGAAAGAATTACTTTAAGCATATATATCCCCCTGATTGAGGCTTTTTCAAGCACTCAGATATTTTCGCATTGCCGCGAGACTCCGAGTATAACTCCCATCTCGACGAGCTGAATCATCAGCGCGCTTCCGCCCGAGCTGAAAAACGGCAGCGGTATGCCGGTGTTCGGGAAAACGTCGCAGGCGACGGCGATATTAAGTATTACCTGGAAGCCGATTTTAAAGGTCAGTCCGCTCACTATCAGCATTCCGAACTTATCCGGAGCCTTCGAGGCTATTCTGAAGCCGCGCCAAACAAGCAGGCCGAACAGCAGCAAAACGGTTATTCCGCCGAGGTAGCCGAGCTCCTCCACTATTATTGCAATAATAAAGTCGTTCTGCGACTCGGGCAGCCAAAGGTATTTCTGGCGCGATTCGCCGAAGCCCAGCCCGAACCATCCGCCGGTGCCTATTGCTATCAGCGACTGTGAAACCTGCCAGTTATCGTCGTTAATGCCCTCGTCGATGCTGCCGTGGCTCTTAAGGCGGTCGAAGATGTAGTTAAGCCCGCCCTCCCTCAAAAGCGAATACAGCGCAATAACCACCAGCAGCGCCGCAACGCAGACAGCGCCCATTACAATTATCTTCTTCCAGTCCATGCCGCTTAAGACGACTATGCAGGCAAAGAGCGCACACATTATCATAAGGCCCGACATATGCCTCTGTAAAACCATATTCAGCGCTATCGGAGCAAGGACTATAAGCAGCGGCAGGCAGCCCTTTTTATAGGAGTTCAGATGCGCCCGGTTCTTAACCACCAGGAAGGCCAGAGTTATCACCAATACCGGCTTCATTGCCTCGGACGGCTGGAAGGAGAACGAACCTATCTCTATCCAGCGGTGGGCGGTCGGCGCCTGCTCATATGCCACGCCGAAGAACGAGGTGTATGTAAGCAGGGCGAGCATTCCCAGATAGCCGAGCACAACTATATTCGAGTTCATGAATATGTGATAGTCGAAAAACGAGACGAACAACATGGCAACTACGCCTATTATCGCCGCTATGCTCTGTGTTCTTACGTAAGCGTAGCCGTCGTTCGCGCTGGAAAGAAGGCCCTCCATGTAGCTGGCCGAGAACATCATAATGATTCCGTAAGCCAAAAGAACTACAACTATTATCAGGAACATCATATCCAGGTTTCCGTCCACAAGCCTCAGCCCCGGCTCTTTTTTGCGGCGTTTTGTTCCGCTCTGCGCCACCTCGGCGGAAGCTGCTTCCGTCGGTGCGCCGGACGCAGAGGCGGGTTTTGCCTTTTTTCTTTTTATCATCTGCCGGCCCTCACTTTCCCGATTATTATGCCATGCTCTATACTCGTTTTCGTCAAAAGCATTTGACCGCACTCGGCCGCGGCCATGCGCGGTCGTAAAAGCGGGCGTGAAGCCAGCAATACGGCGGTTCCTGCCCGTTTTTTCGGTTTCTCATCGGACGAAAATCGGTATTTTATATGCCGGTGCTGTATATCCAGGCGGCAAGCACGCCGAGCGCTCCGGCGGCAAAGGTTATGCCGGCAAACACCCAGAGTATTTTATATTCGCTCCATCCGCAAAGCTCGAAATGGTGATGTATCGGCGCCATTTTAAATACTCTCTTTTTGCGGATTTTAAAGCTTAAGATCTGGATAACGTCGCTTAAAAGCTCTACAACATATATTATTCCCACAAGCGGAATCAAAAGCTCCAGCCCGCTGGCTATTCCCAGGGCCACCGCCATTCCGCCCAAGAACATTGAGCCGGTGTCGCCCATGAAGACCTTCGCGGGGTGAAGGTTCCAGATAAGAAAGCCCAGGCAGCCGCCGGCCAACGCCATCGACAGCGCGGACATCTCCCAGTTATCCAAAATAACGAATATCATTGCAAACGCCGCCGCATAGACTACCGTTACCGAGCCTAAAAGGCCGTCCACACCGTCGGTGAAGTTAACGGCATTAACTATTCCGTAAATCGCTATTCCCATAACAGGGTAATACAGCCATCCGAAATCGACAGCGCCTATCAGCGGGAAAACAACCTCGGTGGTATAGCCCAAAAAATGAAGCGCGGCAAGATAAACGCAGATTAAAACCGCCTGCAATGCGGTTTTGGCCTTTATGCTCAAGCCAAGGTTGCGCTTTTTAACCACCTTTATATAGTCGTCGGCGAAGCCGATGAGCATAAACAGCATGGAAACGGCGACCGCAAGCAGAAGCTTCAGACCCGCCTTTTCCGGAATTTCCATCATGTGTGCCTCGCGGTACATTTTGATGATGATATATGCTACCCACGCCGCAACTGGGACAGAAAGGATGAACATGAATCCGCCCATAAGCGGGGTGCCCTCCTTGGATTTATGCCAGGCGGGGCCGATATCGAGTATATGCGAGCCGGCCTTTAGCTTTCTGAGGTAAGGTATAAGTATAAGGCCGAAGGTGCCGGAAATCGCAAAAGAAAGCAGACCGGCTATAAGGTTAATCCAAAAAGGCATACGCGTTTTTAGTCCTTTCCAATTAATTTCCCTTTATTTAAGAGCATCAAGAGCCTCTGCGACCACCTCGCGCTCGTCGAAGTGTATCTTTTTCCCGCCCGCAAGTATCTGGTAATCCTCATGCCCCTTGCCGGCAAGAACTATGACGTCGTTCGGGCGGGCGTTTTTAACCGCCCAGAATATAGCCTCGCGCCGGTCGTCTATTTCAATATATTCGCAAGCCTCGCCTTCAAGACCCGCTATTATCTGAGTTATGATGGAATGAGGCTCCTCATCGCGCGGGTTATCCGAGGTTACTATGAGGAAATCGGCATGATGAGCTGCGGATTTGGCCATTAAGGGGCGCTTTATGGGGTCGCGGTTGCCGCCGCACCCGAACAGGCAGACAAGCCTGCCCTTTGTGAGAACGCGCACCGCCGAAAGGATATTGTCAAGCGCGTCGGGCGTGTGGGCATAGTCCAAAATCACCGTGAAATCCCTGCCGGTGGGAACAACCTCGCACCTGCCCCTGACCCCCGCGATATCCGCTATCGCCGGGACGGACACATTTCCCTCGTATCCCATAATGTCAAGAGCGGCCAGCGCCGCCAGACAGTTTGAAACGTTATAGCTTCCGGGCAGCCTGATATGCGCATGGAAGCTTTTTTTCGGGGTGGAATACCAAAAGTCGGAGCCGGAGCTTTTAAGCTCTGTTCCGCTTGCCGAGTAGTCCGCCGAGTAATCGTCTATCGAAAAGCTGTATTTGGGGCAGGTTATCTCGCCAAAAAGCCGCCTGCCCCGGGGATCATCCGTATTTACAAGAGCCGTTTTGCAGCGTTCAAAAAGCAGCTTCTTGGCCTGATAGTAGTTTTCCATGGTTCCGTGAACATCCAGATGGTCCTGCGTGAGGTTGGTAAAGACTGCCACGTCAAAATAAGCGTCCCCCAGCCTGAACTGGCTCAGCCCCTGCGAGGAGACCTCCATTACAACGTATTCGCACCCGGCGTCCGCCATCCTTGCAAGAAGCTCAAAGAATTCATCCGGCTCGGGGGTGGTGCGCTCCGAGTGAACCGCCTCTTCGCCGATTTCGTTGCCGCAGGTGCCTATTAAGCCGCATTTGTGGCCGAAAGCCGTTAACAGCTTTTTTATGACCGTTGTTACGGTAGTCTTGCCGTTGGTGCCGGTTACGCCTATAAGCTTCATTCTGCGCTCGGGGCTGCCGTAATAATTTGCCCAGATGCGCGACAGTGCAAGGCGGGAATTATCCGTAATTATCTGGTTGGGAACGCCGCAGTCATGCTCGACCACAAAAGCGCTCACGCCTTTTTTATAAAGGTCGGGGACGGCCCGGTGAGCGTCGAATTTCGCGCCCTTTAGGGCTACAAAGATATCCCCCTTGCCCATGGGCTTGCGGTTGTCCGAAAATATGCCGTTTACCTCGAAATTGTCAAGGGAAGTGTTTGCAACGCCGTTAAGAATATCATGGAGCTTCAAAAATATCGCCTCTGATTCGTTTTTGTGTTTTGAACCGCCCGATTACGGAATTATTCGGGCAGCGCAACGCTGCGGCTCGCAAGCTAATCGGGATCTCCGACCGCCTCGTTTGCCGAGCGCGGAGTGTAATCGCCGGGAGCGACCCTTTCGGTTGCCGTCGGATCGGGCGGGACGCCCAGCTTACCGCCATGCAAGCAGTGCGAAGGGCCTATGAGCAGCGCTTGCCCGGCGGCTCTTCACAGCCTTTCGGAACGGATTTTCGCTTCGCTTTCCCGCACCGTTATCCCGTCTCATCGTTGACAAGGAAGTAAGCTTCTATAACCGTGCCCTTGGGCACCTCGACGTTGACATAATTCATTCCGCCCGAGCATACGGCGCCCGCCTTATGGGCAGCTCCTCCCAAGGGACGCAGGTTAAGGCCGAGTGAAGCGAGCTTTTTGTTTGCCTTTTCGAGCGAATAGCCGGTGATATCCGGCACGGTGACCATAGTCTCCTCATAGTCCTCGTCGGTGTAAAGAATAACGGTGCATTCCTTGGGCATCTGAACTCCTCTTGAGGGGACCTGCTTTACAACCGTTTCGCCGTCTCCGACTATGCTGTATTTAAGGCCGAGGCCTTCGATGGTGGCCATTGCCGAGCCGATTTCGGCGCCCTGAACATCGGGCACCGTAACCTCCAGATCGGCAAGCTCATCTTCGGTATACTCGGCGTAGTAGCCGAGATAAGGAAGGATTTCGGTGAACACCTCCGAAACCACCGGTGCGGCGACGGCAGAGCCGTAATAAAGGCCGTTGCGCGGCTCGTCTACCACAACAAGCATGATTATTTCGGGGTCGTTGGCGGGATAGAATGCGCAGTAGGAGGAAACATAGGTGTCGCCGTCGGGGTTTTCGTCCAGCTTCTGCGAGGTTCCCGACTTGCCGCCGATGTTGTAGCCCTTGATATAAACGTTGCTTCCCGAGTTTTCGGTTACAACCGTTTCAAGGGTTTCCCGCATTATCTCGGACGTCTCCTCGGATATTACCTGGCGCTTGATTGTCGGAGTGAACTCCTTGACTATGTTGCCGTCGCAGTCCACAATTTTGTCCACAATATACGGGGTTACAAGGTATCCGCCGTTTACAACCGCCGCATATGCGCATATCATCTGAATCGGAGTTATCTTATTTGTCTGACCGAAGGAGCTTGACGCAAGGGTTACCGGGGTCATATTTTCGTAAGAGGCAAAAATACTGTTCGTCTCGGCCGGCAGGTCTATGCCGGTCTTTTCTGTCAGCCCGAAGGCCTCAAAGTATTTGCAGAAGTTCTTTGCGCCCAGCTTCTGCCCTATTGCAACGAAAGCCGGGTTGCAGGAGTGCGTCATAGCTTCAACAAAGTTCTGAGTTCCGTGGCCGCCGTGGGTAGTCCAGCAGTGAAATTCGCGGTCGCCGACAACTACCGAGCCGCTGCAGTAGAACTTGTCATCCAAGCTTATGGCGTTCTCTTCAATAGCCGCCGAGCCGGTTACCACCTTGAATATCGAGCCGGGGAAGTATAGCGAGGATATCGCTTTATTCGTCCACTGCTTGTTCCAGAATTCGGAGCGCTGCTCGTTGTATTCCTCAACATTTCCCGCGCTTTCAAGCCCCGCAAGTATCGCCGCCTGCTGCGAATCGTAGATTTCCGTAGGTTCGTTTGGGTTATAGTCCGGCTCGGTCGCCATGGCATATATCGCGCCGGTTTTGGCGTTCATAACTATTGCGCAGGCCTTATCCTTGGGGTTGTTGGCAAGCACGGCGCTTTCAAGCGCCTTTTCGCAGTAATACTGAATGGTGGCGTCAAGGTTTGTATAAATAGAGTCGCCGTCTTTGGCGTCGTAGCTCTGCTTATACTTATACTGGAACTCGGCGCCGGTAGCGTCACGCGCGCTGACTATTACGCCGTCGGTGCCGGTGAGGTAATCGTCGTAATAAGCCTCCAGACCGTAGATGCCGTAGCCGTCGTAATGCAAATGACCTATGACATTGGCTGCAAGGTCGTTCTGCGGATAATATCTCTTTGAGGTAGGGGTGACGCCGACCGAGGTTATATCAGCCTCCGCCATCGCGTTGATAATCTCTGTGGCCTCTTCCTTTTCAACGTCACTGGCGATTACCTGGTAGGCGTTGTCTTTATAAAGCTTCTGCCTTATATCCTCCGGTGCAACGTCCAGCACCTCCGAAAGGGTGGAAACTATATACTCCTCGCGGTCCACCTGGTACTCCTCCGGGTCGCGGCCGACTACCTCGCGGTACATGGTGGATTCGACGCCCATGTCCCTTTCGGCGAAGGTGCGCGGGTCCACAAAAACGGTGTAGACGGTTATGCTCTGGGCAAGAACCTGCCCGTTCTGGTCATATATGGTGCCGCGGTTGGCCTTTACGGTGGTGGTGCGGAACTGCTGGCTGTTTGCAAGCGCCTGATACTTTTCGCTTTCCTTCACCGCAACGTCGTACATCCGTATGCCCACATATACCATGCACAGAACAAGTGCGGCGAAAATTATTAAATAGAGCCTTCTGCGCATTGAGGAGGTTGTTTTATCGGTTACTGCCATTTTTATTTCCTTTCATTTACATTGATAACAGACCGGTATTGATTGCAAATTAGACAAGAAAGCTAAGTTTAACCCCTTCGATATTGCAAAGGCAAACTTAACTTTCCTCTGATACATTATACTTATTTATTTACACGCCGAGATATTCATAGATATTCGATAACCAGTTCCTTATTATAACGAAAATATTTTTCTTTTCGGTCTCCACAACCTCGATTACGGTGTTTCCCTCGAACTCGACGTATTCTATCTGGGATTTGTCAAGCTTGGTAAGGCCCAGGGTATTCTGGGCGTATTCCTCGACGTTTTTGAGGGATGTCCGGGATTCGTATTCGGCCGCCAGCGAAATGTTTTCGGCCTCCAGCGCCTTAAGCTGCTCCCGAAGCTCGGTTGTCTCCCCGAACAGGCGGTTGGTTTCCACCTTGCCGTAAAGCATTGCAAAGAACATGGCCATTATCACAGCTGCGGTTGCAAGTATGCTTTTAGCGCTCTGCTGCTGAACGTTGGAATTGTTTTTAACCTTAATTCTCGGCTGGCGTTCCGCCTCCGGCTGCTTAACCTTCGGCTCGTAGGCGGTGATATCATAGGCTAGGTTTCCCCTTTGAGTGGCCATGCTTGCTCATTCCTTTCATATGCTTCTTTGTCCGATTAAAGCGAACATATACTATATATTTTTAATCCTTGATTTTTTCTACTATGCGCAGCTTTGCGGAGCGGCTGCGGCTGTTTGACTGAAGCTCTGCCGCCGACGGTTCGATCGGCTTTTTGCCGACCGGCTTTGCCCTCGGTGTTCTTCCGCACACGCACACCGGGAACTCCGGCGGGCATATGCAGCCCCGGGCAAATGACGCAAATCTCTGTTTAACAAGCCTGTCCTCCAGCGAGTGGAAGGTTATAACGGCGAGTCTTCCGTTTATATTAAGCGCCTCAAAAGCCTTGTCGAGTGCCTCCGAAAGCTCCCCCAGCTCGTTGTTGACCTCTATTCTTATTGCCTGAAAGGTCTTCTTGCAGGGGTTCTTTTCCCTACGAACCCTCGACGGAACCGATGCTTTTACTATTTCAGCCAGTTCCGTTGTGGATTCGATAGGTTTGGATTCACGCGCTTTTATTATATTAGAGGCAATGTTTTTGGCAAATTTTTCTTCGCCGTACTCAAACAGCACGCGGCAAAGCTCGCCGTAGGAGTAGGTGTTAACAACATCGCGGGCGCTCGGGCCCTCTTTGCTCATGCGCATATCAAGCTCGGCGTCGGCATTGTAGGAAAAGCCGCGCTCGGCATTGTCAAGCTGATAGGAGGAAACCCCGAGATCCAGCAGCATGCCGTCGATTCCGCTTATTCCGAGCGACGCCAGTATTCCGTCTATATTTGCAAAATTATCGCGGACAACGACCGCGTTCAGGCCGTAAAGCCTTTCGCGAGCGATTTCAACCGCGTCGGGGTCGCGGTCGATGGCGACAAGTCTGCCGGTTGTAAGCCGCCGGGCTATTTCCCTCGAATGCCCTGCGCCGCCGGCCGTGCCGTCTACATAAACGCCGTCGGGCTTTATATTAAGCCCGGCGATGCATTCGTCAAGCATCACGGGGATATGTTCGAATTCCATTATCATTCCAGCGCCGCCATAGCAGCGTACAGCTCCTCCGGGTTGATGGACTGGGTGAAATCTTCATAGGTGGATTTATCCCAGATTTCGGCGACGTCTATCGCCCCTACCACATAAACGTCCTTTATAAGCCCGGCGTATTCGCGCAGAGCCTGCGGAACCAGGATTCTTCCGAGCTTATCGGTTTCAACCGGGCTTGCGCCCTTTACGTATATATGCGTAAGCATTTCCTTTTCCCTGCCGGGACGCATTGCAGAAATCTTTTCGACCAGGCTCTGCCACTTTTCCTCCGAATAGGCGACAAGGCGGTGATCCGCGCCGCGCGTAAGCATGAACCGATCGCCGATAACCTCGCGGAAGCGGGACGGAAAGCTCATTCTTCCTTTTGAATCCAGGGTATACGGCAGCTCTCCGCTCATATTGACGTTTGCGCTCTGACCTGAGTTTGCAGGCATTCGGTTCACCTCTTTCCCACTTTAATACCGCTATTTCACACTAAATACCACTTTGTACATCAATTATACCATCAGGGTTTGAAAAATGCAATAGCGAACTTTCTTTGTTTCCTGAAAGATTCGGAGAATTTCAAGCCCGAAAACTGTGCAATTTGACTAATAACGGCCGAGAGGGTAAAAAAACAGGAGCCAATATTGCATTGACTCCCGAGCATATTACAACAAAGCAGCCGAAAGCAAATCAACCGTCATCTGCTTCCCTGTCTTTATCCTTATCTTTATCCTTATCTTTATCCTTATCTTTTTCCTTATCGCGGTCCCTTTCGCCGCCGTCATCCTCCTCCGGCTTCTCGCGAACGGTTACATGAACCCTGTCTATCTTCTGTTCGTCAGCCGATATTACCCTGAAGGTGAAGCGGGATATCTCAACCTCCTCGTCAAGACTGGGTATGTGGTCTAAATTCTCCATGACAAGGCCGCCTATCGAATTGCAGTCGGTCTCAATCCCGTCCTCCTCAAGGCCGGCTTTATCCAGAAAGTCTCTTATGCTGAGGTCCGCCGAGACTTCGTATTCGTTCTCGCCGAGAGACACAAAGGATGTATCCTCCTCGTCCGTCTCGTCGTAAATCTCGCCGACAAGCTCCTCAATAATATCCTCCATGGTTATAATGCCCTGGGTTCCGCCATACTGATCCACGACTACTGCCATATGGCTCTTTGAACGCTGCATTTCCTTCATTATATCCGAAATCGAGGTCAGACCGAATATGTAAAGCGGCTTCTGAATAATCTCGCCAATGTCGCGCCCGCCGTGAAGATACATATCGAAGAAGTTCTTTTCGTGGATGATTCCCACAATGCTGTCGATCGTCTTTTCGTAGACCGGGAGCCTTGAAAAGTGAGAGGTTATAAAGGCTTCCTTAATAGTTTCAACATCGTCCCCGATTTCAACCGCCGCTATGTTCACACGCGGAATAAGGATTTCCGAAACCGAGATATCGGAAAATTCCAGCGCGTTCTTGACAAGGTCGCTCTCGGACTCGTCGAGCACGCCCTCATCCTCGATTTCGTCAATCATCAGCTTAAGCTCCTCTTCTGTCATGGAGGGCTGGTCATTTTCGCCGCCGAAAAGCTTAACAACAAGGTTTTTGAGCTTTACCAGCAGCCAGACCAGCGGCGTGAACACAACTATCATCCCCCACAAAGGGTAGGCTATGAACAGGCAGAAGGTTTCGGGGTATTCCTTTGCGAGGTTTTTGGGGATAATCTCGCCGAAGATGATGACAAGAACCGTCATAACCGCCGTACCCGCGACTACATACTTCGAGCCGAAGCGGCCGGTTACCATCAGCGTCGCCACGGACGCCGCCGCCAAATTAACAATATTGTTTCCGATAAGGATAGCCGTCAGCGCCTTATCGAAGTTTTCGGAAATTTTAATAGCCAGCTTTGCACGTTTGCCGCCGTCCTGCGCTATTGCGCGGAGCCTTGTGTCCTTGGCGGCCGAAAACGCGGTTTCAGATGCCGAAAATACCGCAGACAAAAGCAAAAGCAGAACTATTATGAAAATATCCATTTAAGAAGATCAAACCTTTCCTGTATCCAAAAATTTTCTGGCGGATACATACCGTTTAATATGTATACAGCACGGTCTGCAGGTATACATTCTCATTTTGCCTTATAAGGCATTTTCCCGCAATGAGACGCGGGGCAGATGAGGCAAAGCTCTGCCGTTGCCGCATCAAGGATATTTGCTTCTTTGCCGATTACGGTGAAAGAAAAATCAGAGAAAAACAGGATGATTTTCCGTTCGTTTATCAGCCGGATTAAATAATCGTTATGGCATTTGATGATGACGGCGATAAACCACGTTATCGGCTTCCGTAATATTTGTATCTGTTATAACAGTAATGCAGGCGATTGAATATATTTACAAAATGCTTCGGGTGAAAACGGAGCAAAGTATTTTTGCTTTATCCCGGCTTTCCGATTCCTTCGGTCGCGGAATCGGGAAATTGCAAATACGCCACTTATTATATGATATAAATATACATTATGTATGATAGCACAATATTATACATATGTCAATAGCGATAGAAATTTTTTCCGGATTCAGGCATTTCCGCATCATTTCGCACAACAAGGCATTTTTCGATTCCGTAGTATTCAAAAAGCTTCACAGCCGACCTGTTCAGGCGCTCCCCGATTACCGCTATCGGAACTGCCGGCGGGCAGGAAACGCTTGCCCCGGCGAGGATTCGCCCCCGAGCCATCGCGGCGGGGATCCATTCCTGTGCCGACATCAGCGCCTCGTGCGGGGGCATTGCCGTTTCCATCCGCATAAGCTTGGGCGGGCGGGCGGATATCGGCTCGACGCGGGGTATCGCCGAAAGTGCGTCCTCAAGGCGGGCATAATCCCCGGATGCAGTCTCGCAGGAGAGCATCATAACCGCATAGTCGGGATCGGCAAGCTCACACACTATCCCCTTTTTTGCAAGGATTTCGGCAAGCCCGGTTCCGGTATAGCCGTAGGGCTTAGGGAATATTGTCAGCTTAAGCGGCTCGCCCGGGACAAGCGCATAGCCATGCTCGGAAAGTCTTTTTTTAACAGACTCCGCCGCCCCGGCCGAAGCGCGTATCCTATCCGGAAGTCCGTCATGCAGAAGGCCGTTCACGGCGTCGAGCGACTGCAATATCAGATACGACGGACTGGTTGAGGCAAACACCGACAGTGCGTTTTCGGCGTGCTCGGCAAAGAAGCCCGGCGCCGTTCGGGAGATATGCAGATATGCCGCGCCGGTCAGGGCGGGCAGGGTTTTATGCGCCGAATCGCAGACCACGTCCGCTCCGCAATCTATCGGATGAGCGGACGGCGAAAGAAATTTAAGATATGCGCCGTGGGCATTGTCCACCATAAGTATGCATTTATATTTACGGCAGAGGCTTGCAATCGCGCCTATATCGGCGATATTTCCAAGATAATCCGGGCTGGTTATGTAAACAGCCGCAGGGTTCAGCTCCGCCAGCATTCTTTCAAGCGCGGCAAGATCTATTTTGCAGGACAGCACGGAATCGTCAAGCGAGTAGAGCCACCTAACGTCGATATCCAAAAGAGCGGCGGCGGCTATAAAGGTTTTGTGAGCGTTTCGGGCGGCGATTACCGTGGGCGGCCGTCCCTCGCTGCCGGCATACAGCTTCGCAAGATATACCATCGCCCTTATGCACAGCGAAGAGCCTTCGGCGGAATAGAAGGTTCTGGCCGTTCCGAACAGGCCGGCGGCGATATCCTCGCTCTGCCTTATTATTCCCCTGGCGTGATAGAGCACGTCGGCGCCGTCGATTTCGGTTATATCAAGCTCTTCACATCCTATAATCGCTCTGCCCTTATGCCCCGGCATATGAAGTCTGAGCGAATTGCTTTTGGCATATTGCCTGACAAAATCGCAGATGGGGGTGATTGAGTTGACGGTCATTTTTTCACCGGGCTTTCTTTTGGAAGTTATGATAATATTCGCTTTGGAGCGGCCGGCTTTTGCCGGCTACGGGGGAGGCGCGCCCCCGGGACAGCCCGAGCTGCGGAGGCCTACGCGCCCTGCGCGTGAGCGGCCTAAGCCGCTCGGACGGCCTAAGCCGCACAGGCGGCTTTGCGCCGTCCCGGCCTCCGCCCGCACTCGGTACGGTTCACAGACAAGCTGCGGCAGAATACCGGGATGATAGGGCGCGCCGGGCGGGGTCTTGCTCATGATAAGCCCCAAAAGGCAGACCCAAATCAGATCGCCCGAAATCGCAAAGCCGCATGACCTCAGCCCTCAAGGCTTTTTAAGGCTTCCAGGTAGATTGCGCACTCCATGCGCTTGCGGAACAGCTCGCAGCCGCTTTTGTACACACCGCGAATCGATCCGGTTGCGTGATAGGCGTTTGCGGCGCATCCTCCCGAGCAATAGAGCTTTGCCCAGCAGTCCCGGCATTCGGGGCGGGCGTAGACGTTGCAGCTTTTAAACTCCTCCTGCATTTCGCGGTTGGTAACGCCGTCCCAGATATTTCCGAGCTTGAATTTCTCGTCCCCCACGAACTGATGGCAGGGGTAAAGATCACCCCAGGGGGTAACCGCCATATATTCGGTTCCGGAGCCGCAGCCGGATATCCTTTTATAAATGCATGGCCCGCCGCTTAAATCGATCATATAGTGATAGAAGGTAAAGGGTCTGCCTTCGGCTCGGCGCTTTTGCATTAGCTCGGCAAGCTCCTCATACTGCTTTTTGACTGTTTCGAGATCGCTCTCGCTTAAGGCGGACGGGTCGTCAGGCGCGCAGACAACGGGCTCCATGCTCAGCTCATTAAAGCCCAGATCCAGCATGACCTTTATATCCTCCAGAAAATCGGGGTTTGCATGGGTGAAGGTTCCGCGCATATAGTAATTCTTTCCGCCGCGGGCCTCAACCAGCTTTTGGAACTTGGGAACTATCCTTTCCCAGCTTCCCTTTCCGGCATAGTCGACTCGGTACCTGTCATGAACCTCTTTCCGGCCGTCCAGACTTAAAACAACGTTGCTCATCTCCCTGTTTGCAAAGTCGATAACGTCGTCGTCGATCAGCATTCCGTTGGTGGTAAGGGTGAAGCGGAAGTTTTTGCCGGCCTCCTTTTCAACAGAGCGGGCATATGCCACCAGCTGTTTTACCACGTCAAAATTCATAAGCGGCTCGCCGCCGAAAAAGTCCACTTCCAGATTATGCCGCTCCCCCGAATTGGCAATCAGGAAATCCAGCGCCTGCCTGCCTGTTTCAAAGCTCATAACGGCGCGCTCGCCGGAGTATCTTCCCTGCGACGCAAAGCAGTAGGAGCAGTTGAGATTGCAGGTGTGGGCGACGTGCAGGCAGAGCGCCTTTACCACGCCGGAGGCTCTTTCCTTCAGTGCACCGGCCATGGGCGCAAAAGCGTCCGGCGCGAACAGGGTTCCATCCTCTTTGAGAGCGGCTATCTCGTCGTAGCAGTCTTTAAGCTCCCGCTCGGTCACATCGGGGTCGGCCGCGTATTTATCCAGAAGAAGCGAAACTATTTCGTCCTCGGATTTGTCCTCGAACATTGCGATTATGTCAAAGCACACGTCGTCAACGATATGTATAGAGCCGGAGTAAACGTCTAAAACAATGTTTAAGCCGCCCTGTTTGTAGCAGTGTATCATAAAAAATACAAATCCTTTCAGAGTCAAAAAAAATAATGCCGCCGGAAAATGCGGCGGCATTAAATTTTAGCTGTTATTTTTTGTCAGACTTTTCGCACTTCTGGTTTGCAATGCCGCAGCTTGTTTTGCAGGCAGACTGGCAGGAAGTCTGGCACTCGCCGCATCCGCCGTTCTTTGCGCTCTTGCAAAGGTTACGGGTCTTAAGAGTAACAATATGCTTCATGATATATTACCTCCGTACACAATAATAATTTTCATTATTATAGCATACGGCGATGAGGTTGTCAAGTGCCGAGTCGATAAGCACGGGCAGTATTATCCCGGAAAGCATCATACGGTGAGCAGATTGCAGGTACTATCACTGCAATCGACACCTTCCCCGGTGCGTTGCCCGGTATCTCTGCGGCTCGGTATCGCAAAGAAAACGAGGAAGCCTAACCCTAATCAGACTTCCTCGATTATCAGAACAAACCCGAATGTATGCTTAACGAAAAATACGGTGTTCGGATTTGCATTATTTGGTGGAGGCGACGAGAATCGAACTCGTGTCCGAAAACCCATCCTGCGAACCTTCTACGAGTGTAGCTTATCCTTTGCATTCCCTCGGCCGGCGCGGACAAGCACGCTCCGGGCCTTAGTATCCGGTAATTCATCCGACGGTCACCGGAGTCGCCGCCGGACGTTCACTGCTAAGCGACGCCCAAACCGATGCCGCAGTGCTCATCGGCAGGACGGGCTGCTATTAAGCAGCAGCCAATTCTAAACTGTTATTGTCGTTTAAAATTTAATTTTGCGCCGTTTAAAGAGAATGGCGCTTCCTCTACTCGCTTATTCGCCATCAGAATCCCCGTCGAAGCCTTTACGCCCCCTTATTTCCGTGCCCTTATCGTTCTGGCTGTTATTATTATACCACTGCCAATGCGGGTTGTCAATATCAACTGTTTTCCATATTTGCCGATTTTGTGACATTATGCGACTGCTTTAACCCGTCACAATGCTTAGTCCCCATAAGCCCGGTGCTTTCAAGCGCTTCGCTTGCTGTCCGCTTAGTTTCGGGAGCAGACGAAGCCTTCACCGCGGCGGCAAACAATAGGAGAGATTATTACAAAGTAAAGGCCGCACATCCTCCAAGGCAAAGGTTTGGCGTTTACGTCCGTCAATTGCGAACAACAGTTAAAGCATGTGCAGAAACTTTCCTGCCCCATAAGCCTATAATCAACGACGGAGTAAACGCTATGCACGGCGGCAAACAATAGGAGAAGCTATTACAATTGATATGCTGCCGTCTGCTGCCTTACGCTCGAAAGTTTGGCGTTTACATCCGTCAATTGCGAACAACAGTTAAAGCATGTGCAGAAACTTTCCTGCCCCATAAGCCTCTAATCAACGACGAAGTAAACGCATTGCGCGGCGGCAGACAAAAGGAGAAGCTATTACAATTGATATGCCGCCGTCTGCTGCCT